>JAOPZS010000133.1 GCA_025963965.1 Solirubrobacterales bacterium
CGCGGCGGCGCCCGCCGCCCCCGGGCCCCGCGCCGGGACGCTCAGCGCGGCGCCGGCGCAGCAGGCCGTGCTCCGGATAGACGGCGAGCTTCAGCTGCGGCGCCACGAAACCGTCGCGCAGGGACGCCGTGGCGAAGCGCAGCGACGGGTCGAGCACCTGGCGCCCGGCGTCGACGTCCTCGGCCAGCCACGTCGCTTTGAGCCGGCCCAGGTTGTACGCGGCGCGCTCGCCCTCGCCCCGGCGCGGGAACGCCACCACCGTCCGGTAGCCCGAGCGGACGAGCTTCTCGAGCTCAGGCTCGGCTTCGGCGAGCGAGCGCGCAGCCGTGTCGGCCGACTGCGCCCGCACCTCGATCTCCTGACCGGCCGCGTGCGCCGAGAGCCACACACGCGTGCGCTCTGCAAGCGTCTGCGTGATCTCGCCCGGGCTGACGTAGAGGTGGTGCGCGTCGGTGTCGCCGAAGGCTGCGCAGACGTCATCCCAGTGGTCCTTCAGGGCCGGCTCGAGCTCCTCCTCGGCTGCGACCATCAGCTCCGTTCGCTCGTCGAGCAGGTCGAGCAGGGCGCCGAAGCGCTCGACCGGAAGCAGCTCGGCGATGTCCGGGCGCTCGCCCTGCTCCTCGCCGGCGAACGCGCCGGTCGAGGCCGCCATCTCGGCGAGCTCGCGGTGCTCCGCCGCGAGCTCCGCGGCGGGGGCGATCTCGACCTCCTCGGCCTCGCCGAGCGAACGCTGCGTGAACGTCGAGAACCAGCGCAGCGATTCGATCTCGACATCGAACATGTCGACGCGCACGGCGCGGTCCTCCGTCGCCGGGAACACGTCGAGCAGACCGCCGCGCATCGCGAACTGGCCGCGCTCCTCGACCTGATCGACGCGCTCGTAGCCGGCCGCGACGAGCTCGGCGGCGCAGTCGTCGAGGTCGAGCAACTCGCCGACGCGCAGCGTGAACGAATGCGGGCGCAGCTGCGGGTCCGGGACCTTCTCCGAGAGCGCCACGGCGCTGACGACGACGACCGGCTGGTCGTCCTGATCGGTGGGATCCAGCAGCGCATCGAGCGCGGCGACTCGCAGCCCGACGAGGTGCGGCGGCGGCGCGAGATGAGACTCGTAGGCGACCCCGCGCGAGGGGTAGTAGCGGACGCGTCGTGGCGCCAGCCACGCTTTCAGGTCGCCCGCCAGATCGCGCGCGGCGCGGTCGTCTCCGACGACGACCAGCGCGGGCCGCGCCCGCGCCGCCTCGTCGCGGTCACTGAGCGCCGCGATCAGATACGGACGAAGCGAGGAGGAGACGAAGGCGTGGCCCCCCTCCGCGGCCAGCCGCCGTGTCGGCTCGTCGTCGGCGATCAGGCCGAGCAGGCTTCGCAGCGCGCCGCCTGCCATCACGCCTGCGCCCGTTCGCCGCTGGCGCCGGCGTCCTGCCCGCTGCCCTCCGGCTCTGTTGCGCCGATCCCGAGAACGGCACGTTCGACGTGCTCGCGGCCATCGTCGACGAGCCGCCGCACATCCGCCTCGCTCTCGCGAAAGCGCCCGAGCACGTAGCCGGCGACGATCTCGGGGTCGGTCGAATCTGGGCGCCCGACGCCGACTCGCACGCGCATGAAGTCGGCTCCCCCAAGATCGCGCTTGATCGACTTCAGGCCATTGTTGCCCGCAAGCCCGCCTCCGAGCCGCGTGCGCACGTCGCCGAACGGCAGATCGATCTCGTCGTGAACGACGAGCACCCGCTCGAGCGGCAACTTGAACGAGCCTCGCGCCGGTCCGACGGCACGGCCGGCGTCGTTGTAATAGGTCTGCGGGCAGAGCACCGCCACACGCGGGCGCTCCACTCCCGCCGGCAGCGCCGAGAGGGGCGGCCGGCCCTCGGCCAGGTGCGCGTTGAAGCGGTCCTTCGAGGCCTTCAGCTCCCAGCGCTCAGCCAGCGCGCCGGCGATCATGAAGCCGATGTTGTGACGGCTGCCCGCGTGCTCGCGTCCGGGGTTGCCGAGCCCGACGATCAACCAGTCGACCGGTGCGCCACCGCCAAAGGGGCGTCGCAGGGCCAGCTACTCCTCCTCGGAGGAGTCCTCCGACTCGTCATCCGCCGACTCGCCCTCGCCCTCGCCGACGACCTCCGTCTCGGACTCGATTTCCTCGTCGACCTCAGCCTGCAGTTTCGGCGGCGAGAGCGTCGCGATGACCGTCTCCTCGATGTCGTCGGTCAGCGTCACGCCCTCCGGGGCCGTGATCGCCGACAGCAGGATCGTGTCGCCGATCTGCATCTCGCCGACCTCGTACTCGATCGACTCAGGGATCGCCGTGGGCAGCGCTTCGACGTTGACCTCGCGCGTGATCTGCTCGAGCACGCCGCCTTCCTTGACTCCGGGCGTGTCGTCGATGCCGAGCAGTTCGACCGGCACGACCGCGTTGATCGCCTCGTCGAGGCGGACGCGCAGCAGGTCGACGTGGATCGTCTCGCCGCGCACCGGGTCGCGCTGGGCTTCCTTGAGGACGACGGGGGTCGCTTTCGCGCCGTCGACGCTGAGATCCATCACGGCACCGGACCGCGCCAGCGCGTGGCGCAGCTCGCGGGCGTCCGCGTCGAAGCCGACCGCGTCCTGGCCGCCGCCGTAGATCACGCCGAGCACACGGCCGGCGCGCCGCATCCGCCGCGCGGCGCGCGAACCGGCGGCGCCGCGGCTGTTGACGCTCAATTTGGTTGTGGTGGAAGCCATTTCGGGAAACGAGACTCTAGCAATCGGCTTCGTTTGGGATCGGTGGGCTGATGCTCGTCAGCGTGATCTTGATCCCCGTCAGGAAGTCGCCGCTGCGGCGGACGGTCACGCATTGCACTACCGGCAGCGTTCCGATCACCGTCCAGGCGACCCGCGTTCGCCCGGTCGTGCCGAACAGCGAGTAGGCCGTCGGCGACTTCAGCTGCAGGATCTTCGGGGCGCCCCTGCGGACGAGGCGCGGGTTGGCGACGTTGGCCCGCACGCCGGCGACGCAGGCGGGATTCGCCCGGCAGCCGCCGAGCTTGTCGAGCATGCCGTTCGCGTCCCCGCGCGTCTGGGCCGCGATCAGCGCCAGGTCGGCGTCGCGTTCGACGTTCTCGCTCTGCAGGAAGCGCGCGAGCAGGACACTGATCGCCAGGAAGACGACCACGCCGACGGCGATCGTCGCGCGCACCCGCCGCCGCCGCGTCCAGCTGCCGTGAGCGGCGCCGGGCGTCGCGCCGGCCCACGAGGGCAGCTCAGGCGAACCGGGCGGGCCGGGCCGGGCGGGAGGTTCGGCGGGTGTCGCGGGCATCGATACGGGGCGCCACGGCGCAAGGCGGGGGGCGCCGGAGCGCCTCCGATGCTACTCGCCGGAGCTCGGCGGGCGAGACGCCCGGGGACGGCTCACCTGCCGGGCCAGCGCCCCATCATGCTGCTCCGCACCACGCCTGTCTGGCCGCTGTGCAGGCTGTAGAGGTCGCCGTCGCGCGCCAGCCAGAGCTCGCCGGCGAAATGCTCTCTGGCGTCGCCGAGGAAGATCGCCTCCAGACCCTTCAGCGGCAGTGGTGGGATCACGTGGGTGATCGCCAGCGCGCCCACGCCGGCCTCCCGCGCAGCATCGGCGGCCTGCGGCGCCGTCGCGTGGTAGTCGGGCACGTCGGCCAGGATCCGGCGACGCATATCCAGGCCCGCCCTGCCGGCCGCGTCCTCGACGAGCTTCAGCAACTCCGGCGACAGAGCATCGTGAAGCAGCAGATCCGCGCCGCGTGCGACCCGAATCAGACTGGGTGCGTAGATCGTGTCGCCGCTGATCACCGCGCTGCGGCCGCGGTAGTCGAAGCGGTAGCCGAGCGCCGGCTCGATCGGGGGGTGCTCAACTGTGAACGCCGTGACCTTCAGGCCGTCCTCGTCGAGCACGACCTTCGCGTCCTCACCAGCCGGGATCGAGAACGGCTCGGCGACCATGCCGGCGCCCGAAGGCGGAGCGACCTCGGGGCCGTGGTGGGCCGTGCGGTAGCCGCGGTCGAGCTCGTAGGCCTCGTTGAAGCCGGCCACGACGCGCTCGACCCCGGTCGGACCGAGCACGCGCAGCGGAGTCTGGGCCGCGTCGGCGACCCAGCGCTGCAGGTTGACGGTGGGAAGGCCGCCGATGTGATCGGAGTGGAAGTGCGTCAGCAGGACGGCCGCGATCCGGCTCGGCGCGAGCTGCATGCGGCTCATCGTCTCGGCCGAGCGCTCGCCCGCGTCGACGACGAAGACCCGGCCGCCCGCGATCACGGCGACGCACGGGTTGCCGCGCTTTCGATCGGGGAGCGGGGAGCCGGAGCCGACGACGGCCACGTGCAGGCCCTCCGCGAGCCGGGCCACCGGGTCCGCGGAAACGAGCGATGGCAGCGCGCGCTTGATCGCCGCGAGGGCCAGGCGGGAGCGCAGGGAGTGCGGCGGCACCGGGCGACCCTATTCGTTATGAGGGCCGTGCAGGATCGCCGGTTCGGCTGCGCGCGCGCCCCGATGCGCCACACGCCCGACCTCGCCGTCGCTGTCGGTCGCCAGCGACAGCAGCCCCGCCAGCACCAGCAGCACACCGAAGACGAGCAGCGTCGCATCGGTGCCGAGGCCGGCCTGCAACGGTCCGGCGATCGCGGCGCCGGCGCCGATCGCGGCGAGATCGAGGCTTCCTGCCGTCGAGAAGACCTGGCCGCGCAGGTGCGGCGGCGCGAGCCGCTGGCGGACCGTGATCAGCGCGACGAGGCTCGGCCCCTCGAGCGCTCCCGTCAGGACGATCAGCGCCAGCGCCCCGGCCAGGCTGCCTGCGAGCGGCCACGCGGCCGCCGAGGCGGCCATCGCCAGGAACGAGAAGCCGATCAGCACGCGCGGGCGGAGCCTGGAGGCGGCACGGCGCAGCGCGAAGGCGCTGGCCATCGAGCCGACCGCGACGGCTGCCCACATGTAGCCGGAGCTGTGAGCGCCGGCGCCGACTTTGACTGCGTACGCCGGGAAGCCGACGTTGAGCATGCCCCATCCGGTGACGTAGACCACGCCGACCAGCGTGTTCCACCGCAGCGGCGCGATCCGCCACAGGCTGCTCAGACCCTGTTCGACCGCCTGAAGGATCCCGCTGGGCGGGCTACCGCCGTGCTCGGGGCGCAACTCGAAGGTCTCGTCGCCGGCGATCAGCGCGGTCAGGACGACACAGGCGAGGATCTGCACGAGGATCACAGCGGTGGCGCCGGCCGTTCCGGCGATCACGCCGGCCAGCGCCGGGCCGACGATGAAGGCCGTGTTGATGCTCGTCGCCTCGAAGGTGTTCGCGATCGCCAACAGCTCGTCGCCGGCGATCTCGGGGAGGACGCTCGAGAAGGCGCCGGCGGACAGGGGCGTCGTCGCGCCCAGGACCAAGGCGACGACGGGCAGCATCCAGTTCGGGGCGTGGCCGGCCAGCGCCAGCAGGGCCACCAGCGCGAGGACGGTCACGGCGCGGTCGAGCACGAGCAGCCGCCGACGGCTCGCCGTGACATCCAGCCAGGCGCCGAGGAGGGGGCCGGTGAACGCTCCGGCCACCGTCTCGGCCGCGACGACGAGGCCGGCTAGCGTCAGGCTGTGGGTGCGCTGCAGTACCAGCAGCGGCCCGCCGACGATGAACATCGTGCCCGTCGCACGGGTCGCCGCGACTACCGTGAAGTAGCGCGCATAACCAGGACGGCGCAGCAGACGGACGGTCTCCGAGGTGGCCATCGGGCCATCCTCGCAGGGCCGATTCCGAACGGCCGGTATCCCGCTTGTGTGGCTCTCGCCACCTCGTCCTTCCTGACCTCAACCCATCTCCAGGGCACGGAAGGGCAGCTCCCTAGAACAGCTGGTTCTCTCCCTCGAAGACCTCGCTGACGGAGTCATCGACGAAGATCCGGCGAATCGAGTCGGTCAGCAGGTCCGCGCAGGGCAGCACGCGCACGTTGTCCGGAAGGCCGGCCTGCACCGGGATCGTGTCGGTGACGACGATTTCCTGGAGGTCTGAGTTGCGCAGGTTCTCAAATGCGTCACCCGAGAAGATCGCGTGGGTCGCCGCGGCGTAGACGCGCTCGGCGCCGGCTTCCTTGACGGTCTTGGCGGCCGCGCAGAGCGTGCCTGCGGTGTCGATCATGTCGTCGACGATGACGGCCGTCTTGCCGCGCACGTCACCGATCACGTAGCCGATCTCCGCGACCTGCTGGGCCGGGCGCTCCTTGTCGAGGATCGCCAGCTCGGCGCCGATCTTCGAGGCGAACTTCTTGTTGAGCTTGACGCGGCCCGCGTCCGGGGCGACGACGACGAGGTCGGGCAGGCCGAGGTCCGAGAAGTACTGGGTGAGCATGAACAGCGCCGTCATGTGGTCCACGGGCTTCTGGAAGAACCCCTGGATCTGGCCGGCGTGGAGGTCCATCGTCAGCACCCTGTCGGCGCCCGCCGCCTCCAGCATGCGCGCGACCATCCGCGCCGAGATCGGCTCGCGCGGCGCCGACTTCTTATCCTGGCGGGAGTACCCGAACCATGGCGTCACGGCGATCACGCGGTGGGCCGAGGCGCCGACGGCGGCGTCGATCATGAACAGCAGCTCCATCAGCGAGTCGTTGGCCGTGACCCCGGTCTGCGGGTTGCCGCACGTGGGTTGCACGATGAACACGTCCGCGCCGCGGATCGACTCCTCGAAGCGGCAGTAGACCTCGCCGTTGGAGAACGTCTTGGTGATCACGGGCCCGAGCTCGACGCCGAGCTTCTCGGCTATGTCTGCAGCCAGCTGCGGGTTCGCGCGGCCGCTGAACAGCATCAGCCGCTTGTTGTAGTCAAACGGCAGACTTGCCCGCGAGGACTCCGCTGACGTGTCCATCGCGCTCATCTCTCCTTGCAGTGTAAAGAAGGTCTGGGTCGTGGTCTGGGCGGGATCGCTCATTGCTCCTCCTGCACCGGGCCGCCGTAGGCCTCCTTGTTGACCTGTCGCTCACGGGCGATGCCGAGCGCGCCGGCCGGGACGTCCTCGGTGATCACCGACCCGGCGCCCGTGTAGGCGCCGTCGCCGAGCGTGACCGGCGCCACGAGCGTCGTGTCCACGCCCGTCCTGACGCCCTCGCCGACGGTCGTGCGGTGCTTGTTGCGCCCGTCGTAGTTGGCCGTGATCGTGGCCGCGCCGAGATTGGTCTGAGCGCCCACGTCGGCGTCGCCGATGTAGGACAGGTGCGGGATTTTGGCTCCCGGGCCGATGTCGGAGTTCTTGACCTCGACGTACGTGCCGACCTTCGCCCCCTCGCGCAGCACCGCGCCGGGCCGCAGATAGGCGAACGGGCCGACCGTCACGTCGTCCTCGAGAAGGCAGTCGAGCAGATAGGACTGGCGCACCGTGCAGCGAGCGCCGATCGCGCTCGTGCCCCGCACCGTCGTGAACGGCTCGATCACCGTGTCCTGGCCGATCGTCACGTCCGCGTCGATCACCGTCGTGGCCGGATCGACGATCGTCACGCCCGCGAGCATATGACGCTCGTGGATCGCGCGTTGCGCGAGCCCACGCACCAGCGCCAGCCCGATCCGGTCGTTGACGCCGAGCACGAGCCGCTCGTCTTCGAGCAGATGCCCGATCACACGTGCGCCCTGTTCGCGGAGCAAGTCGAGGACCTGAGGCAGGTACAGCTCTCCCTGCGCGTTCTCGGCGCTCAGCTGCGGCAGCGCGAGGCGAAGCGGCCCGGCGGCGAACACGAAGATGCCCGTGTTCACCTCGCGGATCTCGCGCTCAGCCTGGGTCGAGTCACCCTCGCGCTTCGTCTCCACGACGCGCTGGACCGCGCCGTCGGCATCGCGCACGACCCGCCCATAGCCGGACGGGTCCTCGAGCACCGTCGTGGCCATCGTCGCCGCCGCTCCGGCCTGCTCGTGCGCTGCGAGCAGCTCGTTGATCGCCTCGGCGCTGAGGAGCGGCACGTCGCCGCTGAGCACGACGATCGGATCGGCGTCGGACAGATCGCCGTCGAGCGCAGCGAGCGCCGCGGCGACGGCGCCGCCGGTCCCGTTCGGCTCGGGCTGCACGGCCAACTCGACGTCCCCCGCGAGGAGATCGCGCAGCGATCCGCCCGGGGAGTCGACGACGACGACCCGTCCGGCACCGGCCGCGGCGGCGGCGCGCACCGGCCACAGCACCATCGGCACGCCGCAGATCTCATGCAGGACCTTCGGTGTCTGCGAGCGCATGCGCGTGCCCTTGCCCGCGGCCAGGATCAGGACTGTGGGGGCGCTCACCACAGGGATGCTAAACGCTCCCGCCTGCCCGACCCGTGGGGGTGGGCACGGCGAGCGGAGGTTGGGGGGCAGGGACTCGAACCCCGATTCTCAGGACCAAAACCTGATGTCCTGCCATTGGACGACCCCCCAGCGGGCTGGAGCAAGGATAGTCATCGCTCCGAGCGGCTTCTCGGCGGCCCGTTGCCCGTGCACCGAGACGTGCGTCGGGCAATCCTGCAACTATTCCTGCACTCTGCCCCCCGGATGCGCGAGAGAGGTAAGGGCGCTGTGCGCCATGCTCGCGGTAGCTGCCGTTGCGTTCGCTCTCCCCGCGCTCGCGTCTGCTGCCGCCGCTCGCCCGCGCGCCGGCGCGGCCGCCGCGAGCTGCGCGAACGCGACGCTGGTCCCGACGGCCGAGGATGCCGCCGCGATCGACGCTGCCACCCTCTGCCTGGTCAACCAGATTCGCGCGGCGCACCATCTGCACAGGCTGCACGCCAACCGCTACCTGCTCGGAGTCGCCGCCAGCCAGGTCAAGACGATGGTCAGCTGGGACTACTTCGCCGACGTGCGCCCGAGCGGCCAGACGCCCCTCTCACTGGTCGGCGTGACTCGCTATCCCGCCCACTCGGCCGGCTTCGCCGTCGGCCAGAACATCGCCTGGGGCACGGGCAGCTTCTCGAGTCCCTCTCACATCGTCGCCGAATGGATGGCCTCCCCGCCGCACCGCGCCGTGATCCTCACCAGCGAGTACCGCGATGCCGGCGTCGCGGTCAAGCCCGCGGTGCCCGGGGTGCTCCGTGCCGGGCACAGCGGCGCCACGTACGCGATGGAGTTCGGCGTCCGGAAATTCTGAGAGCGGCCCGCCGCGCAGGGCGCTGCTTGGCAGGGCGTGAAGGTGCAGTACGGGTCCCGGTCGGTCTTACGCGAGAACAGCAGCGTGCGCATACGTATTCACGGCGTCCGGTCGGTCATACGCGAGAACAGCAGCGTGCGCATAGGTATCCACGGCCTTGCGGCGTTGTCGATACATACGCGCACACCGGCTCCGGAGCGAGTCCGGACATCCCGATAAGCGTGGATACAAATGCGCACACCGGCTTCCGAGAGAGAGCCCGAACCCCCGACAAGGCGTGGATACAAATGCGCACCGGCTTCCGAGAGAGCCCGAACCCAGATCCCTAGGCCCGCCGGCCGCTGCGGCGCGGCACCCGGCCGCCTTCGGCTCCCGCCTCCGACGCGGGCCCGCCGGGCGAGGCGATGCCGAGCACGCGCATCGACTTCAACCCCAGGCTCAGCTTCTCGCGGCCGTCACTCGAGCTGACGTCCAGCCCGGACAGCTCGCGGACGCGCTCGAGGCGGTAGTAGATCGTGTGGCGGTGGGTGAACAGCCGCTGTGCCGTCCCGGCGACGTTGCCATCGGCCTCGAGGAACGTCTCGAGCGTGCGCACGAGGTCGGTCTCGTACTGCTCGTCGTAGGCGACAAGCGGTTCCACCGTCTCGGCGTAGAAGCGCTGCAGCTCAGCCGGGTTCTCGCTCATCGCCGAGAGCAGCAGGCGATAGGCGCCGGTCTCCTCGAAGGCCAGCCCGATCGCGCCGTCCTGCGAACCCTGCGCGACATTCGCCGCGAGCAGCGCCTCGCTGGCGGCGCGCGGAAGATCGCTCGGGTCGGCTGCGATGCGGCTGCGGCCGAGCGCGAACGTGTACCCGGAGAGACCCGCTTCCATCTCCCTGAGGACCGTCTCGGCGGCACGCGCCGCGATCGCCTCCTCACCGCCGGGGACGAGCAGCAGCACCTCCGCCGCCGGGCTGCCCTCGTGTTCTGAGAGGGCAGCGATCGAGCGGCTGGCGACGGCCCGCGCGCCACGCTCGGCGACGGCCCGTACGCGTCCGCGCCACCCCTCGTCGGTCGGCGCCTGCGGGTGGGCGCGGGCGACGATCATGCTCGCGCCGTCCTCGATCTCCAGGGACAGCTCGCGGGCGCGGGCCAGCAGCGCGTCCCGATCGGTCAGCTCGCGGGCGAGGACCGCCCGCAGGAAGTCCGATGAGGCCGTTTCGGAGACACGCCCCGGAGCCCTCACGCGCTCAACCTCGGAGGCGATCATCGTCAGCAGCAGCCGCTGCATCGACGCGCTCGGCTCGGCCTTGGCCCGCATGTGCAGAGTTCCGACGACCGTGTCTGCGACGCGCAGCGGCGCGCTGTTGACGCCGTCTCCGCGGCTCAGCAGCGTGCGCTCCTCGGCAGGCGAGCGGGCGGCGACCGCCAGCGTCGCTCCCCACGGATCGGTCACGGCGAGGCTGGCCTCTAGCGCCCGTGCGGCGGCGCGCACGACCTCCGGCAGCCCGGCACCGGACTCGACCGCCTCTGTGATCGCGTCGAGCGCTGCGAGATCAGACAAGGCTCAGGCCCAGAACGCGATCACGGCCACCGCGCCGGCCACGCCCGCGCCGACGAACACGGCGAGCACGTAAAGGGACAGGACGGCCGCCGCCACCCGCTCCCACAGCCGCGAGTACGCGGTCCATGCGGGACGCAGGATCAAGCCGGCGTACAGGGCGAGTCCAATGACCGCGCTGCCGCCCGCGACGAGCTCGTTGATCTGGGTGGTGCTCATCCGCCTAGCGGGCAATTGTGACGCACACAGCCGTCGATGGCCCTGGGCGCGGGCCTCAGTAGCCCGGGCCGGGCTGATCCTCGAGCGGCTGCGGCTCGCCGAAGGCAGCCTCGACGGGCACCGCGACGACCGGGGCCGGCACGCGCCCGTTGAACGCCGACATCGCAAGACGCGCCAGCGCGAGGCCCTGCTCGCCGGCTCTCGCGAACAGCCCGAGGACGGTCGGCCCGGAGCCGCTGAGCAGCGCCGGCTGCCCGCCGGCCGCGGCGGCCGCGCGCAGCGTCTCGGCGATCTCGGGGCGCAGCGAGACGGCCGCGCGCTGCAGATCGTTGTGGAGCAGCTCCGTGGCGGCTGGAAGCGGCGCCCCGCGCGCCAGCGCGTCGCCCAGCTCGGCGTGTCCGCGCGAGACGGCGTCGTGCTCACGGGCCAGCCCGAGGCGATCTGCCTCCGCGTAGACCTCCGCTGTCGACAGGCCGAACGCCGCAGGAAGCAGCAGCACGCCGAAGGGCACGTTCGGCGGCGGAAGCCGCGTCAGGCGCTCCCCCGCGCCGCCGGCCAGCCAGCGCCCGGGCGAGACCTGCGCGGGCACGTCAGCGCCGAGCGCCTCGGCGATGCTCAGCAGCAGCTCCTGATCGCCAAGGCCGGATGCGGCGTGCGCGAGCCGCAGCGTCGCCGCCGCGTCGGCCGAGCCGCCGCCGAGCCCCGCTGCCACGGGGATGCGCTTCTCGATCGTCAGTCGCAGCGGCGGCGCCTGCCAGCCCGTGCGCGCGCGGAACTCGCGCAGGGCGCGCGCAGCCAGGTTCTCGCCGGGGATCCCGGGGCAGAGCACCTCGTCCCCGAGCGGGCCGCCCGGTGCCGGTCCGAGCACCAGCTCGTCGGCGAGCGAGATCGACTGCATCACGGTCGCGAGCTCGTGGCGCCCGTCGGATTCGCGCGGTGGGCCGAGGAGCAGGCCGAGGTTGACCTTGGCCGGCGCCAGCGCCCGCAGCGTCTGGAGGGTGCTCACAGATCGAGGATTCCCGCCAGCGAGCGGAAGTCCTCCGGCGAGAGCCGCTCCGCTCGCGCGTCGGGCGGATGGCCGAGCGAGGCCAGCGCCTCGCGGACGCGCTCGCGGCTGGCCCCGGGGGCGCCCCCGGACAGCGCCAGCGAACCGGCGAGCGTCTTGCGCCTGTGGGCGAACGCGCCGCTGACGAGCATGCGCAGCGCCCGCCCGCGCGGGCCGCTCAGGCTCTGACCCGCCTCACCGGGACGCCGGCGCATGCCGACGAGCACGGAGTCGACGTTCGGCACCGGATGGAAGACCGTGCGAGGCACGGCCCGCAGCACCCGCACCTCGCAGGCCAGCTGTGCGAGGACAGATGGCACCCCGTACGCCCCTGTGCCCGGCTCGGCCGCGAGGCGCTCCCCGACCTCCCGCTGGGCCATCGCGACCCACGCGGTGAGCTCTCCGAGCTCCTCGACCGTGCGCAGCAGCACGCCGGCGGCGATCCCGTATGGGAGGTTCGCGACCACCTTGACGGGCGCCGGCCGGAGCGTCTGAAGGGGCAGCGTCATCGCGTCGCCCCAGTGCACCGTGATGTTCTCGTGCGGCGCCGTCGCGTCGAGCAGCGCGTCGCGCAGCCGCTCGTCGATCTCGATCACGTGAACGTGGGCGGCCCGCTCGGCCAGGTGCTCGCTGAGCACGCCGAGCCCGCCTCCGATCTCCAGCACCACGTCGTCGGCGTCGAGCTCGGCGGCGCGATCGATCACGCCGAGGATGTTCGAGTCGATCAGGAAGTTCTGTCCGAGGTCCCGGTCCGGGCGCACGCCAAATCTGCGCATCCGGCGCAGGCTGGGCTGGACGGGCGCCTCGCCCACGGAGCTCACGACCAGCCGAAGACGCGAGCGCCGTTCGCCTCGACGGCGGCGCCCAGCTCGTCCGCCGCGACACCGCGCAGCTCGGCGATGAAGGCCAGCGTATGGGCGACGAAGGCCGGCTGGTTGCGGTGCTTGCGGACGGACTGCGGAGTCAGATACGGAGCGTCCGTCTCGACCAGCAGGCGCTCCTCGGGCACCGACCGCGCCGCCTCGGCGAGATCGCCGGCGCTCTTGTACGTGACGTTGCCGGCGAACGAGATCGCGTAGCCGCGCGCCACGCACTCATCGAGCCGGTCGGGCATCGAGAAGCAGTGCATCACGACGCTCACCCCCTGCGCTTCGCCGGCGAGCTGGTCGAGCGTGTCCTGGTTGGCCGCGCGCGTGTGGATCACGAGCGGCTTGCCCGTGGTTCGCGCCAGCGCGATCTGTGCCGCGAAGGCGCGCCGCTGGTCGGCCGGGGGCGTCTCGTCGCGGTAGTAGTCAAGGCCGGTCTCGCCGATCGCCACGCAGCGATCGTGCGCGGCGAGCGCCTCGAGCTCGGCGAGATCGGCTTCGTCGAATCCGCGGGCGGCGTTCGGGTGACGCCCCACCGACGCGTACACCTGCGGGAAGTCCTCGGCGGCGGCGAGCGCCGCCCGGCACGAGGCTCCGTCGATGCCCACCGTCACGATCCGCCGCACCCCGGCCGCCTCGGCGGCGGCGACCAGCTCGGCGTTTGGCGGGTCGCAGAGATCGAGATGCGTGTGCGAGTCGATCACGACGGCTGCGGCGTCGCCGCGTCCTTCGGGAACAGCGACCCGATCGCGCCGACTCGCTCGATCCGCCCGCTGCCGAGCGCCGCGCCGGCAAGCGACGTGTCAGGCGCGCCGAGCGCCTCCAGCAGCCGTTCGGCGGAGCTCGGCAGATACGGCCACAGCAGCACCGTGACGGCGCGCAGGCCCTCGGCGAGGTTCGCGAGCACGCCATCCAGCTCCTCGGCGGCACCCTCGTCTTTGGCCAGGCGGAACGGCGCTCGCTCCTCGACGTAGCGGTTCAGGCGCCTCACGCGCTGCCAGATCTCCTCGAGCGCGGGCGTCAGCTCGGCCCGGTCGATGTGGGCTGCGACCTTCTCGGGCAGCCCAGCGAAGTCAGCGGCCAGCACGGGGTCCATGGGGGCTCGTGCGACGACCCCGTCGCGATAGCGCAGCAGCATCGAGATCGTGCGGTTGGCGAGATTGCCGAGCTCGTTGGCGAGCTCGGTCTCATAACGGAGCTCGAAGGCCGCCGTCGAGACGGACCCGTCCTGGCCGAACGGGACGTCGCGCAGCAGGTAGAAGCGCAGCGCGTCGGCGCCGAAGCGGTCGATCACCTCGAACGGGTCGAGCACGTTGCCGAGCGACTTGCTCATCTTCTCGCCTTCCATCAGCAGGTAGCCGTGGACGAACACGTGCTCGGGGAGCTCGATCCCGGCGGCCATCAGGAGCGCCGGCCAGTAGACGGTGTGAAAGCGCAGGATGTCCTTCGCGATCACGTGGTAGGTGGGGGGCCACAGCCGCTCGGTCAGGTCCTCTCCGTCGCGCGCGTAGCTCAGCGCCGTGTAGTAATTGAGCAGCGCGTCGAACCACACGTAGAAGACGTGCTCGTCGTCCCACGGAACCTGCACGCCCCACGTCAGCTTGTGGCGGGTCAGCGGCACGTCGCGCAGCCCTGAGCGGATGAACGACAGCGACTCGTTGTAACGGGTGCGCGGCGAGACGAAGTCCTCGTGCTCGGCGTAGAGCGCTTCGAGCGGCTCCTGGAAGGCGGACAGCTTAAAGAAGTAGTTGTCCTCCTGCTCGCGCGTCAGCTCGATGTGGTGGATCGGGCAGCGGTTGCCGTCGTCGACTTCGTTGTCGGCCTTGAAGTCGGCGCAGCGCGGGCAGTACCAGCCCTCGTACGTTCCCTTGTACACGTACCCCGCATCGCGCACCCGCGAGAGCACCTCCTGCACGATCGCTTCGTGCGGCGGGTCTGTCGTGCGGATGAAGAAGTCGTTGCTCGCATCGAGCTGAGGGGCCAGCGCGCGGAACCGCTCCGCGTTGCGATCGGCGAGCTCCTGCGGCTCGATTCCCAGCGCGTGCGCCGCGTCGGCGACGGGCTCGCCGTGCTCGTCGGTGCCTGTCAGGAAGAACACCTCCTCGCCGCGCTGGCGGTGATGGCGGGCCATCACGTCGGCGGCGATCGTCGTATAGGCATGCCCGAGATGCGGGGCGGCGTTGACGTAGTAGATCGGAGTCGTGACGTAGAAGGACATGGCCTGCCGGTGAGGCTATCCGTCCGCGCGGGTCAACTCCCTGTAGAGCTCGTTGGCGCTGAGGCCGGTCAGCTTGGCGACCGCCGTGGCGGCGGCGCGCGGGCGCGCGCCGGCCTGAACGAGCTCGCGCAGCGCGCCCAGCGCCGGCTCGCGCGCGGCCTCGACGGACGAGGCCGCGCCGATCACCAGCACGATCT
>JAOPZS010000016.1 GCA_025963965.1 Solirubrobacterales bacterium
GGCCGCTGCCCGCGACCGGCTCCGTGGCGGCGCTGATCAGCCGCGCCACAGGGGTCGAGCCGTACTTCGTGGGCAAGCCCAACCCGCTGATGATGCGATCCGCCCTGAACGCGATCGAAGCCCACTCGGAGACCTCGGCGATGATCGGCGACCGCATGGACACCGACATCGTCTCGGGCCTCGAGGCCGGCATGGAGACGATCCTCGTGCTCAGCGGCGTGACCAGCAGGGAGGTCGCCGAGCGGTTCCCGTTCCGGGCGTCGCTGGTCGTCGACTCTGTCGCCGATCTGATCGATCTGATCAAGTAGGCGCCGCGGTCAAGTCGGTTGGCGCGTCGGGCGCAGCCTCGCCCCCGCGCACCTGCGGGGCGTGTCGCGTCGAAGGGCCCGATAGCGATGGTAGTCACGTCGGTGTAGCTACAACCGCTACCGCACCTCCCTTCGCGCATCGGACCCCGCGTTCTCTGGACGCCCGCCGCCGCGGCAAACAGGTGTCCAGTCGCGCCCGCCGCCGTCAAGCACCCGACCCTTCGGGTCGAGGCGAGCGGCATGGGGGATGGAAGCGCGCGCGTCCTGAAGGCGAAGGCGAAGGCCAAGACGAAGCACGCCGCTCACCCTCACGGCAAGGCCAAGCACCACAAGAAGCGACGCCGCCATCACAAGAAGCACAAGCCGCACGTCCCACCCGCCTCGGGGCTGGCGGGAGCACCGGCGCCGCCGGCGATCGCGGTCAACCCGCCGCCGCCCTCGAGCGCGCCCCCGCCCGCCGTAATCGGGACGCTGACGCTCGTACAGGCACGGCGGCTGCTCTGGCGCGCCGGCTTCGGAGCAGCGCCCGGACAGGCCGAGGCGCTCGTCGGGCAGCCGCTCGAAACGGTCGTCCACAGCCTCACCCGGCCGAGCGGCCCGGCGGTCCTGCACGGGCCGGCGCCGACCGACGACGAAGGCAACGCGCTCGCCCCGGCAGACGCCTGGGGCCACGACCACTGCTGGTGGCTCGACCGGATGGTCCGCTCCGACCAGCCGCTCGTCGAGCGGATGACGTTCATCTGGCACGACTGGTTCGCGAACTCCAACGAGAAGGTCAATGACCAGCAGCGGATGCTCGACCAGAACCAGCTGTTTCGGGAAAACGCCCTGGGCAGCTTCCAGGACCTGTTCATGGCCGTCACCAGGAACCCGGCGATGCTTGTCTTCCTCGACGGCATCTACAACTCGAGATGGGACCCGAACGAGAACTACGCGCGCGAGATGATGGAGCTGTTCTCGCTCGGCGCCGACCGCGGCGCCTACACCGAGACGGACGTGCGCGAAATGGCGCGCGCGCTGAGCGGGTGGAGCGCCGAATGGACCGAAAGCTCCGGCCTGCAGAACTTCCGCTTCGAAGCCTCCCGCCACGACGCCGCCAACAAGACGGTCTTCGGGCACGCCGGCAAGTGGAGCTGGGAAGACGCGGTGCGGCTGTGCGTCGCCCATCCACTGCACGCCTCGTTCTTCGTCTCGAAGCTGTGGAGCTACTTCGTGCCGACGCCGCCGGACGAAGCGACGCTCGCCTCGCTGCAGGGCCTCTACCTCGGCTCGGGATACAGCATCGGCGCGGTCGTCGAGGCGATCCTCCAGCACCCCACGTTCCTGAACGGCCCCGAGCTGCTGACGCCGCCAGTCGTCTACAACGCGGGGCTGCTGCGCGCGATCTCGCGGCCCGTCGACACGACCGCATGGGCATGGCTCTGCTCCGGCGCCGGCCAGCAGCTGTTCTACCCGCCGAACGTCGCCGGCTGGGACTTCACGCGCTGGCTTGACACCTCGACCGCCAAGGCGCGCTGGGAAATCGCCAGCTACGTGACCGCCAAGACCTACCCGAACCCGTGGCCCGGCAAAGGCGAAGCGCATTACAGCGAAACCGAGGAACCAGGGGAAGCGATGGCCAGCGCGATGAGCTACTGGGCCCAGCCGGCGCTCTCCGGCGAGACACAGCAGAGCATCGCGGCCTACGCGCAGAGCTGCCTGCAGGCGATGACTCTCGCCAAATGGCAGCGCAGCCCGTACCGCGCGATGCGCCAGAACGCGCTGCGGATGCTGATCGCGACCTCCCCCGACATGCAGGTGAGCTAGATGGCGCGGAGCTGCTCGTGCGAGGACTTCAACCGCTCCCAGCTGCTGCGTGCCGGTATCGCGCGGGCCGGCAGGGGACTGCCGTCGATCGAGCCGGGGATGCCGATTCCGGCCGGCACGGGCATGGACCGCCGCTCGTTCCTGCTGCGCTCGGCCGGCGCCGTGCTGTCGGTGTACGGCGCCGCGGCGCTCTCGCCTCGTGCGTTCGAGGCGGGCATCGCCGAAGCGGCCGCGGCGGCGCCGCCGGACCAGCCGGTGCTCGTGTCGATCTTCATGGAGGGCGGCTGGGATGCGCTGTCGGTGCTCGCCCCCGTCAAGGAAGCGCGCTACCACGAACTGCGCCCGTCGCTCGGTCTGGCCGAAGGCGCCGGCGTGCCGTTCAGCGAGGACGAAACGCTGATGTGGCACCCGAAAGCCGGCGGCCTCGCACAGCTGCACGGCGAGGGCAAGGTCACTGTCTTCCCGGCGATCGGCTACGACCCGCCGGACGAGAGCCACTTCACCAGCCGCCACTACTGGGAGGTCGGCCAGCTCGACACGCAGACCCGCTCCGGCTGGATGGGGCGCTACCTCGACGTGGCGGGCGACCCCGGCAACCCGCTGCAGGGCCTGTCGCTGGACTACTCGCTGGCGCCGGCCCTCGCAACGGCTAAGAACCCCGTCGCGGCGGTGTCCTCTCCGTCGGACTACAGCTTCTGGGCGTACGGCCTGGACGAACCGATCGCGTCCTCGGCGCTCGACACGTTCGGCGCGCTCGGCGCGCTCGGCGCCCCCTCCCCCGCGTTCGCCCAGGCCCGCGCCGCCTCGCACGCCACCGGAATAATCCGCAACCAGATCGCTCCGTTCGGAGAACACGAAGGGAAACCCGGCTTCACCTCGCCGGTCGCCTACCCGGCGTCGGGCGGAGAGTTCCCGCGGCGCCTCGCGGTGCTGGCGGCGATGCTCGGCGACGAAGCACTGCCGATCAAATGCGTCTCGCTGTCAGCCGTGGGGGGCTATGACACGCACTCCGACGAGGCGAACACGCTCGCGACCAACCTCGGGCAGACCGTCGAATCCGTCGTCGCCTTCCAGCGCGACCTCGAGGCGCGCAAACTCGACGACCGCGTGATCATCCAGCTGTGGTCGGAGTTCGGCCGCCGCCCCCAGGAAAACGGCTCGGGGACCGACCACGGCGCGGCCGGCGTGTCGCTCTTGATCGGCAGCCGGCTGAAGGGCGAGATGGTCGGCGAGTTCCCGGGCGTCGGCAAACTCGACGTGAACGACAACCTCCTCAACACGTCGGACTTCCGCGCGATGTACGCCGGCATCCTCGGCCAGTGGTTCGCAACCGAGGCCGGTCTCGTGATCCCCGGCGCCGGCACCGGGCTGGCCGGGCCGAGCGCCTACGGCACGGTGCCGGCGCTGTTCTCGTGATCGGGCCTGTGGCGCGATGAGGCCATCGGGCTCCCGGCTTGGACCTCTGCTGGCGGCGACCGCGGCGGCGCTCGTCCTCGGCGCCGCGATCGCGCTCGCCGCCCCCTCTCCCGGGTCCTCGGCCGGTGTCCGCGCCGCACCCGCGGCAGCCTCGGCTCACCACGGCAAACGCTGCGCGAGCCGCTCGCGCTCGCACCCGGCGCCCCGCACGACCGAGGACTGGGGGGCGACCTGGGGCTGGGGGTGGGAGGCCAGGAAATTCCTCGCCCGAGCCGGACGCGCAGGCTCGCCGCACCGGAAGCGCACGCGGCCCTGCCGCTCCTCTCATCACAAGGCGCCTGCCCGTCACGGCGTGTCGACGGCTCCGCCGGCGGCCGGCGGCCCCAGCTCTCCCGGCTCTGGCACGGGCTCGGGCTCGGGCCCGGGCTCGGGTGAAACCGGCACGCCCGCCGGCGGCGCGCCGGTGGAAGGCGGCGGAGGCACGGCGCCGCCTTCGCTCACGCACGTCCAGGTGACGGCCGTCGAGTACCACTTCACGCTGTCGCGCACGACCGTCCCGGCGGGCAGGGTCGCGTTCGACTTCGTCAACGCCGGGCAGGACGAACACAACCTGAACCTGCTCTCCGGCGAAGGCTCGATCGGCGGCTCGTTCCCCGGCACGCCTTCCAAAGGCATCCGCGACCAGACGTTCGAAATGCGACGCGGCACCTACACGCTGTTCTGCTCGCTGCCCGAACACGAGGCGAAAGGGATGAAGGCGACGCTGACGGTGGAATGAGCGCGGCCGACGGGCCTCTGTCACACATAACCGCGCTCAATGTGACCCGCGAAATTCCGTATGTCATAACTGTTCGAGGCAGAGTATGGTCGCCTTGGCTCTCTTGGAGGGGGGCCCTCGCAACGGAATGCCCACAGGGCAAGGGAGACAACGGATGAAACGGATCTCGCTGTTCGCAGCCATCACGGCTGCCGTAATCGCCTCGTCGGCCTCGGTCGCAGTCGCAACGCCGCCCGGCGCAAGCCGCGCCGCGACGCGCATGGCGGCCCCAACGAAGACGCCGTTCACCATCGAATACAACGCCTCGGGTTACTACGGGGCGGTCAAATGCACAGGCACACATGTCGTCAGCAAGAAATTCCCCGGCGGCAAGGACGTCGAGACCTGTGAAACGACCGAAGGCCAGCTGAAAAGGATGGTCGCCGGCAAGGGTCAGAAAGAATTCGAAACCGAAGGCGGCGGTCACGTGGCCGAATGGGAATCGGACTCGGGAAGCGCTCAGAGGACGACCAACTTCACGTACAACGTGAACAAGGGACTCACCAAGTTCAAGCTGATCGCGATCTACGCACCGCCCCCAGCCTGAGCATCGGTCTCGACGCATCGCGGCGGGTCCCCGGCTGAGGGGGATCCGCCGCTGCGCCTCGATGGCCGGGCGTGTTCCGCTGCAGCGACTCCGGGTAGCGAGGGGAGTGACCCCCGACGAAGGAGGAACGCGTGTCCAGGATCAAGCGGATGATCGGTGTCAAGGCGGCGAAGGCGACGGCGAGGCACAGCGCTCACGGCCTCTCGTCCAAGGCGCAGCGCAAGCCGCTGCGCAGCGCGAGCCTGGTGAGCGTGGGCCTCGCGATCGGGCTTGGCGCCGGCTGGGCGGCCGGGCGCGGACTCAGCCACTAGGGGCAGGCGCGGCGCCGGGCATCGCTCCGCGGCGCCCGATCTGATTCAAGCTGGCAGTATCTGCGGCCGCGCCGCATGTTCGTCGGGACGACGCTCCTCTATCCGTGTGCGCTCGCCTGCCTGTGCCTGGGCGCGGGCCTGCTTGTCGATCGCCTGGCAGGCGGGTGGCTGTCCGCAGCGCTGCTCGGTCCGGTCGGCGCGGCCGGCCTGATCGCGCTCTCGCAGCTGACGACGCTGCCCACGTGGCTCGCTCCCGCAACGCCATGGCTGATGCTCGCGATCGCCGCCTGCGGCTTCGTGCTCGGGCGCCGGCGGGCCACGGCTGTGCTCGGCTGGGCCCTGCGCCGCCCGCTGCCGCTGATCGCCTCGCTGCTCGCCTACCTGCTGGCGATCGCGCCCGTGCTGCTCGCGGGCCGCACGAGCTTCTCCTCGTTTGGAGCCCTGTCGGACTCGGCGGTGCACATGGCCGGCGCCGACTACCTGATCCATCACGGCCAGAGCTACGGCCACCTGGATCTGCGGAGCTCCTACGGGCAGTTCATCAAGGGCTACTACGGCACGAGCTACCCGTCGGGTGCGGACACGCTGTTCGGCGGCAGCGCGGCGCTGCTCGGCCTGCCGCTGATCTGGGCCTTCCAGCCGTTCAACGCCTTCATGCTCGCCCTGGGCTGCGGGCCGGCATGGCTGCTCGCCCGCCGGCTCGGGCTGCGCGGCGGCTGGGCGTTCCTGGCGGCGCTCACGGCGATGCTGCCGGCCCTGGTCTACGCCTACGAGCTGCTCGGGTCGATCAAGGAGATAACGACCCTGCCGCTGCTGCTCGCCTGCGGCTGCCTGGTCTCCCGCCCGCAGGGCTGGATCGCACGTGGGCCCCGCGCGACGCTTCCGCTGGCACTGCTGTTCGCGGCGGGGATCTCAGCGCTCGGCACCGCCTTCGGCGCGTGGGTGCTGGCGAGCCTGCTCGTGCTGCTCGGGGCGCTCGTGGTCGAACGCCGCGTCGCTGCGCGCGAGCTGCTCGTCGCCGCCGCTGCGGGCGCCGGGGTACTGCTGTTGGCTGCCCTGCCGACCTGGAAAGTGCTCGGTGGGGCGCTGCATGTCGCCAGCACGATCGCCTCAACGAGCAACGCGGGCAACCTGGGCGAACCGCTGCACGCGGTGCAGGTCCTGGGGGTGTGGCTGGACGGCAGCTACAAGCTGACACCGGGCGGGGGTGCGGGCCTGCTCACCGACGTGCTCGCCGCCGTCGTCGGCATCGCCGTGCTGCTGGGGGCGGCGAACTGCCTGCGCAGGCGTGCGTGGGGCGTCGGCGGATGGATCGCGATGATGGTCCTGACGTGGCTTCTGATCAGCCGCACCGGCAAGACGTGGGCGAGCGCCAAGACGCTCGTGCTCACCTCTCCGGCGGTGATGCTGATGGCGTGGGGCGGCGTCGGGCTGCTTCGAGACCTGCGGCCGCGCGCCCTGGCCCTCGCTGCGGCGGCAGCCGTCGCGGCGGCGATCACGGGCGGGGTGCTCGTCTCCGATGAGCTTCAGTACAACACGGCGAACCTGGCGCCGGCTGCGCGCTACGAAGAGCTCGCCCGGGTCGGCCGGCGCTTCGCCGGCGAGGGCCCGGCGCTGTTCACGGACTTCGACGAATACTCCCTGTACGAGCTGCGCGACCTCGGCGTGGCGAGCCCCAACTTCGTCTACCCGGCCGTCGGCCTCGGCGCCGCCGCGCACGGCTATGGCCGGCCGTTCACGCTCGGGCAGATCGCGCCGGCGGCGCTCGTGGCGTATCCGCTGATCGTCACCCGCCGCGACCCGGCGGCGCCGAGGCCGCCCAGCGCCTACCGCCTCGCGTTGCAGGGCGCCTATTACCTAGTGTGGAAGCGCGAACCTCGAGCTCCCGTGCCGGCCGCGGATGTCGCGCTTGCGGGCCCGAGCGCACAGCGCTGCGCCGCGATCGCGTCCCTGGCGCACTCGTTGCGAGGGGGCGGCTCCCTGACCGCCGCGCTCGCGCCGCAGCTCGTGACGATCGCACTCGG
>JAOPZS010000038.1 GCA_025963965.1 Solirubrobacterales bacterium
GGCCTCAGTCCCGGCTCGCACCATCTGATCGTCTCGGTGCTCGACGCTGCCGGCAATTCCGCCCCCGTGCTCGACCGGACGATCACCGTTCCCGGCCCCGCCACCTCGCTGCTCGGCGGCACGGCGACCACGCTCGGCCAAGCCAACGGCCTCGGCGCCACGTCCGCCGCGGTCCTCACTGCGCGCTGGCAGGCCACCACCCGGAACCGGCTGGTGATGCCCTTCGGCCACAGTGAGACGATCACGGGCCGCCTCACCGATCCCGGCGGCGTGCCGATCCCGGGGGCACAGATCGCCGTTTCCTCGACGGCGCCGCTGGCGGGCGCTGCGAGCTCGGCGATGAAGGGAAGCCAGACCGTCGCGAACGGCGCATTCACGGTGCGTCTTCCCGCGCGGCTCTCCTCGCGGACGGTCGTGCTGTCCTACACCGCCCACGCCGGTGATGCGCGACCCGCTGCGATGAAGTCTCTGCAGCTCGCCGTCGAGGCGCCCGTGACCATGACCGTCACTCCGCGCACGGCTGCCTCGCGCGGCACGATCCACTTCCACGGGCGGCTCCTCGCAGGACCGTTCCCGAAGGGCGGCAAGCCCCTGATCCTCGAGGCACGGTCCGGGCGGGGCGCCTGGATCGAGTTCCACGTCGTCCGGACGAGCTCGCGTGGGAGCTTCTCCGCCGGCTACCACTTCAAGTTCCCGGGCCCCGCCCGCTACCAGTTCCGCGTCGTCTGCGAACAGGAGTCCGACTACCCGTTCGCCGCAGGCGCCTCGCGGGCGATCAGTGTCGTCGAGCGCTGATCGCCGACGCTGACGAGGCTTCCGCGCCTCTCCGGCGAATTCTTATCCCGCCCTTCGCCTGAACTCGCTACCTGCGTGGGAATTGCGTGTTTCAGGCGTGTCGGCAACTGGGTTCGACGGCCCCACGGCCGGCGGAGGAGCGCGAACGGGAAGGCGGCGCATGGGATCGAGGGCAGGTCGGCTGGGCCGCATCGGCGGCTGCCTCGGCCTCCTGTGCGCTCTCGTCCTGCTCTGCTCCGCATCCGCGGCGGCGGGCGCGAGCGCCGTCTCCGTCTCGCCTCTGAACGGAACTCCCGACGCTTCCCCGTTCACCCAGATCAGCTTTCTCGGCGTTCCCGCCAACCAGATCTCGAGGGTCTCCGTGAACGGCTCGCGCACCGGGCGGCACAGCGGCAGGCTGAGCGGCTACGTCAGTGCCCCCGGCGCGAGCTTCCTGCTCAGCCATCCCTTCACCCAGGGTGAGACGGTCACGGCCTCGGCAGTCGTCGGTGCGAAGGGACACACGCAGACCGTGCGGACGAGGTTCACCGTCGAGCGGTTCGCGAACTACCGGGTCACCGCCGGCAAGCCGCTGCAGCTGAAAGGCCACGGGATGGAACAGAGCTTCCAGACGCAGCCTCAGCTGAAACCGCCCGTCGTCAGCGTCACCGCCAACAATCCTGCGGCGGCCCCGGGCGACATCTTCCTCACGCCCACCAACGGCTACGGCCAGACCGGGACGATGATCCTCGACCAACTCGGGCGGCTCGTCTGGTTCCACCCGGTCCCGAAGGGCGACGATGCGACCGACTTCCAGGTGCAGAGCTACTTGGGTCGACCGGTTCTCGTCTGGTGGGAGGGCCTGGTGCCGCTCCGTGTCGGGTTCGGCTTCGGGCGCAACGAGATCGTCGACACGGCCTACAAAAAGGTCGCGACCGTGAATGCCGGCAACGGCTATCAGGCAGACCTCCACGACTTTCAGATCACTCCCCGGGGATCGGCCTACCTGACTGCCTACTCGCTGGTCTCGGCGGACCTGTCCTCGGTCGGCGGCCCTCGCGACGGGATCCTGCAGGACTCGATCATGCAGGAGGTCGACATCCCCACGGGCCTCGTGATGTTCGAGTGGCACGCCTACGGCCACGTCGCGCTCGAGAACTCCTTCGCGCACGTCCCGCCTCGCAACGACGAGCCGTTTGACTTCTTCCACATCAACTCGATCTCAGCCGACCCGTGGGGGGACGGCAACTTCATCGTCTCCTCGCGGAACACCTGGGCCGCGTATGAGATCAACCACGTCAGCGGGGCGATCCTGTGGCGTCTCGGGGGGCGTCACACGAGCTTCAAGATGGGCCCCGGGACGGGCACCGCCTGGCAGCACGACGTGCGCTGGCAGCCCGATCGGACGCTGACGATCTTCGACAACGGCGCGGTCCCGAAGGTCCACTCGGAGTCGCGCATCATCCGCGAGCGCATCGACTGGGCGCACCGCAAGGTCACGCTCGTCAGTCGCTACGTCGACCACCTCTTGGCCGGCAGCCAGGGAAACGCACAGGTCCTTCCCAACGGCAACTCGTTCGTCGGCTGGGGCGAAGAGCCGTTCCTCACCGAATTCTCGCCTGCAGGGCAGATCCTCTTCAGCGCCCGCTTCCCCTCCCCGGGGCAGTCCTACCGCGCATTTCGCTTCCCGTGGAGCGCCACCCCCGCTTCGCGCCCGGCGATCGTCGTGAAGCCCGGAGCAGGCGCCGCCGCGACCGTCTATGCGAGCTGGAACGGCGCCACCGACATCAGCGCCTGGCGCGTCCTCGCCGGCACCACGCCCGCGACTCTCACAACGGTCGCCGAGGTTCCCTACAGCGGCTTTGAGACCGCCGTGCCCGACAGCACTGGCGCCGCGAACTTCGCGGTGCAGGCGCTCGGCGCCAGCGGCGAGGTGCGTGCCACCTCGGCCGTCGTGGCGCGATGACGCGCGAGTGCGCCCTGGGCGACCGCTAGGCTGCTGCCGACTCGCGCCCCATGGCCCAGCTGACCGTCTTCTCGATACCGAAGGGGTTCGTCGACCCGCACATCTCGCTGATCCAGCGAAATGCCGTGCGGAGCTGGGTCGGGCTGGGCGCGGACGTCGAGGTGATGCTGATGGGCGATGACCCGGGCGTGGCCGAGGCCGCCCGGGAGCTCGGCGCGATGCACGTCGGGGACCCCGCCAAGAACGAGTTCGGTACGCCGCTGCTCGACTGGGCTTTCGCGCAGGCCGCCGAGCGCGGCACCGGCGAGCGGCTCTGCTACGTCAACGCCGACATCCTTCTGCTCACCGACTTCCTGAACGCGCTGCGGCGTCTACCCGCCGCTCCGCTGCTCGCGATCGGCCAGCGCTGGGACTGCGACATCACCGAGCCGCTCGAGTTCGACGGCAGCGACAACCGGCTCGCTGCATGGGCGCGCAGCCATGGAAAGCTCGACCTCGGCAGCGGCAGCGACTACTTCGTCTTCCCGCGTGAGACGGACTTCGCGATCCCGGCGTTCGCGGTCGGGCGCCCCGGGTGGGACAACTGGATGATGGGGAGAACGCTCGAGCTGGGCTTCCCGCTGATCGACATGACCCCCAGCACGACCGTGATCCACCAGAACCACGACTACGGTCACGTCGCCTCCCGCAGCGGCTCGAACTGGGAGGGCCCCGAGGCCGACCGCAACCGCGAGCTCGCCGGCTGGATCGACCGCTACGTCCACAGCCCCGCCAACGCCACACATCTGCTGACGCCCACCGCCCTCGTTCCTGCCCGCTCGCCTCGCCACGTCCGGGCGAAAGCCGAAGAATTCCTCGCGCTGCGGCCCGCGGCTGCGCCATTGCGTCGCCTGCTTCGCGCCATCCGCCGCCTCGGCGCCGGGCGCGACGCCGCCCGCGCCGGGTCATGAACGCACTCGCCCGCCGGCTGCGCAAGGTCGCGGGCAGCCCACTCCTGGCGCCGCTCGCGGCGCGGTTGATCTGCGCACGGCTCGTGCGCGAGTCCGGACGCTTCCTCCTGCGCCAGGAGACGCGCCCCTCCGGCGTCTTCCGCTACCGGCTGCGCGGCTCCGGTGCCACCGTCGCGCTGCGCCACTCCGTGCAGGACGGCGCGACGATGGCCGAGGTCTTTCACCGCCGGGACTATCAGCCCCCGGCTGAGCTCGCCGGGGCGCTCGCGAGCCCTGGCCGGGTCCTCGACCTCGGCGCCAACGTCGGGCTGTTCGGCATCTACGCCGCGCATCGCTGGCCGGAGGCCAGCATCGTCGGCTACGAGGCTGACCCCGCCAACGCAGAGGTGCACGAGCAGACGATCGCCGCCAACGGCCTCCAAGGCCGCTGGCGAGTCGAGCGGATGGCGGCGGGCGCCCGCGACGGCGAGGTCGAGCTGGCCGCCGGCCGCGCCATGGAGTCTTTCGTCGTCGCCCCGGGCACCGATCCCGGTGTCCCGACGATCAAGGTCCCAGTCCACGACGTGATGGCCGAGATCGCCGCGGCGGACCTCGTCAAGCTCGACATCGAGGGTGGCGAGTGGGAGATCCTCGCCGACGAGCGCTTCCGTCGCGAGCCGCCGGCGGTCCTCGTGCTCGAGTACCACCCCCATCTGGGGCCGCAGGGGGACCCGCGAGGGGCAGTCGAGCATGCCCTGACGGAGGCCGGGCTGAAGATCGCTGACATCTGGCACCGGCCGGACGGCTACGGAATGGTCTGGGCGTGGCGGCCGCAGCCGGGCGAAGATGACTAGGAGATGGAGACCGAGCAGCAGCCAACCCACGTAGAGGAGCTCGAAAGCGACCTTCTCGACACCCCCGCCGCGGGCCCCGCGGCGATCCGTGGGAGCGCGCTGCGGGCGGCCGGCTACATCGCCGGCATCCTGCTCAGCCTGGCGTCGGTCCCGCTCCTGATCCGCCACCTCGGTGAAAGCGACTATGGGCGCTACGTGCTCGTGATCTCCCTGGTGACGATCGTCCAGGGCATCACCGATGTCGGCCTGGGGCAGATCGGCGTGCGCGAGTACTCCACGCGCCCTCCTCCAGAACGAGGGCCGCTGATGCGCAACCTGCTCGGGGTTCGCTTCACGATGACGGCGCTCGGCATCGTGCTGGGCTGCGCGTTCGCCGTGATCGCCGGATATGGGGAAGCTGTGATCCTCGGCACGCTGTTCGCCGGCCTGGGCATGGTGCTGACGGTCGTTCAGGGAACCTTCGCGGTGCCCTTGGCGGCACAGCTGCGGTTGGGGTGGGTCACCGGGCTGGACCTCCTTCGCCAGCTGCTCGCCGTGAGCGCGATCGTGATCCTCGTGCTGGTCGGCGCGAAGCTGCTGGCCTTCTTCGCGGTTCTCGTGCCCGTCGCCCTCGCGGTCCTCGCAGCGACCGTCGCTCTGGTTCGCGGCACGATGCCGCTGCGTCCCACCTTCCAGCGCGACGAGTGGGCCGCGCTGCTGCGGGCGGTGCTGCCGTTCGCCGCGGCTGTCGTGATCGGCAGCCTCTACCTGCGGCTGACGGTCGTGCTGATGTCGCTGTTGGCGAGCTCGAAGCAGACCGGCTACTACGCAATCGGGTTCAGCGTCATCTCGGTCCTGATCGCGATTCCCGCGCTGACCGTGGGCTCGGCGCTGCCCGTCCTCGCACGTGCCGCGCGCGACGACAGCGAGCGGCTCTCCTACGTTCTCTCGCGGCTGATGGAGATCACGCTGATCGTCGGCGTCGGCCTCGCGCTGATGCTGGCCCTGGGGGCCGACTTCGTGGTTCGGGTGCTCGCCGGGACCGGCGGCCCTGCAGTGGCCGTCCTCAGGATCCAGTCGATCGCGCTGGTCACGGTGTTCGTGAGCTCCTCGCTGCAATACGGTCTGCTGGCCCTGCATCGCCATCGCCAACAGCTGATCATGAGCGCGACGGGCCTGCTCGTGAGCGCGGTCCTGACCCTGGTGCTTGTACCTGTCCTCGCAGCCGAAGGCGCGGCCCTCGCTTTCGTTGGCGGCGAGACCGTGCTCCTCGTGTACGCCTTCGTGTTTCTCCGCTCCGCCCATCCCACGATGCGGTTCTCCATGCGCGTGCCGGTCCGCGTCGCCGCGGCGACTGCGCTCGCCGGCCTCGTTGCGCTCATTCCCGGCCTGGGCAGCCTGCCGTCGGCGCTGCTCGCGGGCGTCGTCTACTTCGGGGTTCTCGCCGCGACCGGGGCGATACCCGCCGAGCTCAAGCACGC
>JAOPZS010000041.1 GCA_025963965.1 Solirubrobacterales bacterium
GCGAGCGCTGCTGACAGCAACAGCACTGCTGCGACCTCGGCGATCGTGACGAGCTCGACGGGCGTGCGGAAGCCGCCCTCGTGCCACCCGAAGAGGCCTTGGCCGTAGCTCACGACGAGGCTGCCGAGCGCGACCACGGAGATGACCACACCGGCGAGCGCGGCGACCCTCCGCGTCCGCCCGTATCCGAGGCCGACGACCGCAACGAGGCACGCTGCCCCGTTCGCGAGGAACAGCGGGCCGACCCAGTTCACTTCGTGGAAGATCGCGACGTACTGCTGGATGTGCAGCGCGGCCTCGCCCGCGAGCATCAGCGCACCGAGCGCGTAAGCCGCGGGCACGGCTGCCGCAAGGGCAGCCGTGCTCATCGACGGGCTTCTGCGTGGGCGCGCAGCCGAACCGCGCATGGGAGCGCTAGTAGCCACTGCGCCCACCCCCGCTGGTGCTCGGGCTGGCCGGCTGCGCGGAGACCTGGTTTCCGCCCGAGCCGAGCGCGAACCATGCAGCACCAAAGGCGGACACGCCCTGTCCATTGGTTTCGCCCGCTTCCTGATCCTTCACGAAGAGGTACAGCGGGTGGCCGTTGTAGGTGACCTGTGTAGTCCCTTCGGGGCGCGCGGCCGTACCGACGAGCGACGCGTTGACACCGGTGCCCAGCGTCGGCTTGCCTTTCACGAGCAGCGGCGGCCATGCGCCGGCGCAGGCGCCCGTGCATGCGCTTTTCGTCCCCTGGTCCGCCTTGAACAGATACAGGGTGCGGCCCTGAGAATCGACGAGGATCTTGCCGATACCGGTGTTGGAGATGCCTACGGTGGCCGCTTGACCACTCGCAGTCTTCGGAGGCGCTGACGAGGCGGCGGTGGCTCCTCCACCGCCACACCCCGCGGCCACGACCGCCAGCAGGGCGAGCCCGCCGGCACCCAGCACGCCAATTGATCTTGATCTGTTGCGAGTCATGCTCGCTCCTTTCGTGCGAAGAGCGGGCTCGCTTTGGCGGGAACCCGCAGTCACTCAATGCTCCCGCTGTGAGTCGCCGATGTCATCGGGCGAGCGAGGACTCTTTTCCCTACGCCGCCTACCGCACGCGGGCACCCGCGTACAACGTGTGCAGTAGACGAGGGGATCGTCAGCCCACCGACTGAGGCAGGAAAAAGAGTCGCCCGTGAGCCGACAACAAAGGCGAGCGCCGCGTCCAACATTGAGGACGTGATGACGGGCCCGGCGTCGCTTGCGGCGGGGGCCGACGCGACTCTTCCCCCGACGCAAAGGAGTGAACATGCTCAACCCCTCCAGACCGATTGCGATCCTCGCCAGCGCGGCAGGGCTGGCGCTCGCGCCGGTGGCCATCGCCGCGTGTGGCAGCAGCGGCGGCGCGACGGCGTCCACCACGCCGCCGAAGACGACATCCGCATCCGCCACGACATCCGCGTCCCCGACGAGTGTCGGGACCGGGAAAACGGCGCTGGGAACGATCCTTGTCGACTCTCAGGGACGCACCCTCTACCTGTTCACCCACGACTCGGGGACCACGAGCATGTGCAGCGGCCCGTGCGCCACGGCGTGGCCACCGGTCCTCGCGACCGGCGCGGCAACGGCTACGGCGGGTGCGAACGCGGCGCTTCTAGGCACCAGCAAGCGCTCTGATGGAACGATGCAGGTGACCTACAACGGCCACCCGCTGTACCGGTTCGTGAAGGATCAGCACCCCGGTGAAACCAACGGCCAGGGTGTGACGGCGTTTGGCGGCTCCTGGTTCGCCGTGACCGTCGCGGGCAAGCAGGCCGCTCACAAGTCGAGCTCCAAGGCCGTCTCACGGCCGAGCCCGGCCGCTCCCGCTCCAGCGCCGGCGCCGAAGGTCGAAGCGCCTGCGCCCAAGCCGGCGCCCGAACCGGCTCCGCCCAAGACCACGCCGAAGCCTGCACCCGAAACGACGCCGGCCCCACCCGCCGCGGGCGGCATCCCGCAGAACGGCGGCGGTGACGGCGACTCCGACAACAGCGGCGGCCCGAGCGACGGCGACGGGAACGTGTAGGACGATGCGACGGACGCGCGCCGCGATAGGACTCTCCGCTGTCGGCGCCGGCGTGGTGGCATTGATCATCGCGCTGGCCGCCGCAGGCGGCAGCAGCCCGCGGCGCGCGTCCGGGCCGTTTGCCTGGCTACGGCCGACCCCGCCGCCGGCGGGCTGGCACCTGGCGCGTACCCCGAGCGGGGCGGCGATCGCATATCCACCCGGATGGACCGCGATCAGGACGGATCCGGGCACGGCATCGGTGGCACTTCGCGGCAGCGGCCGGCGGATCGATGGCTACCTCAACGTGACTCCCAAGCAGGGAGCCGAGACGCTCGCGAACTGGAGTCGATTCCGTCCCCGGAAAAACCGCGCCGAGGGCGCTCGGAACGTGCGCCTGCTCGCGACCACGAACGATGCGCGCTTCCTCTCCGCGCGCGGCTCATGCGTGATCGATGCCTACACCACCTCGCTCACCACCTACCGGGAGATCGCGTGCCTGGTCTCTGGCGCCGGCTCCAGCAACGTCGTGGTCGCTGCGGCCCCGGTCCGACTCTGGCAGGAACGCTCAGCGGTGCTCGAGCGAGCCGTGTCGAGCTTCGTGGGGTGATCGTCAGCGCCGCTATGCGACGGCGAAGCTGGTTGCAGTGGCGTCGTCGGCTGCACCAGCCGCATGCCTTGGCTGCACGAGCCCGGTCTCGTAGGCGAGCGTCACGAGCTGAGCGCGGTGATGAGCGCGAAGCTTCGTCATCACCCTGCTGACATGCGTCTTCGCCGTCGCCATCGTCACGACCAGCCGCTGTGCGATCTCGTCGTTGCTCAGCCCCCCTGCTACGAGAGCCATCACCTCGAGCTCACGCGCGGTCAGCTCGTCGAGCAGCTCCGGGCTCGCTCGCTGGGGATCGGGCTGCCCGGCGAGCTCGTCGATCACGCGCCGGACGCTGCTCGGGGAGAGCGCCGCCTCGCCGGCGGCGACGCGCCGTATGCCCTGCATCAGGTCGGCCGGCTCGGCGTCCCTGATCAAGAATCCGCTGGCGCCGGCACGCAGCGAGGAGAAGATCCTCTCGTCGTCCTCGGACTCGCCGAGCATCAGCACGCGAACAGGCGAGCCGTCCGCGTCGGCCACGGTCCGCGTCACCCTGAAGGCGTCCATGCCGGGAAGCGCCATGTCGAGCAGGAGCACGTCCGGGCGAAGCTCTTCGGCAAGCACGAGGGCTTCCGCGCCTTCCGCCGCCGAGCCGGCCACGACGACGTCGGGCTCTGCGTCCAGCAGCGCACCGAGACCTGCTCGCGCCAGTCGGTCGCCGTGCGCTATGAGAACGCGGATCGCGGGACACGGGTCGGGACTCTTGGCATTGCCGGTCCCGACCAGGACCAGGTTCCGCTCACGACCTCCCCCCTGGGAGGCCGCTTGCGAACTCTTGAGGCTCTTTGCCATCATCTCTCCAATCAGACGCGCAGCGCCTCTAAATCATTCCCCGCGCTGTGCGGAAGAGGCATGCCCATCGACCCGAGAGGCGCTTACGGGCACCCCGCACACGGGGTAGGGCGATCCCTACCCCCGCGCACCTCGGGTTCTCCCTACCATCCCCTCCCCGGGCCGGTGCGATCATCGGAATTCATGAGTGGCTCGATACTGATCGTCGATGACGACCCGAGCTTCCTGTCGTTGGCCACGCGCATCCTCACACAGGCCGGGCTCGCGGTCGTGGCGACGGCCGAGGACGCCACCGGCGCAGTTTCGGCGGCAAACGCCACGAGGCCCGACGCCGCGCTCGTCGACGTGGGCCTGCCGGACCGCGAGGGAGTGGAACTCGCGTACGAGCTGGCCGAGCTGCCGTGGCGGCCGCGAGTGGTGCTGACGTCGACCGACAGCGATGCCGGCTTCGCGCTCGAGGTCCCCGATGGCCGCCCAAGGCTGCCGTTCATCGCCAAGGAGGATCTCGCGAACGGCGGGCTGCCGAGCCTGCTGACGTCGTGATAGCTCCGAGCGCCCGCCTGGCGAGGCGGAGTAACGTGTCGTCGTGTCGGAGCCGTTGCGCGTAGTCATCGGGGAGGACGACGTTCTGATGCGCGAGGGGATCGCGCGTCTGCTCGCGGAGACCGGATTCGACGTCGTCAGCCAGGCAGGCGATGCAGAGGCGTTCCTGCGCAAGGCGCTCGCGCACAAGCCGGACGTCGCAGTCGTCGACATTCAAATGCCGCCTGGGAGGGCAGACGACGGCCTGCGCGCGGCGATCGAGCTGAGGCGCTTGCTCCCGGAGACCGGCGTGCTGGTCCTCTCCCAGTACTACGAGCAGGACTATGCCCTCGACCTGATCGGCGACAGCGCAGAGGGCGTCGGCTACCTGCTGAAGGAGCGCGTCGGCGACGTCGATGCGTTCAGGGACGCCGTCGCACGCGTTGCGAGCGGCGGCAGCGCTCTCGATCCGGAGGTGGTGCGGCGCATGCTCGGCCGGCGTCGCCATGACGGGCCGCTGGACGAACTCAGCCCTCGCGAGCGCGATGTCCTGGGCCATCTGGCAGAAGGCAAGTCCAACCAGGGGATCGCCGGGTCGCTCGTCGTGACCACGGCCGCAGTGGAGAAGCACATAACCAGCATCTTCCAGAAGCTGGGGCTCGATGCCAGCCCGACAGACCATCGACGTGTGCTGGCCGCGCTGACCTACCTGCGCGATCCGCGCTGAGCCGTGGGTCGCCGGTGAAGCGCCGCCGGTTCATCCGGACCGGAGGCGGTGCCGTGGCGACGCCGGCGACTGTGGGCTAGCCTTGCCCCGTGACGGCATACAGACGCGCGCGGCCGCTCTCCATGGGCGTCGAGGTGGCGCTCGCGTTCCTTGCCTCGGGGGCGTCGTTCGCCGTGGTGGCCGTGACCGTCGTGGCCGCCGGCTCCGAACTTGTCATCGCTCTCCTCGCCGCGTTCTATGTCGTTGCCATCGTCGTCTCGTTTCGCCTCTGGGACGTCGCATACGGCATTCCGATAGCGGTCGCCGTCCTGATCGCGATCGACTGGTACTGGGTCCCGCCGATCCATCCGGCGAGCTTCCCCGACGCGGGAAATCTCGCTGACCTGATCGCCTACCTGGCGGGCGGCACGGTGATCGGCGAGCTGGTCGCCCGCGCCGGCCGCCGCGCTCACAGCTCGGAGTCCGCTCGCAGCGAGCTCGGCGTGGAGCAGGCCGCCCTGCGCCGCGTGGCCATGCTGGTGGCGCGCGATGAGCCACCCGGCGCGGTCTTCGCTGCCGTCGCCGAGGAGGCTGGCGTCATGCTGAACGTCGACGGCGCGCGCGTCGTACGATTCATCGGCGAGGATGAGCTACTGCAGCTGGAGGGCTGGACAGCGGCAGGACTCGAGCCGCTGCCGGTGGGGCCGCAGAAGCTCGAAAACACCTCGCTGGCGACCGAGGTCATGCGCACGGGCCGCGCCGTGCGGATCGAGGACTACGCGCGCGTGAACCGCGTGGTTCCGTCGTTCATCCAGCGGCTCGGCATACGCTCGGGCGTCGCCGCGCCGATCTTCGTGGACGGGCGCCTCTGGGGCGCGGTTCTCGCGTGGTCCCTCGAGCCGCGGCCGCTTCCCGCCGACGCCGAAGGACGCCTGGTCGCGTTCACCGAGCTTGTCGGGATGGCCATCTCGAACACGGCAAGTCACGAGGAGCTCGCTCTGCTCGTGCGCGAGCAGGAAGCGCTGAGACGCGTCGCCACGCTTGTCGCGGGCGGCGCGTCCCCTCCCAAAGTCTTCCAGGCGGTGTCACACGAGGTCGGACTGCTGCTCGGCGTCAACGCCACGTACCTGGCGCGCTTCGACTCCGCCGGCGGGGCGACGAACGTCGGCAGCTGGAGCATCGACGGCAGACTGGCGCCGGTAGGGGGAAACCGGATCGGGCCCGGCGACTCGGGCGTCTCCGCGCTCGTGTTCAGAACCGGTCGGCCGGCGCGGGTCGAAAACTACGATGACGTCTCCGCCCACGTCGCGGCCGATGCCCGACGGCTTGGCATCCGATCGGCAGTGGGCGCCCCCGTCATCGTGGACGGACACCTGTGGGGGACGATGATGGCCGTCTCGGGAGATTCCGAGCCGCTCGGGCCGGCCACGGAGTCCAAGATCGCGGCCTTCACCGAACTCGTGGCGACGGCGATCTCAAACGCCGAGGCCCGCGTGGAAGTGGGACGGCTCGCAGACGAGCAGGCCGCGCTGAGGCGGGTTGCGACACTGGTCGCACGCGGGTCGCCCCCTGCGGAGGTGTTCGCCAAGGTGGCCGAGGAGGTGGGGCGACTGATGGGCGTGGAGAGCGTCTGGATGCAGTGCTACGAGCCCGAGGGCAATTCGACGGTGGTCGCGATCTGGGGGCTGCTCGCCGACTACTTTCCCGTCGGCACACGCCTGGACCTGGAGGGTGAGAACGTCGCCGCGATCGTACGTGACACAGAGCAGCCCGCCCGCATCGACGACTATTCGAACGTCAAGTCTCCGATGGCCGAACACGCTCGCGAGAGCGGTGTTCGGACGGCCGTCGGGAGCCCGATCGTCGTGGATGGCGAGCTGTGGGGTTCGATGACGGCTGTGACGATGCGCGAGGAGCCGCTGCCGGCGGACGCCGAGTCACGGATCGGCGAGTTCACCGAGCTCGTCGCCACGGCGATCTCTAACGTGCAGGCGCGCTCGGAGCTTGCTGCGTCGCGAGCGCGGATCATCGCGGCCACCGACGAGGAGCGCCGGCGGGTTGTTCGCGATCTGCACGACGGGGCCCAGCAGCGCCTCGTCCACACGGTCGTCACGCTCAAGCTGGCGCGCCGCGAGCTCGAGCCTGGCGCCGGCGGTGCTCCGGCGCTCGTGACGGAGGCGCTCAAACACGCAGAGGAGGCCACCGCCGAGCTGCGCGAGCTGGCCCACGGCATCCTCCCCTCCGTCCTCACGCGCGGCGGCCTGCGCGCCGGTGTGGTCGCGCTGGCCTCGCGCATGCCGGTACCGGTCGACATCGGTGTCTCCGTGGAGCGCTTCCCTTCAGCGGTCGAGGCCACCGCCTACTTCGTCGTGGCCGAGGCGTTGACGAACGTGGCCAAGCACTCTCACGCCCGTCATGCCCAGGTCAGCGCGCGGGTCACGGACGGCACGCTGCAGGTGCAGGTGCGCGACGACGGCGTCGGAGGCGCCCGGACCGACGGAGGCGGGCTGCTCGGGCTGGCCGACCGGCTCGGCGTACTCGACGGAAGCCTGCGGGTGGACAGCCCGGGCGACGGTGGCACGCTGATCGCGGCCGAGATTCCGATCCGCTAGCCGCAGGTCCGGAGGCGCGGCCACCCCAGACAACGTCCAACCGATATTTTCGACGGGCGGCCAACGCATCAGCGTCCCTGCTGTGCCACGATGGTGACCGACACAGCGCGTCTGGTTCGTTTCTCGCCTTCCAGGTCGCGCCTTCAGCAGGCGATCCTGGCTGCGTGGCGCAGCAGGATTTCTCGGTCGCCTGCGCCACCACAGGAGGGGGACACGGCAGGGGCTTCAGCCTCAGTCTGCCTCCGATCACTCATGGAGGACGGCAGATGGCACCGCTGACACGCTGGGTTCTGGCACACAAGCGCATCGTCGTCCTCTTCTGGGTTGCGGTGACGCTGATCGGCATGGCATCCGCCGGGTCGGCGACCAAAGCGCTGAAACAGAAATTCTCCGTGCCCGGCAAGGAGGGATGGGTCACCAACGAGCAGATCGCCCATCAGTTCCGTGGCACGGGCGGCAACAACTCGCCGCTGCTGCCGGTGGTCACGCTCCCGGCGGGCAAGTCCGTCAACTCCCCCGGCGTGGCCTCCGAACTGCGGGCCGTCGAAGCGCGCCTGCAGAAGGCGCTGCCCGGCAGCCGGACGGCGAGCTATCTGACTACGGGCAATCGAGCCTTCCTCTCCAAGGACGGCCGGACGACCTTCATCGTCACGTATCCACTTCCCGATCCGAAAGAATCCTTCGACAACAACCCCGAAGCCGCGAAACGCGCGACCAGGGCGCTCGCAGGAAGCACGGTCGCGGGCGCGCCCGTGCATCTCACCGGCTTCGACGCCCTGACGGTCCAGAACAGCGGCGGCAACGGATCGGGCGTGCTCGTGGAGGTGCTGCTCGGCGGGGTCGGCGCGCTTCTGGTGCTCGCGTTCGTCTTCGCATCGTTCCTGGCGATCGTCCCGATCATGATGGCGATCGTCTCGATCCTCACGACCTTCCTCGTCGTCTGGGGATTGACGACCGTCACGGAAATATCTCCGATCGTCCAGTTCCTGATCGCGCTGATCGGGCTTGGCGTATCGATCGACTACGCGCTGATCGTGGTGGTGCGGTGGCGCGAGGAGCGCGCGCACGGCTTCGAGGGCGAGGAGGCGATCAAGCGCGCGATGGACACGGCCGGACGCGCCGTGGTCTTCAGCGGCACGACCGTCGCGATCGGGTTGCTGGCACTGGTCGCGCTGCCGCTTCCGTTCCTTCGCTCGGTCGGGTATGGCGGCATGCTGATCCCGCTGATCAGCGTGATCGTGGCCGTCACCCTGCTCCCTGTCGTGCTGAGCAAGGTCGGCTCGCGCCTGGATTGGCCCCATGTGCGCAGCGACGACAAGGCGAGTCGCTCGTGGACGCGATGGGCGGAACTGGTCGTGCGTCGCCGTTGGCTGGCGGTGATCGGCGCGGGAGCCATCCTGGCGGCGCTGGTGCTGGCCGCCACGAACCTGCAGCCCGGGCTCCCGAACGTCAACACGATCGCCAAGCAGGGCGACGCGAAGCAGGGCCTGATAGCCCTGCAGCGTTCGGGTATCGGCTCCGGAGCGTTGCTCCCCAACGAGACCCTGATCGAAGGGGCGACCTCACCCGAGAAGGTCGCGAGCGCACTTGCGGTGCTTCCCGGCGTGCACGGATCGGTGGCGCCCAACTCGCCGCAGTGGCGTCACTCGGGGGCAGCGATCGTCGATTCCTTCACGACGCCTGACGGATCGACCTCCGCGGCTAGGGACGTACTTGCGCGTGTGCGCTCGGTTTCCCACGCGGCCGGTGGAGAGGTGCGTGTCGGAGGAGTGCCGGCGCAGGCCGACGACTTCACACACGCCGTCTACGGGAACTTTCCCCTGATGATCGGGCTGATCGCGCTCATCACGTTCATCCTGCTGGCCAGAGCGTTCCGCTCTCTGCTGCTGCCGCTGAAGGCGGTGGTGCTGAACGTGATCAGTGTCGGCGCCGCCTGGGGAGTCCTCGACCTGGTGTGGCAGCGAGGACACGGATCCGATTTGATCTGGGGGATTCCCGCAACCGGATCGACGAACACATGGCTGCCGCTGATGGTGTTCGCATTTCTGTTCGGGCTCTCGATGGACTACGAGGTCTTCATCCTCGCCCGCATGCGCGAGGAGTACGACGCGACCGGATCGACCGACAGCGCGGTCGTGCGCGGGATCGGACGTACCGGGCGCCTCGTGACCAGCGCCGCTCTGATCCTGTTCCTGGCGTTCGTGGCGCTCGCGTCCGGCCCGGACACCGACGTGAAGGTGCTCGCCACCGGTCTCGCCGCGGGCATCCTGCTCGATGCGACGGTCGTTCGCGCGCTGCTCGTGCCGGCCATCATCTCCCTGTTCGGCCGCTGGAACTGGTGGCTGCCGCGGTTGCCTGCCCGACTGCTGCGCGTGGAGCCTTCCCTACCGACCCGCCCGGTGCCCGGCGAGGGCGCCGCGTAGCGTGACCCGCAACAGCCATCTGTGAACGAGGAGGAGCCCATGACCCCGCAGTACCCGGTGCAGTTCTCCGTCGACTATCCGGAGCGCCCGCTCAACCGCCTCACCACGGCATTTCGGATCTTCACCGCGATCCCGATCCTGATCGTGCTCGGCACGATCGGCGGATTCAGCGCGCGCTATGACGCGTCCGGCTCTGCGCGCACGATCGCAGCAGGCGGCACCGGACTGCTGTTCCTGCCCCCTCTGTTGCTGATCCTCTTCCGCCAGCGGTATCCGCGGTGGTGGTTCGAGTGGAACCAGCAGCTGCTGCGTTTCTCGAGCCGCATCGGCGTCTACCTCGCGCTGATGGATGACCGCTATCCCTCCACCGAGGAGCAGCAGGCCGTGCATCTCGACTTCGACTACCCGGACGCGACACGGGACCTGAATCGTTGGCTGCCCCTCGTCAAGTGGCTTCTCGCGGTCCCTCACTACATCGTGCTGTTCTTCCTCTACATCGGCTCGGTCTTCGCTGTGATCGCCGCTTGGCTCGCGATCCTGTTCACCGGGCGCTACCCGCGGGGACTCTTCGAGTACGTCGAAGGTGTGATGCGCTGGCACACCCGCGTGATGGCCTACGCGCTGATCCTCGTGACCGACCAGTACCCGCCGTTCCGGCTGCGCTCCTGACGAGCGAGCCCGACCGGTAGGGCCCCCACCCGACCCCGACGTCTTCCCGGCGGGCCGCGGCAGCACCGAGCCGACGCGGCCCGATCGCGGCGGGCTGGCGGGCGGATCAAGGGTGCAGCTCGTACCGCGTCCGGCGTAGACGGGCAGCGACTGCACTACCCACGCACCAGCGGAAAGAGTCCTCGCCGGGCCGACGACGAGCGGGCGTCCGGCGGCCAACATTGATCGTGCTCGCAAGTGCCCGCATTCGGGGCCGAGCGACGACAACTGTCCGCAACCCAAGGAGCATGCATGACTTTCAGCAAGTTCACCACCGTCCTCGCCGGGGCTGTAGCGATTCCCCTGGCGGCACTCCCACTCGCCACCGCCGCCAGCGGTGCGATCACCTCGTCGCCCACGCATCGCGAGCCGGCGACGGCCAGCGTCGCGAAGCGCACCGTCGAAGTTCGCGGCACCAGTCTTGGGAAGGTCCTCGTCAATTCGCAGGGTCGCACGCTCTACCTCTTCAAGAAGGACTCGGCAGGCCGGAGCGCCTGCACCGGTGAATGCGCCAAGTTCTGGCCGCCGCTCCGGGTGAGCGGCAAGCCGACCGCCGGTCGTGGCGTGAGCGCCTCGAAACTCGGGACGATCAAGCGCTCGGACGGAAAGCCGCAGGTCACCTACAAAGGCCACCCGCTGTACACCTTCCAGCAGGACACGAAGGCCGGTCAGACCAACGGCCAGGGCGTCAACGCGTTCGGTGCCTCCTGGTTCACGCTGTCCTCCGCCGGCAACGCGATCCGCTGAAAGCCGGCGGCGGCGCACGAACCCACGGTCCGGAGAAGCATTGATGCCCTCAGGAAATCGGTCGGCGCGGGGAGCGGCTCGACGTCTCGGCGCGAACCCGCGCCCCGCGCCGTCCGCAACCGTGAGACACACCCGAGACGAAAGCCGGCAGAGGCTCTCCCTGCACCCTGAACCCTCCGATCCGCAAGCCGGGGCGACGGCACTCCCACGGGCCCTCTGGAGAGGGTTCAAGTGGCTCACGACGCTCGGGTTCCCGCGCAGGTTCCCGATCGTGCAGTTCCCGAACCTGCCCCTGATCGCCGCCTTTCTCGCCGGTGAGGCGGCGTCGTTCTTGCACGGCGACGCACACTTCTATGCGCGGTCGGTGAGCTACCTGGGAATGACGATCTGGGCGTACGAGGAGCTGGCGGACGGCGTCAACTGGTTCAGGCATCTCCTCGGGGCGGCGTACGCGGTGATCATGGTGATGCGCGTCGCCCACGCAATCCAGGGCTGACCCGTCGCGGCCATCCCGGCGCCGCATGAACGCGGCGGCACACCTGCCGAGCCGCCGGATGCGGGCTCACGGTGCGCAGACGCCGTGGAGCATCAGCTCGAGGTAGCGACGCCAGTCGGCGCTGCCGGGCTTGTAGTACATCGTCGCCGTCACGCCGCACATGACCATCGCGAAGTCCTCGAAGGTGAAGCCCTCACGTACGGCACCGGCGGCGACGGCGCGTGAGATCACTCGCCCGACGACCTCGGCGAGAGCGGCCTTCTGCTGCTCGACCCCCTCCCACTCGAGCTCGTTCGACCCCATCATCGCCAGCTGAAAGCCCGCGTCGCCCTCGACCGCCTCCGCAGAGCGGCGCATGATGGTCTCGAGTGCCTCCCGGGGGTCGACGTCGTCCACGGACAACGCGATCTCCGAGAACTCCTGGAAGCGAACGCGGACCATCTCCGTGAGCAGCGCCTCCTTGGTCGGGAAGTGGCGGTAGACGGTGCCGATCCCGACGCCGGCGTGCGCGGCGATCTCGTCCATCTGCGCCTCGGGACCGAGGCGGGCGAACAGATCACGCCCCGAGGCCAGGATCCGCTCGCGGTTGCGCCGGGCGTCAGCCCGAAGCGTTCGCTGCTCGGCGGGAATCACGTTCATAACCGGAATCTTAGCTCCGGATGCTGCTATAAGCAAGGGGAACCGTAATTCCGCTTCCGGATCTGCACCCCACTCGAGAGGACCGGCATGACGACAACGACGACTCGACCTTCGCCGCTGAACCGCCGGTCCCCCAGGGCTCCGGCCGACATGAGCTCGCAGCGCGGCAAGAGCCTGGCGCTGATGCTCCTCGCGATGACCCAGTTCGTCGTGGTGATCGACGCCTCGATCGTGAACGTCGCGTTGCCTTCGATCGGCGCGCACCTGCATTTCTCCCGGGACGACCTCTCATGGGTCGTGAACGCCTACACGCTCACGTTCGGAGGGTTCCTGCTGCTCGGCGGGCGCTTGGCCGACCTGCTCGGGCGCAGGCGCATGTTCATGATCGGCCTCGTCGTCTTCTCGCTCGCCTCGCTTGCCGGCGGCCTGGCGCAGTCGGAGGCGTGGCTGATCGCTGCGCGTGCCGTGCAGGGCCTCGGCGCGGCGATCGTCTCCCCCGCGGCGCTGTCGATCATCACGACGACCTTCGCCGAGGGCTCCGAGCGCAACCGCGCCCTCGGCATCTGGGGGGCCGTCGCGGGCGCCGGCGGCGCCGCCGGCGTCTTGCTGGGCGGGATCCTCACGAGCGGGCTGAGCTGGCGGTGGGTGCTGTTCGTGAACGTCCCGATCGGCATCGTCGCCGCGGGCCTGGCCCCCAGGCTGCTGCTCGAGAGCCAGTCAGAAGATGGCACTGAAGGCTTCGACATCCCGGGCGCCGTGACGGTCACCGCCGGGCTCGCGCTGCTCGTCTACACGGTCGTCGACGCAGTCAACGTCGGCTGGGGCTCGACGGGCACACTGCTCCGGCTCGCCGGCTCGTTCGCGCTGCTCGCGGCGTTCGTCGCGATCGAGCGTCGCCAGCGCCACCCGCTGCTGCCGTTCTCGATCTTCCGGCTGCGGACCCTTCGCGGAGCGGACATAGTGGGGCTGCTGATCGGCATGTCGCTGTTCTCGATGTTCTTCTTCATCTCGCTCTACCTGCAGGACGTTCTGCACTTCTCCCCGATCAAGACGGGGCTCTCCTACCTGCCGTTGGCCGTCGGGATCATCATCTCGGCCGGGGTCGGCTCACAGCTCGTGACCCGCATCGGCTTCAAGCCGGTCCTGATCGCGGGTCTCGTGTTGATCGCAGCCGCGTTGATCTGGTTCTCACGCGTGCCGGCACCCGGTGGCTCCTTCGCCGCCGACGTGCTCGGGCCGTCCCTGCTCGCCGCCTTTGGTCTCGGGTTCTCGTTCGTGTCGGTCACGATCGGCGCCGTGACGGGCACCAAGCCGCACGAGGCGGGCCTTGCCTCGGGGCTGATCAACACCTCCCAGCAGGTCGGCGGCGCGCTCGGTCTGGCGATCCTGGCGACCGTCGCCAACAGCCGCACCCAGAGCCTCATCAGCGGAGGTGAGCACAACTCGGCAGTTGCTCTGACGAAAGGCTTCGACCGCGCGTTCCTCGTGGGCGCGGGCTTCGCGATCGTCGGCGCGTTCCTCACAATGGTGCTCGTGTCCTCACGCGACAGCCGCGAGCAGGCCGCCGCCGCGCGTCGGGGCGATCTGGAGGCGGTCACCGTCTGAAGAGCGCACCGTCACGCTGACCCGTGGAGCCGCGACGTCGCTCGATGCAGCGGCGTCGCCCGCTCACCGGCCGCTGACGGCGTAGCCGAGCAGCGACCGGTCTACGAGCCATTCGACCGGCGCCCGGTCATCCGTGTAGACGGACCCGCCGTTAAGGCCTCGCCCCAGACGGCCGGCAGCCGCGCGGGCGACCGGACGCAGGTCGGGCGCGAGCCCCTCGGCCGCGGCGCGCAGGCGCTCAGCCGCCAGCGGCGAGTCGATGGCGAGGACGATCGTGTTCGTCGGCCCGCTCGGGTCCCGCGCGACGTGGCCGAACACCGAGCGCAGCGTCGCGGAGAGGACCCGCTCCAACGAGTCAGAGCCCGCCGGATGGCCGACGTTCACCGCGACGACGCCACCGGCGCGCAGATGCTCGCGGACGAGGGAGAAGAACTCGCGGGTCGCCAGGTAGAACGGGATGTAGGGCTGGCGATAGGCGTCGAGGAGGATCGCGTCGTAACGGGTCTTGACGCTCGCGAGCCATGGCCGCGCGTCGGCGGTGATCAGGTTCAGGTTCGCTCGCGGACGCAGGCCGAAGTAGCGCCGGCCGATCGCGGTCAGCTGCCCGTCGATCTCCACCGCGTCGACTCTCGTCGCCGGAAAGTAGTGCCCGAGGGCCCTGGCAGTCGTTCCGGCGGCGTCGCCGAGTATCGCCAACCGCGCCGGCGCAGCCGTCCGAGTCGCGAAGGGAACCACGAGGAAGTCGTCCCAGTAGTTTCCGGTGAGATAGCTGCCGGGAATGTAGTCGGAGTGGATCGCGAGCCCCTCGTTGAGCTGCAGCCAGCGCTCGCCGCTCGCCAGTGACACCACACGCGCGTACTGGTACGGGGTTTCCGTCTCATAGATGACGCGTGAGCCGGTTGCCACGTCGCCGTTGACCTGGCCGGGTGGCAGGGCGATCAAGGCGACGATGCCGACCGCGAGCACGAGGTAGCGCCGCGGCAGCCCAGGCGCCGCGACGATCACGAGCGACAGCGCGAACGCCAGGAAGGTGCGGTGCGTGCCGAGGAACGGGATCATCACGAGCGCGGCCAGGAACGTGCCGAGCAGCGAGCCCGCTGTGGAGATCGCGTAGAGGCGCCCCGAGACGCGGCCGGCGTCCTCGCTGCCGCGGATCGACAGGCGCAGCGCGAACGGAGCGACCATCCCCAGCAGCAGAACCGGCACAGCGACGAGCGTGAGCACCCCGAACAGCGATGCGAGAAAGCCGCCCACGGAGATCGAGCTGAGCGCGCCGACGGCGAGTCGCAGCAGCGGCGGGCTGATGTAGGGCACCACCGCGAGCATCACGCCGGCGACAGCCACGAGCTGGCAGAGGCGCGAGATGTGCGGGGTGCGGTCGGCGATCCGGCCCCCGAGCGCATAGCCCGCGGAGAGCGCCACGAGGACGGTCGCGATCGTGTTCGCCCACACGAACGTCGACGCGCCGAAATACGGCGCCAACAGCCGCGCAGCGGCGATCTCCGTACCAAGGCTCGCCGCCCCGACGACGAACACGAGCAGGGCGAGCGGGGGGCGCGCCGCTGCTACGAGCCCCCCGGACGGTGAGCCTGTGAGCCGGCGCGGTCGGGGCAAG
>JAOPZS010000090.1 GCA_025963965.1 Solirubrobacterales bacterium
GGTCACGCCCGCCGCCGCCGCCACCGCCGCCGCCGGTGCCGACGCCGGCCAGCTCCTCGACGGTCTTGCCGGCGATGTCCGGGTCGTCGGCGAGGCGCAGGCCGATGCGCCCACGCTCGCGGTCGACCTCGACCACGCGCACTTTCACCTCGTCGCCCTTGTTGAGCACGTCCTCGACGGTCTCGACGCGCTCGCCGGGCGAGACGTTGGAGATGTGCAGCAGCCCGTCGGTGCCCTTGGCGAGCTCGATGAAGGCGCCGAACGTGGTCGTCTTGACGACCTTGCCGTCGTACTCGTCGCCGACCTCGACCTCCTTCATCATCATCCGGATGCGCTCGACGAGCGCGTCGCCTAGCTCGCCGTTGGCCGAGTAGATCAGCACCTGACCGTCGTCGTTGACGTCGATCTGCGATTCGAACTCGTCGGCCAGGCCGCGGATCGTTTCGCCGCCCTTGCCGATCAGCAGGCCGATCTGCGACGGGTCGATCTGGATCGTCTGGATGCGCGGCGCGAACTGCGAGAGCTGCTCGCGCGGCGCGCCGATCGTGTCCTGCATCTTGCCGAGGATGAACGTGCGGGCCTCTTTCGCCTGCGTGAGAGCGTCACGCAGGATCTCGAACGTGACGCCTGTGATCTTGATGTCCATCTGCAGCGCCGTGATGCCGCGATCTGTGCCGGCGACCTTGAAGTCCATGTCGCCGAGGTGGTCCTCGACGCCGGCGATGTCGGTCAGCACGACGTAGTCGTCGCCCTCTTTGATCAGGCCCATCGCGATCCCCGCGACGGGACGCTTGATCGGCACCCCGGCGTCCATCAGCGACAGCGAGGACCCGCACACCGAGGCCATCGACGAGGAGCCGTTGGACTCGAGGATGTCGGACACCACGCGGATCGAGTACGGGAACTCCTCGATCGTCGGGATCATCGGCGCGAGCGCCCGCTCGGCGAGCGCACCGTGGCCGATGTCACGGCGCTTGACGCCACCCATCCGGCCGGCCTCCCCGACCGAGAACGGCGGGAAGTTGTAGTGGTGCCAGTAGTACTTTTTCGTTTCCAGGCCGAGCGTGTCGAGGCGCATCTCCTCCTTGAGCGTGCCCATCGCGACGACGCTCAGGGCCTGCGTCTGCCCGCGCGTGAACAGCGCAGAGCCATGCGTGCGGGGCAGCACGCCGACCTCGATCGAGATGTCGCGGATCTCCTTCTCCGAGCGGCCGTCCGGGCGCTTCTTGTGGACGGCGATGCGCTCGCGGATGATCGACTTCTCGAGCTTGTCGAAGGCGAGCTGGACGGCGGCGCGCCGCAGTTTGGCGGCCAGCGCCTGCTCCTCGCCTGCGCCATCCGTCGCGGAGGGCGCGTAGTGCTCCAGGATCGCCGCCTCGACGGCCTTGGTGGCCTCCTGGCGCTCCAGCTTGTCCTCGACCTGCGTGGCCGCGTCGAGATCCGCACCGTGCGAGGAGCGGATCTGCTCGAGCAGATCGGCGTCGACGGAGATCGTCTCGAAGACTTTCTTCTCCTTGCCGACTTTGGCGGCCAGGTCGCGCTGCAACGCGCACAGCTTCTTGATCTCCGCGTGGGCGATGTCGAGCGCGTCGAGGATCTCCGCCTCGGGGATCTCGTTGGCGCCCGCCTCGACCATCAGGATCGCCTCCTCGGTGCCGGCGACGATCAGGTCGAGGTCCGACGGGCTGTCGCCGTCGGCGAGTAGGTCGGGCTCGGGCGGGTTGACGACGAAGTCGCCGTCGACCTTGCCGATCCGCACGGCGCCGACGGGCGTCGGCAGCGGGATGTCGGAAATCATCAGCGCCGCGGAGGCGCCGTTCATCGCAAGGATGTCGTACGGGTGGACGTGGTCGATCGAGAGCGGGATCGCCACGAGCTGCGTGTCGAAGCGCCATTCCTTCGGGAACAGCGGCCGGATCGGCCGGTCGATCATGCGGGCCGTAAGCGTGCCCTTCTCGCCCGGGCGGCCCTCGCGCTTGAAGAACGAGCCGGGGATTTTGCCCGCGGCGTACATGCGCTCCTCGACATCCACCGTCAGCGGGAGGAAGTCGACGTCGCGGAGGCTGCCCGCCACGGCGGTACAGAGCACCATCGTGTCGCCCTGCCGCACGACGACGGAGCCGGAGGCCTGCTTGGCCATCCTTCCGGTCTCGAACGTGATCTCGTTGGTCCCGCCCTCCGGGCGGTTCGCGCCGATCTCCACGGAGACCCGTGTAACTGCGTCACTACTCATATGCACTGCCTTCCTGTCCCGCCCGTCGGTCGGCGGTCCGATTCTCTTTTTCTCATTTTCCGAACGCAGGGAGCTTAGCGAACAGTCCTGTCCGGGGCCGCCGGAATCCCGGGCGGGGCCCGCTGCTCCCCGTCAGGCTGCGGGGCCGTCGCCGAACGCCGCGACGACGCCCTGGGCCAGCAGATCGGGGCCCGGCAGCTCACCGGGCGAGGCGGCCTCGTAGCTCCAGCGAACGACGCCGTCGGCGCCCGTGATCACGAGCGCGCGCTGGGAGAACCCACCCGGGTGCAGCACGCCGAAGGCGGCGCTGGCGGCGCCCTTCGGCTCGAAGTCCGAGAGCTGCTCGCTGCTGACGCCCAGCTTCTCCTTGAACGCGGCCTGCGACCACGTGGCGTCGCAGGAGACGCCGTACAGCCGGATCCGCCGGGCCGCCAGGTCCTCCAGCAGGGGCTCGTAGAGCTGCAGCTGGTCCGTACAGACGGGGCTGAAGGCGAACGGGTAGAAGACGAGCACGCTCCCCTGCCCCCTCAGGTTCTCCTGCGTGAAGTCCCCGCCGTCCCCGGTCTTCAGCGTGAAGTCAGGAGCGAGTGTGTCGGCGGCGATGACGCTCATCTGTGGGCGACCGAGGACGCCGGAGCGAGGGCCCGCCTCAGCGGCGGAGGCCGAGCTGCTGGATCAGTTCCCGGTATCCCTCGAGGTCGTTGCGTCGAAGGTAGTCCAGGAAGCGCCGGCGGCGGCCGACGAGCATCAGCAGGCCGCGACGCGAGTGATGGTCCTTTTTGGCGCCGCGCAGGTGCTCGGTGAGATGGTTGATGCGCTCGGTGAGCAGCGCGACCTGAACGCGCGTGTTGCCCGTGTCCTGCTCGCTGGTCCCGAACTGTGCGGCGATCTCTCGCTTGCGCTCACTGGTGATGGCCTGCATCGACCGGGCACGGTAGCAGAGACGGGCCGGCGATCAGCCTGCAGCGGCGGCGATCTCGCGCGTGCGCTGGACGTCGCGGTGCATCTGCTCGACGAGCGCCTCGGCGCTGTCGAAGCGCCGCTCGCCGCGCAGCCGCTCGAGGAACTGCAGCGTCAGCGTCCTGTCGTAAAGATCGCCGTCGAAGTCGAGGAGGTATGCCTCGATCAGTTCCCCACGGCCGGTCTTGAACGTCGGGCGCACGCCGATGCTGACGGCGGCGGGGCGACCGTCGGCGAGGCACGCGTACACGCCGTGGCCGGGGCAGGCGAAGTCCTCGCTCGGAACGATGTTGGCGGTCGGAAAGCCGAGCTCACGGCCTCGCTCGTCGCCGTGGGCGACTGGGCCGGCGAGCTGGAAGACGGAGCCGAGTAGGCGGTTGGCCTCCGACACGTCACCGGCGCCGAGCAGGCCGCGGATGTGGCTCGAGGAGACGATCTCGCCGTCGACCTCCAGCAGCGGATGCACGATCGTCTCAAAGCGCCCGTCGGCGGCGAGCAGCGCCGGATCGCCCTGCGCGCGGTGGCCGAAGCGGAAGTTCTCGCCGATCGCGACCTGGCGTGCGCCGAGCGCGCCGACGAGCACGTCGTCGATGAAGTCGGCTGCGCTGCGCGCGGCGAAGTCCCCGTCGAAGGGGATCACGATCAGCTCCCCCACGCCCAGCTCGGCGAGCAGCTCGGCCTTGCGCTCGAGGGTCGTGAGCAGCTTCGGCGTGTGCTGCGGGGCGACGACCGAGACCGGGTGCGGCTCGAACGTCAGGACGCTGTCGGCGCCGGCGATCACCTTGCGGTGGCCGAGGTGCACGCCGTCGAAGGTCCCGACGGCGACGCTGCGCCCGGCTCCCTGCGCGCCATCCCGGGGTGCGCGCTCGAGGTCGGGCAGGCGGGTGATCTTCACGAGGGCAAGCCTAGATGCCGCCGCGCTCAACCGTCTTGCCGCCCGGCGCGGGCGAGCGCCTGATCGAGCTCGAGGAACGCCGGCCCAGCCGGCGGCTGCTGCCAGCTCGTGCCGCGCGGCGGCGGGCCGATCGCCGCCGCGACGTCGAATGGGCCGATCGCGGTGCGGCGCAGCGACAGGCAGTACGCGTCGCCGAGGTCTGCGATCAGCGAGCGCACGTAGGTGCCCGATCCGCACTCGATCGCGAACTCCGCGCACAGGCCCCGATCGCGCTGCTCGCGCCAGATCTGCTCGAAGCGAGTGACCGTGACGATCCGCTCGGGCATCTCGAAGGACTCGCCGCGCCGGGCCCGCCTGTAGGCCCGCTCGCCGCCGATCTTGACCGCCGAGTGCGCCGGCGGGCGCTGGCGCACCTCACCGATGGGCAGCGCAGGCGGGTCGGGCGGCACGCGGCCGGTCTCGGCGATCTCGCCCTCCGTGTCCCCCGTCGTCGAGGTGGCGCCGAGCCGGGCGACCGTCTCGTAGCGCTTCGGCAGGCCCATCATCAGCTGCTGGGCTTTGGTCGCGCGACCGATCAGGATCAGCAGCAGCCCGGTCGCGAACGGGTCGAGCGTGCCGGCATGGCCGACACGCGGGCCGCCCTTGCCGCCGAGCGCCCGCCGCACGGCGGCGACCACGTCGTGGGAGCTGAGCCCGGCGGGCTTGTCGATCAGCAGGACGCCATCCATCGCAGCAGCGACCGCGGCGGGGCCTGGCGGGTCGCTCAGGCGGGCGCCGCCGCGGCGCGCCCGTTGCGCTCTGGGTGCAGTTGCTCGGCGATCGCGACGCGCAGGAAGGCGACGAGCTCGCCACCATCGAGGCCGGTCGTGAAGCCGGCGGCGCGGCGATGGCCGCCGCCGCCCTGTGCGCGGGCGATCACGGACACGTCGACGTCATCGCCGGTGGCACGCAGCGAGACTTTGTGCTGGCCCTTGCGCTCTCCGCTGGAGAGCTCGCGGACGAGCGCCGCGACCTTCGTGCCCTGCAGCGCCCGGAGCTGGTCGATGATCCCCTCCGAGTAGCTCTCCTCGGCCTCGGCCGAGCGGAAGTCCTCGGCGCTCAGCGACGCCATCGTCAGCTCGCCGCCGTCGTAGCGCTGCAGCTGGGCGAGCGCCATCGCCAGCAGCGTGAGCTTCCCGGTCGGCATGTCCTCGTACAGGCGGCGGTAGACGATCGGGACCTCGACGCCGGCTTCGAGCAGCGCCGCGGCCATGCGGTGCGAGCGCGGCGTCGTGTTCTCGTACATGAAGCGCCCGGTGTCGGTGATCAGGCCGATGTAGAGCGCCTCGGCGACCGCCGGGCTGGGCACGACGCCGAGTCCGCCCATCAGGTCCCAGACGATCTCGGCGGTGCAGGAGGCCGTGGGCTCGACGAGGTTCAGCGTGCCGAAGCCCGTGTTGTCGTGGTGATGGTCGATGTTCAGCAGGTGCGCGCCGCCGCGCAGCTCCTCGGCGGCGATGCGGTCGATGTTGCCGCAGTCCAGGAAGATCACGGTTCGCTCGGCGATGTCCTCCGGCGGCTGGGTGATCAGCGGCTCGAGCGGCAGCGCGCGGTACTCGCGCGGCAGCGGCAGGTCCTCCGAGGAGATGAACATCTCCGAGCGCTTGCCGAGCGCGCTCAGCAGGCCGTGCATGCCGATCAGCGAGCCGAGCGCGTCGCCGTCGGGGTGTTCGTGGGTGACGAGCAGGAAGCGCTCGTCGTCGCGGATCCGCGTGAGCACCAGCTCGCGTGCGGCCTTGCCGTCCGTGCTCGTGCTCACGACTCCCGCTCCTGGATCAGCTGCTCCAGGCGCAGCGCCCGGTCGGTCGTGTCGTCGTAGAAGAACTCGAGCGCCGGCGTGCGCTTCATTCGCAGCTCGCCGGCGAGGCGGCTCTGCAGGAAGCCGTGCGCGCTGCGCAGCCCGTCGAGCGTGTCCGTCCGCTCCTGCTCCTCGGAGGGTCCGCCGTCGGCGCCGAGCACGCTGACATAGACGCGCGCGTGGCGCAGATCTGGGCTTGTTCTGACGTCGGTCACGGTCACAAATCCCACACGGGGGTCCTTCAGGTCTGCTGCCACGGCGTCTCCGACGACCTGGCGAATCGCCTCGTCGACACGACGCATGCGTCCCGTGGCCATCTCACATCTCCAATTCCTCGCCGAGCCCGGCGTCCCTTCCGTGTTTTGCCGTGCCGGCCTAAGAGGCCAGCTCGCGCTCGACCTGCCTCGTCTCGTACGTCTCCAGGACATCTCCCTCCTTGAGGTCCTGGAAGTTGGCGATCACGATCCCGCACTCGAAGCCGGCGGCGACCTCTTTGACGTCGTCGTTGAAGCGCCTGAGGCTCTCGATCGTCGTGTCGTAGATGACGGTGCCGTCGCGCACCACGCGCGTACGGGCGCCGCGTGTGACTTTGCCCTCGGTGACCTGGCAGCCGGCGATCGTGCCGATCCGAGACGCTTTGAACAGCTGGCGCACCTCGGCCTGGCCGAGCGGCGTCTCGACCTCCTCGGGGGCGAGCATTCCCTGCATCGCCGCGCGCAGCTCCTCGATCGCGCGGTAGATCACCGCGTAGGAACGGATCTCCACGCCCTCGCGGTCGGCGACGGCCCGTGCGTCCCCGACGGGCCGCACGTTGAAGGCCATGATCACGCCGTCGGATGCGGCGGCCAGCATCACGTCGGACTCGTTGATGCCGCCGACGCCGCGGTGGACGATGTTGACGTTGACCTCGTCCTGGGGAAGCTTGGCGATCTCGTCCTCGAGCGCCTCGAGCGAGCCGGCCACGTCGGCCTTCACGACGAGGGCGAGCTCCTGGACTGTGCCGTCCTGGGCGAGCCTGAAGACATCTTCGAGTGACACCTTGCGGCCGGAGCGCCGTGCGAGCGCCTCGGTCTTCAGGCGGTTGGCGCGTTCGCCAGCGAGCTGGCGGGCGCGGCGCTCGTTCTCGACGACGCGGACGTGCTCGCCCGCCTCCGGGACGCCGTCGAAGCCGAGCACCTCGACGGGCTCGCCGGGCGCGCCGCGCTTCATCTTCGTGCCGTTGAAGTCGTGCATCGCGCGAACGCGGCCGAAGTTGGCGCCCGCGACCAGCGCGTCGCCGACGCGCAGCGTGCCGCGCTGGATCAGCACCGTCACGACGGGCCCGCGGCCCGGGTCGAGCTTGGACTCGATCACGGCTCCGGACGCGTCGGCGCCGGCGTTGGCCTTCAGTTCCTCGAGGTCGGTGACGATCTGGATCGTGTCGAGCAGCGAGTCCAGCCCCTGGTGGGTCTTCGCCGAGACGTCGACGAACTCCGTTTCGCCGCCCCAGTCAGAGGGCTGCAGGCCGTGCTGGGTCATCTCCGTGCGGACGCGCTCGGGCTGCGCCCCCTCCTTGTCGATCTTGTTGACAGCGACCACGATCGGCACTTCGGCGGCCTTCGCGTGGTCGATCGCCTCTTCTGTCTGCGGCTTGACGCCGTCGTCGGCGGCGACGACGATCACGGCGAGGTCCGTGACGCTGGCGCCGCGGGCGCGCATCGCGGTGAAGGCCTCGTGGCCGGGCGTGTCGAGGAAGGTGATCTCTTTGCCGGCGTGGCGCACCTGGTAGGCGCCGATGTGCTGGGTGATGCCACCGGCCTCACCGGCGACCACCTCTGTCTCGCGGATCGCGTCGAGCAGCGAGGTCTTGCCGTGGTCGACGTGTCCCATGATCGTGACGACCGGCGGACGGGCGATCAGGTCGTCCTCGCTGTCCTCGAAGACCTGCTCGACCTCGACGTCGTCGGCGGCGTGGACGATCTCGATCTGCTTGTCGAACTCGTCTGCGATCACCTGGATCGCGTCGTCGGAGAGCGTCTGCGTGAGCGTCGCCATCTCGCCAAGGGACATCAGCTTCTTGATCACCTCGGGGATCGCCACGCCGAGGTACTCCGCGACGTCCTTGACGGTCGAGCCGGAGTTGACGCGGATCTCATCCGTGGCGACCTGGGCGGCCGTGTCGATCGGCTGGATCGTCTCGTCGTAGGTGCCGCGGCGGCGGCGTCCGCGGCGGGGACGGCGCTGGGGCTGGTTGGACGGGCCGCCCTGCTGGCGACGCGAGGCCTGCGAGTCGATCACGACGCGGCGCCGCCCACCGGGGCCGACGTCGCCGGGGGTCCGCTCGCCGGTGCGCGAGTCGCGGGTCGGTCGCACGCGATCGCCCGCCGGTGTTCCGGGAGCGCCCGGTTGATCGGGCGCCGGCGAGGCCTGCCCGGGGGCCGGCGCGGCGGACTGCG
>JAOPZS010000050.1 GCA_025963965.1 Solirubrobacterales bacterium
TTTGAGGATGCCACCACGGCCTCGACCGTGGCGAGCAGATGGTTGCGGGTGGCGGTGCGCGACTGACCCATGTCACGTCGCAAAAGCTGCCAGGCGTAGACGTCCGTGCACACGACCAAGCGGGTGACCGCGTTCTCGCGTCGGCGGCCACGCGACGGCAGATAAGGATCGAAGACGTGCGCGACCCAGTCGCGGTGCTTCGCGCGCCCCTCGGCGAGCACGTCTGTCAGGGCGGGAAAACGATGCTCGAGCGCGAGCATCCGGATGATCATGTCGCCGGTCCTCTCATAGTCGTCGAGCAGCACGCGGATCACGCCCCGGGTGTCGCCGGCCTTGACGGAATAGCGAACCTCGCTGATCTCCTCGCTCATCCGCTCGAGCGCGTACGCCGCGATCAGTCCGTCCTTGTCGCCAAAGTGATTGGTGAGCGTGGGACCGCTCACCCCGGCCGCACGTGCGAGCTCGGCGAACGTGAGCTCGTCGTACCAGCGGGTGCTCAGGGCGTCAGCCACCGCATCCAGGATCCGCTCTCGCGTCAGCCGTACGGTGTCGGCGCGCGCACCGAGACGATACGTGCGCTTCTTGGCTGGGGTCTGGTCGCCTGGAGTATTCATTTGCGTTTAGTAAAGCAAAATCAATCTGGGCTGTCAAGGGCCCGCCGCGCACGTCCCCATCTCTGGGTCTCCCCGGCTCTGGCTGATGGCAGACACGGTTGCCCGCACGGCCGCGCCGCCCGCCCGCAAACGACCGCTCTTGCCAGGGCGGCGTGCCCGGGTCTGAAGTCGAAGCAGGCATCCTCAATACGCTGGGCGATGTGCAAGCTCCCCGCACCTACAAGGAGCGCAGGAGTGCCAGCACAGTCGCGGCTTCTAGTCATCGCCCGTGCCTCCTATGTGCGTCGCTAGGTTGGTGGTGTGCGCATCTGGGACCTCGCCCCCTCTGAACTGTGCGACCGGCATTTGCTCGGCGAGCACAGGGAGTTGCACGCGATCTGGTCGATCTTGACGACGGGCAAACGAGGCTACGCCAACCATCCCGAGACGATCCGCTGGCGAGACCGACTCGCTGCCCTTTACGCTCGCCATGACGATCAGGTGAACGAGATGCGCCTTCGTGGGTTCAATCACCTCAGCCCCCTGGACGCGCGGCTTGCCACCGGGGCCGCGGTGCAGACTGAATTGGTCGACTCGGTCGAGGTACAGAGGCTGCGGCTCGCGACGCGCAGTTGCGCCTGTCCACTGGAAGGTCGCAAGGGGAGGGCTAGCGACGGCCGGGTAATGGGGTTCTGATCGGCCCGAGGGAACTGTTATGAGCGTGCGAGCCGGGGTAGATCGCCTCCATGGCGGAGGAGTTGATACTGCTCAGTAGAGGTGATGCAGACTCCGCGCAACGCATTTTCGTGGCGTTCGCGGAGAGGACCGGCTTGGCCGCAGAACCGGTCACCGGTGGCGTCAGCTATCGGCTGGAAGGTCCAGACCACCGCATAAAAATTGTCGAGGTCCTGACCGACATCGATCCCGACTGGCCGCGGCACGTGGCCTTGGGCCAACCCTACGCGGACGGCACTGACGCTTGACTCGCCATGACACCGGGGCGGGCCGCACGTCCGCACGCCGGCTCGGCGCGTTGGACGGCGTAGGGCTCGTCCGGGTGTAATCGTGACCGGTTCCCGAGCGCCAGCGTTCGGAGCTCGCAAACCGAGACTGACGAGGAGGCCCACCGTTCATTAGGGGAGAGGCCCGCAACCCGCGCTGGGCAAGCGCGGCGGCCGGCCCTGCCTTCGACCGCAGAGGACCCGAACGGATTGGCGGGTCGCTGTCCGACACACCGCAGCAGCTCCCGGCACGCGGCGCTCCGGTGCAGCGCGAGGTAGCGAGCCGCGCTCCCGGGTAATGGTCAGGAATGTCGACGGAACGGAAGGAGCTGTCCGCGCGCGAGCGCTATCGCGAGCTCGGGCCGGTCGGGTCGGGCGGTATGGCGACCGTCACGCTGGCCGAGGACACGTTGCTGCGGCGTCCTGTCGCCCTGAAGAGGCTGCACACCTCAGCCGGCGAGCGCGAACTCGCACGGCTGCGGCGTGAGGCGCTGGTCGGTGCTTCCCTGAGTCATCCCAACGTCGTGATGGTCTACGACGTGTACGACGAGGATGACGGACAGCTCGTGATCGTCATGGAGTACGTCCCCGGAGAGACGCTCCACCAGGCGATTCGAAGGGGCGGCGTGATTCCGCCCCGCCAAGCCCTCGAGATTCTCCGCCAGCTCGCGGCGGCCCTCGATGCGATCCACGCGCGCGGAGTCGTCCATCGCGACGTCAAGCCGGCGAACGTGCTGCTCGGGACCGACGGCACGGTCAAGCTCGCCGACCTCGGCATCGCAGCGGCTGCCGACCGCACGCAGACGACGGCCGGCGCCGAGCTGGCAGGGACGTTCAGCTACATGGCCCCAGAGCAGCTCGAAGGGCGAGCGTCGAACGCGACGATCGACATCTACGCGCTCGCGGCCGTCGCGTTCGAGATGCTCTGCGGGCGCAAGGCGCGCAGCGAGACAAACCCGGTCGCCCTTGCCCACGCGATCTCCACGAGGCCGCCCCCCGACCTCAGAGCGGAGTGGCCGGACGCGCCGGCCCCGGCCGCTGCCGTCCTACGCGTGGGAATGTCAGCCGATCCCGCCAAGAGGCCGAGCAGCGCGGGCGCGCTGGTGGCGCGCCTGGCGGAGGCCCTGGACCCGAGGACGACGCAGCTCCACGTCGCGTCGTCGACGGGCACGCCCAGTCCCGTCCCGCCCGAGCCCCCCGCCACCCCCGTGGCTCGGCGAGTCCCACGGGCCCAGTCCGCTCCCCGCCCCACGGACGGCTCCCCCCGCGCGGTAGGAGGCGTCGCACCTAGGGTCGGCGCCTCGCCGGGCCGGCCCGCGCGCCAGCGGTCGCCGGGGATGCTCACGACTCCCGCACACAGGCGCCGTGCATCGGGAAGCCGCCCGGCGCGTGCCGGTGCGCTTCTCCTGCTGCTCGTCGTCGCGGCTGCTGTGGCCCTCGCCGCCGGACTCGGATCGGGCGATACGGCCAAGAAGATCGGTACTCGAAGGGCTGGAAAGACCGGTACGAAGCACGCAGGCCGCTCAGTCGCGGCAGCCCAAAGCAGTGCTCCGCCCGAGGGGTCGGCCGGTCAGGGTGCGAGCGCGAACAGCGCACCCGCGACGTCGCGGGCACCCGCCGCCGCGGTGCCGAAGACGTCCGCGTCTTCAGTGCCGCAGCCCCTGGCCGCGTCGTCCCCGGTAGCGGCCGTCGAAGCTTTCTACGGACATGCCGCTCACCACGAATATGCCGCAGCTTGGCGACTGGCGGACACGAACATGCGCAACCAGCTCACAGGCTTCGACAGCTTCCAGGCGCAGCAGAGCGCCGTTCGCTCGATCACGTTCCGTCGCGCCGAAGCGCTTGAGGGCGCCGGCGCGTCCTCGTCGTCTGCGACTGTCGCGCTCGGAACCACGGCGGTGCTCGCCGATCGGACCGAGCAGTGCGGGGGCACAGCCCGTCTGGTGCGCAGCGCCCCTGACGGGTGGCTGCTCGACAGGATCTCGATTAACTGCACGCCATAGGTCCGGCCGCGAGGACCACACGTTCGACAAGCTGGGCTCGGCTGCAGTCCTCAGGATCCGCGGCAGCAGGTATAAAGCAGCGGCAGGGACCCCAATCGACAGGAGACCTCCGCATGGCGCGACAGACGAAAGCGCAGCGCTCGGCATCGGCGAAAAAGGCGGCAGCGACGCGACAGCGCCGGGCGGCGGGCGCCGCAGGAAAAGACGCAAAAGCAGCAGCCAAGCAGGCCGCGAGCGCAGGAGAAGATGCGGTCAAGTCCGTCGGGCGCGCAGTGAATGCCGCAGTCAAAGCGGCCGCGACGGTCTCCAAATCCAAAGGGACCTCAAAAGCCAAAGTCACCTCGAAACCGAAAGCAACAACTAAAAGGAAAACGTCGACAAAAGTGAAGGTCAAAGCGAAAGCAGCGACCAAAGGGAAACCGTCGACGAAACTGAAAGTCAAAGCGCCGGCAAGACCCAAAGCCAAAGCCAAAGCGTCGACTAAAGCCAAACGGAGAACCTGAGCGGAGCGGGCCTCGGTGCCGCTCGCGACTTCTGCGCGCTGCCTAGTCGGGCAGCGCGCTCCTGCCCCTCAAGCAGGAGGTCGCAGGTTTCGATCCCGGTTGGGTCCATCCCCGAGACGCCGCGAGGGTGCTCGCACGCACGCCGCTAAGGGTGTTTACTATGCAGTACATGGAGGAGGGATTGAGGGATCCGCAGGATGGGGGAGTGCCGCTGCGCATTGAGCAGGGGCACGACGACGGGCCGGTGGTGGGCCGTGTAGGACGCGGTAGCCGCCTGCTCGGAGCGTCTGCGCTGCGCCGTCGGGCTCTGCTCGGCGTCATCCCGACGCTCGTCGTGTTGGCTGTCTGCCTCATGAGCGCTGCGACGGCCTCGGCCTTCTGCGCGCACGGGAGCGTGGAACAGGTGTACGTCACCGGCCTGGCGCCGAGCGCTCAGATGTCGCTGCTGCGATCCAATGGCGAAACGGTGTCCACGCAGGACGCCGACTCGCGCGGGGGGCTGTTGTTCCGGAAGGTCGCCCCCGGAAAGCGCTACCGGGTCCGGTTGACCTCCACGAGCGAAGAAGCTGGACCGATCACGGTCCACACGCAGGCCGCGAAGCCCTGGAATCGCAGCATCTACAAACAGTCGATCCCGAACAGCGGATACGGCTACCTGACGACACGCGACGGCACCCAGCTGGCGATCGACGTCCACCCGCCGACGTTCGGGTCGACCAAACACAAAGGCAAGTACCCGACGCTGATCGAATACTCCGGATACGGCTACGCGAACCCGGCGGGCCCGGAAAGCGGCCTCGCCCAGGTCGCCAACGCGATGGGTTTCGCCGTGGTCGACGTGAACATGCGCGGCACCGGCTGCTCGAGCGGCGCCTTCAACTACTTCGAACCGCTTCAGAACCTCGATGCCTACGACGTGATCCAGACGATCGGCCACCAGTCGTGGGTGTACCGCCACAAAGTCGGGATGTTCGGCGTCTCCTACGGCGGGATCAGCCAGCTGTTCGCCGCTCAGCTTCGGCCGCCGGCACTCGAGGCGATCGCACCGCTGTCGGTCGTCGATGCGACCGCGACGACCCTCTACCCCGGCGGCATCCTCAACACCGGCTTCGCCGTGCCCTGGGCCGAAGCGCGCCAATTCGACGCCCAGGCGGCCGGCCCATCCAGCGGCGAGCACTGGGCCTACCAGCAGATCCAGAACGGCGATCAGACCTGCGCGGCCAACCAGGATCTGCACGAAGAGGCCACGAACCTGCTCTCGGAAGTCAGGGAAAACGCGACCTACAACCCTTCTGTCGCCGACCCGCTGGACCCGGTGACGTTCGTACACAACATCAACGTCCCGACGTTCATGGCGTGCCAGTGGCAGGACGAGCAGACCGGCGGCCACTGCGCCGACCTGGCGCAGCACTTCACGGGCACCGACCGCAAGTGGTTCACGTTCACCAACGGAGCCCACATCGACTCGCTCGATCCTCTCACCCTCAACCGGCTCGACGACTTCCTGGAGCTGTTCGTCGCCCACCAGGCGCCGATCAACAACCGGTCGAACCTGGAAATCCTTGCGCCCACGCTCTACCAGGGCGCGATGGGACTCCCGCCGGGAGACACGGTCGAACTGCCGACGGACCCGATTCAGGAAAAGAAGAAGTACGCCGAAGCACTGTCGGCCTTCACGGCGCTGCCGGCCGTCCGCGTGCTCTTCGACAACGGCGCGGGAACGTCTCCGACCGGCAACACGACGCCCGGCAATCCGTACCCCAGCTTCGAACAGTCCTTCTCGGCGTTCCCGATACCCGGCACGGTGGCTCGCGCGTGGTACCTCGGGCCGGAAGGCGCCCTCAACGACGAATCGGCAGCCTCCGAAGGGGTCGACTCCTATACCTCCGATGCGAGCGCCACGCCTTTGACGGATTACTCGGCGAACGCGGGCCCGGGCGGCCTGTGGGGCGCCGCGTCCCAGTGGGATTGGAAATGGGCGCAACCCCCCGGAGGCTCCGCCGCCTCCTACGTAACGGCCCCGCTCGGCAGCGATACGACCGCAATCGGCGGAGGCGCCGTCAATCTCTGGGTGAAGTCCTCCACTCCGGACGTGGATCTCCAGGCGACGATCAGCGAGGTAAGCCCGGCCGGCAACGAGACCTTAGTCCAGAACGGCTGGATCCGCGCCAGCGAGCGCAAGCTCGCCACAACTTCTACGAACATGTTCGATCAGCCGCCCACGCCGCTACAGCCGATCCCGACCTTCCTTGCTTCCGACGTGCAGCCGATGCCGGCCGGCGAATTCGCCCCCGTGACGATCCCGCTGTACTTCCAGGGACACGCCTACCGCGCGGGCTCCCGCATCAGGGTCACGATCTCTGCGCCGAACGGCACCCAGCCCGTGTGGTCCTTCAGCGAGACGCAACCGGAAGGC
>JAOPZS010000053.1 GCA_025963965.1 Solirubrobacterales bacterium
CTGACGCTCGCGGGCGTCGGGCTCGTCGGCCCGGAAGCCGGCAAAGCCGGATCTACGAGGTCCTCGTTCACCACCCCGATCGGCCTCGAAAAGAAATCGTGCGAAGAACTCGTATTCAACCCGAAATTCATCTTCGGCCCGACGTCGACGAAAACGACCGACGAGCCGACGGAATTCACCGCCGAAGCATCAGAGGAACACGATCCGGAAGCACCGGACGTCTCTCAGGTGAAGTCCGCCTCGTTCACTCTGCCTGAAGGCATGACGCTGAACCCGTCCGCCGCCCACGGCCTGGAAGCCTGCACGGAAGCTCAGGCGCACCAGGACGGCACGGTCTTCGACGAACCGTTCGGCGTCGGCTGCCCGCTGGGCTCGAAAATCGGGTCGGTGGCACTCAACGTCCCGACGCTCGACGAACCGCTGCTCGGAAGCGTCTATCTCGGCGCTCCCAACACAGGCGTGATCACCGGGCCGCCGTACAAAATCTACGTTGTCGCCAACAACGAAAAGTACGGGATCTCCGTGCGGCTGCTGGGCGAAACGATTCCGAACGAAGTGACCGGACAGGTCACGACGTTCTTCAAAAACCCGCCCGAACAGCCGTTCAGCAACCTCTCGATCCACTTCGAACGCGGGGTGCTCTCGCCGATAGCAAACCCGCTGATCTGCGGTACGCCGACCGGCTCGTCGAGCTTCGAACCGACGTCGGCCCCGGGCACCGCGAAAACGGCTGCGTTCGGCGTCTCGGTCACGGGCTGCGCCTCGCCGTTGCCGCTCGCGCTCGGCCAGAGCACGGCCAACCAGACGGCCAACGCCGGCGCGAACACGTCGTTCACGTTCAACCTGGCCCGCAATGACGGCAATCAGTACCTCGGCGAGGTCAAGACGGTGCTGGCACCGGGCCTCGTCGGCAAGATCCCGGCAGTGACCCCGTGCGAAGAAGCGCCTGCCAACGCCGGGACCTGCTCGGTCACGAGCCAGATAGGGACCGCCACGGTCCTGTCGGGCTCCGGTCCGACGCCGTTCGCGTTCAGCGGGCCGGTGTACCTGACGAACTCCTACCACGGGGCGCCCTACGGGCTGTCGATCGCCGTGCCGGCGGTGGCCGGTCCGTTCAACCTCGGCACGGTGGTGACGAGGGCGACGATCAACGTCAACCCGACGACCGCCCAGGTGGAAGTCGACAGCGTTCTGCCACGGGTCTTCAAGGGGATCCCGCTGCGGCTGCGCAACATCAGCGTCGCCGTCAACAAGCAGGGCTTCATGCTCAACCCGACCAACTGCTCGGCGCTCGCGACTGCCTCGACGCTCCGCGGCTTCACGCTGAACGGCGGGCCGTTGGAAGCCACGCAGGTGCTCTCGACTCCGTTCCAGGTCGGCAACTGCAGCGCGCTCAAATTCAAGCCGGTGTTCAAGGCCTCGACGAGCTCGAAAACCTCGCGGCTGAACGGCGCCAGCCTGACCACGACGATCACCCAGCCGGCCGGGCAGTCGAACATCAAGTCGGTCAAGGTCCAGTTGCCCAAACAGCTGCCCTCGCGCCTGTCGACACTGCAGAAAGCCTGCACCGAACAGGTATTCGCGGCGAACCCGAAGAGCTGTCCCAGTGGCTCCTTCGTGGGAACCGCGACAGTGCTCACGCCGACTCTCCCGGGCAAGCTGACGGGACCGGCGATCCTCGTCTCGCACGCCGGTGCGTCCTTCCCGGACCTCGACCTGGTCCTGGAAAGCCCGAGCCACGTGCGGGTGACCCTGACCGGCAACACCGACATCAAAAAAGGCGTCACGACGACCAACTTCGCCTCGACGCCTGACGTGCCGGTGTCGAGCGTGACGGTCTCGCTGCCGACCGGCCCGCACAGTGCCCTGGCCGCCTTCGGCAGCCTCTGCCCGCGGCCGCTCGTGATGCCCACGACGATCACGCCGCAGAACGGCGGCGCGCCGATCAAACAGAACACGGTCATCTCCGTGTCCGGGTGCGGCGTGCGGATCGTCGGTCACAAGGTGGTCGGCAAAACCGCCTACATCACGGTCCAGACCTTCGCCGCCGGACGGATCAGCGGCAGCGGCCCGGGCCTGAAGACGGTGTACAAGCGCCTGAACAGGGCCTACAAAACCGTCTCGCTGAAGGTGCCGCTGTCCTCCGGCGGACGCCACAAGCACAAACCGCTGCACATCAAGCTGCGCGTCGGCTTCGTGCCGAAGGCCAAGCACGGCGCGAAGTCAGCGACGACCACCAAGGTCACGTTCCGGTAGGACCCTGCAGGACATGAAGCCGTAGCGCGAGAGGGGCGGACATGAGTCCGCCCCTCTCGTCGTAGCGGACGTCCCCGCGCGGCCGGCCGGCGAGAAGGAACCCCGCCGAGGACCCCGTCGCGCCACCCGTGCGAGACGATCCAGGCCGAAAACCCATGCACGTAGCGAATAAGAAGTTTCCTCGTATCTGTCACGGCCGCCGTTCTATGCCGTAAATTGGGGACATGGATGTCGTAATGGGTACGGATACCTCTGCGTCGTCTGGGGGCATACAAAGGGTGCTGACGGGCATTCGCCGCCTGACGGCGCTGGCTGACGGATCGGGGGATGCCGACGGCATCTTCCGCGCGCTCGCACGCGAGCTGCTCGAGGTTCCGGGGGCAGAGGAGGTGCACGTGCACCACCTTGCCGCCGACGGCGTGCCCGATGACATCGTCGATGTGTACCTGTTCGAGGGCGAAGGCCGGCTGAGCTACCTCTCACCGCGCGCCGAGCGCCCGCCCGGCGTCAGCTGGGTGGCGCGCACGAGGCGAAGCTTCCTTGCAGCCGACGCCGAGGAATTCGCCGCGAGCGTGCCGCGCCTGACTGCTACGGGCGAGATGAGCTGCGCCCTGCTGCTGCCCGTCGTCGAGCGCTCCGAGGTCGAGGCCGTCGTGATGCTCGTGCGGCGCGTCTCTGCGATCTACGAGTCCGCGTCGGTCGACCTCGCGCGGACGCTGGTCGAGCAGGGCGCGACGGCGCTGGCGCTGGTCCGGGCGCGCTCGGAGGCGGGCACCGACGCGGTCACAGGCTGCATGAACCACCGCGCGATGCGCCGTCGCCTCGATGAGGAGATCGGGCGCGCGATGCGCACCGGCGGACCACTCTCGGCGCTGCTCATCGACCTCGATGACTTCAAGCAGGTCAACGACCGTCACGGCCACCCGGCCGGCGACGCGATGCTGCGCGACGTCGTGCGGGCGCTGGTCGGCGAGTTCCGGGCGTTCGACCGCGTCGCACGCTACGGCGGAGACGAGTTCGTCGTGATCCTCCCGAACGCCGAGCTGGAAAGCGCCGCGGCGGCGGCCTCGCGGGCGCTCGAGCGGTTGCGAGGCCTCGGCTCCGACGGCGTCGGCGAAGGCGTCTCCGCATCGATCGGCGTCGCTCAATGGCAGCCGCCGATGAGCACCGACGACCTGCTCGCCGCCTGCGACGCGGCGCTGCTGCGCTCCAAGCGCCAGGGCAAGGGGCGCGTGACGCGCGCCCACGAAGCACCTCGCTGAGCCGAGCCTGGCGCGCGAGAGCTCTCGCGCGGTGACACACCGGCGTCCGGCGTCCTTGGCACCCCGTCTGCGACGGATCGCCGCTGCGACTCTGCGAGACTCCCAGCCGTCCCTGTAGAGCAGCGACGCGGAGGTCGAATGTCAGCAAACACCTTTGGAGCGAAGGACACCCTCACCGTCGGCCGGCGTCAGTACGAGATCTTCAGGATCGACGCGCTGCAGCAGCGCTTCGACGTCGCCAGGCTGCCGTTCTCGCTGAAGGTGCTGCTCGAGAACCTGCTGCGCACCGAGGGCAACGGGTCGGTCGGTTCCGGCGACGTCGAGGCGCTCGCCTCTTGGGATGCCAAGGCGCAGCCGAGCAAGGAGATCGCCTTCACTCCCGCTCGGGTCTTGATGCAGGACTTCACCGGCGTCCCCGCGGTCGTGGACCTCGCGGCGATGCGCGACGCGATCGCCGAGATGGGCGGCGACCCCGCCAAGATCAACCCGCTCGCGCCGGCGGAGCTCGTGATCGATCATTCCGTTCAGGTCGACGCGTTCGGCACGCGCGACGCCTTCCGCTTCAACGCCGAGCGCGAGTTCGAGCGCAACCAGGAGCGCTACGCGTTCCTGCGCTGGGGGCAGGGCGCGTTCGACGACTTCTCCGTCGTGCCGCCCGACACCGGCATCGTCCACCAGGTCAACCTCGAGTACCTCGCCCGAGTCGTCTTCCCGCGCGAGATGCCCGCAGGAGCTCCTCCGCAGGCGTACCCCGACACACTCGTCGGCACCGACTCGCACACGACGATGGTCAACGGCCTCGGCGTGCTCGGCTGGGGCGTCGGCGGCATCGAGGCCGAGGCCGCGATGCTCGGCCAGCCGATGTCGATGCTGATCCCGCAGGTTCTCGGCGTGCAGCTACACGGCGAGCTCCCCGAGGGGACGACCGCCACCGACCTCGTGCTGACCGTCACCGAGATGCTGCGCAAGCGCGGCGTCGTCGGCATGTTCGTCGAGTTCTTCGGCGCCGGTGTCGGCGCGCTGCCGATCGCCGACCGGGCGACGATCGGCAACATGTCGCCGGAGTTCGGCTCGACCTGTGCGATCTTCCCGATCGACGCTGAGACGCTGCGCTACCTCGAGCTCTCCGGACGCCCCGCCGAGCAGATCGCGCTGGTCGAGGCCTATGCGCGCGAGCAGGGCATGTGGCACGACGAGCACGCCGAGGAGCCGACCTTCAGCGACACCCTCGAGCTGGATCTCGCCACCGTCGAACCGAGCCTCGCCGGCCCGAAGCGCCCGCAGGACCGCGTTGCGCTGAGCGGCGCCCGGGAGTCCTTCCGGGAGGCGCTCAAGGCCTATGTGCCCGACGACGGCGAGCAGCAGGACCCGCTCGACGAGGCTGTCGCCGAGTCCTATCCGGCATCGGACCCCCCCGCCAACGGGTCCCCCGGCCACGAGCCCCCGGGCGGCGCCAGGCCAACGCTGTCCCAAGCCGCCTCCGCGACGTTGCCCCACAACGGCACAGCTCAGAGCGTCGAGGTCGACGGGGAGCGCTTCGAGGTCGACCACGGCCACGTCGTGATCGCCGCGATCACGAGCTGCACGAACACGTCGAACCCGTCCGTCATGGTCGGCGCCGGGATCCTCGCCCGCAACGCCATCGCCCGCGGCCTGGCCTCGAAGCCCTGGGTCAAGACATCGCTCGCCCCCGGCTCGAAGGTCGTCACCGAATACCTGGACCGAGCCGGCCTGACAGAGCCGCTGGAGGCGCTCGGCTTCAACCTCGTCGGCTACGGCTGCACGACCTGCATCGGCAACTCAGGCCCGCTCCCGGAGGAGATCTCGAAGGCGGTCGGCGAGGGGGACCTGGCCGTCGTCTCGGTGCTGTCGGGCAACCGCAACTTCGAGGGGCGCATCAATCCGGACGTGAAGATGAACTACCTCGCCTCGCCGCCGCTGTGTGTCGCCTACGCGCTGGCCGGGACGATGGATATCGACATCGTCGCCGAGCCGATCGGGCAGGACGCCGACGGCCAGGACGTCTACCTGCGCGACATCTGGCCGTCCGAGCGCGAGGTCGCCGAGACGATCGGCGATGCCGTGCGCGCCGACATGTTCCGCCGCAGCTATGGCGAAGTGTTCGCCGGCGATGAGCGCTGGAACAGCCTCGAGGTGCCCGCCGGCGAGCGCTTCGCCTGGCAGGAGGACTCGACCTACGTGCGGCTGCCGCCCTATTTCCAGGGGATGCCCTCCGACCCCGAGCCGGTCACCGACGTAAAGGACGCACGGGTGCTCGCCGTGCTCGGCGACAGCGTCACGACCGATCACATCTCGCCGGCCGGCTCGATCAAGCGCGACGGCCCGGCCGGGCTGTACCTGCAGGAGAAGGGTGTCGAGCCACGCGACTTCAACTCCTACGGCTCGCGCCGCGGCAATCACGAGGTGATGATGCGTGGCACGTTCGCGAACATCCGCCTGCGCAACCTGATCGGTGGCGGAGGCCCACTGCCGGAAGGCGGGTTCACGCGCTATCTGGGCCCCGGCCACGATCCGGGGAATCCCGAGCAGATGGCCATCTACGACGCCGCGATGCGCTACATCGCCGAGGGCGTCGACCTGGTGATCCTCGCCGGCAAGGAGTACGGCTCGGGCTCCTCGCGTGACTGGGCTGCGAAGGGCACGCGACTGCTCGGTGTCCGCGCCGTGATCGCCGAGAGCTTCGAGCGGATCCACCGCTCGAACCTCGTCGGCATGGGTGTCCTTCCACTGCAGTTTCCGCCCGGGCAGAGCGCCGCGTCGCTCGGGCTGACCGGCGAGGAGACTGTCTCGATCGACGGGCTCGCCGCGGCGATGACGGGCGGCGGCCTGCCCCCTGGGGAGGTGCAGGTGACGGCCGAGCGGGACGGAGCCGAGGCGGTCACATTCGATGCGCACGTGCGCATCGACACCCCTCGCGAGGCCGACTACTTTCGCCACGGGGGCATACTGCAGTTCGTGCTGCGAGGATTGCTGGCCGCGTGAGCCCTCAACCGAAACGTCCAGTGGCTGCAAAACGCAAAGCACCGGCCGCGAAACGCGCCAGGGGCGCGAGCGCCGTCCCGCCGCTGCTGCGCGAGCTGCTTCAGGCGCCGGGTCCCTCGGGCTATGAGGCGGCCCCAGTCGCCGTCTGGCGCTCGGCGGCCGAGCGTTTCGCGAAGGTCGACGTCGATCCGATCGGCACACCGCTCGCGCTCGTCGCGCGGCGCAAAGGCGCACGCGGCCCTTCGCGTCGCCTGCTCGTGATGGGCCACATCGACGAGATCGGCCTGATCGTCACGCACATCGACGACGAGGGCTTTCTGTGGTTCGGAGAAGTCGGCGGGTGGGACGCGCAGGTGCTGGTCGGCCAGCGCATCGTGATCGACACGCGGAAAGGCCCCGTCAAAGGTGTGATCGGCAAGAAGGCGATCCACCTGCTGCGCGGCGAGGAGGCCAAGAAAGCCGCCGAGACACGCGAGATGCACATCGACATCGGCGCCCGCGACGGGGAGGAGGCCCGCGCCAAGGTACGCATCGGCGACGTCGCCGTGATCGATGCAGAACCGCTCGAGCTGCCCAACGGCCGCCTCAGCTCGCGCGCGCTGGACAACCGGCTCGGCTCCTACATAGCCCTCGAGGCGGCGCGGCTCGTCGCCGGAGCCGGCGGCGCCGCGTGGGAGGTGGCTGCGGTCGCGGCCGCGCAGGAGGAGACGACGTTCGGCGGCTCGCGCACGAGCGCCTTCTCGCTGGAGCCGGACGCGGCGATCGTGCTCGACGTGACCCACGCCACCGATGCACCCGGCATCGAGGTCAAGCCGCTCGGCAAGCACCCGCTCGGATCAGGAGCCGTGATCGGCCGCGGCTCCGTGCTCAATCCCGCCGTCTTCGAGCTGCTCCACGACACGGCCGAGGCCGAGAAGATCCCTTTCACGGTCGAGGCCAGCGGGCGCCACACCGGAACCGACGCAGACGCCGTGCACCTCAGTCGCGGCGGCGTTCCGACCGGCCTCGTGTCGATCCCGTTGCGCTACATGCACTCCCCCGTCGAGCTCGTCGAGCTCGCAGACGTCGACGCCTGCGCGCGGCTCGTGGCGGCATTCGCCCTGCGCTTGGGCGCGGGCACGAGCTTCGCCCGCTGAGGCGGCTCGAACGCCGGCGGCTCAGGCGAGAGCCGCCGACGAAGCGGCTAGGCCGCTTCCAGCTCCGTCGTCGGGACGATCTTGTAGGCCTCGCCCGGACAGCCGCCGATCACCACCATGCGCAGTCCCTGCGGGCCCGCGAACACCTTGCGCCTGGCGTCCGCTCCGACCCGCACGACGGTCTCCCCGTCGAGCTCGACGCGCTCCCCTTCGATCTCGATCCAGCCTGAGCCGGAGAGCGCGAGGAAGACCTCCTCCTGAGCGCTGTCGGAGTGGTCGTGCTCGGGATAGTCGGAGTAGTCCGGCGGCAGCTGGATCAACTGCATCCCGAACGCCGTCACCCCGAGCTCCGCGCGGACCTTCACGAACCCGCCGCCGAACCCCGCCTGCATGTCCTTGATCTGCTTTGCCGTGTAGTCAGCCATGCGGCCACACTAACCGATCGTCGGCATCAGGATCGCGAGCTGTCGCGACTGCGCGAGCACCGTGCCGTCGGCCGCCCAGATGACCGAGTCCTCCTCGAAGAACCCCTCGCGGACGAGCTTCGCGGAGACCTGAGCGAAGCACAGCTCGTGCGGGTCGGGATCGGGCGTGCGCGGCATCGTCGTGCGGAAGTGGACGGTCAGGTCGATCGTCGGCGCGGCCGCCGGCTCGGCCGTGGCCATGAACGGAGACGGGATCAGGGCGTCGCTGAAGAAGGCGAGAGCCAGCGCGTCGATCGGGCGCGGCTCGGCGAGGCCGATCCAAGCGCCGAGCTCCATCCGGCGGCGCTCCCCCGTCAACGGCGGCCCCTGAAAGCGTGGCTGCATGACGAGATGACGGGTGAAGGGCGGCGCGCCGAACCTGACGGCCGTGCCGGCCTCGCGATCCGGCCCGGGCGGCTCGACATCCGGAAGCGGCAGGTCGTCGATCTCCTGCCCCGTCCACGGGACCGAGAAGGCCGACAGCACGAGGGCCACCAGCCGGCCATCCTGTTCCATTCGCGCCGACAGCGTGCTCAGCGAGCGGCCCGCCCGCTCGAGTCGCGTGTGGATCTGCACCGGGCCCGGCTGCGGCGCCCGGGCATAGTGGATCGTCAGCGACCGCGGGGCTCGGGCTGGGTCGTCGACCGTCGCGGTCAGGGCTCGCAGCAGCATCGCCGCCAGATAGCCTCCGTGCGGGCCGCGCCCGGCCTTCCAGCCTTCGGCCACGCTCGCATCGAACACCGCCTCGCCCTCCGTCAGGCCATCCGCGCCGGTCCGGCGGCTGACGGCGGTGTCGCGCTCGAACGGCCCGGCGCCCGGCGTCTGCCCGGCGCGCTCGCCGTCAGCCACGCACGAGTCGCTTGTAGGTGATGCGGTGGGGCCGGTCGGCCGCGGCCCCGAGGACCTCGCGGCGGTGCTCCTCGTATGCCTCGAAGTTGCCCTCGAACCACGTCACCTGCGAATCCCCCTCGAAGGCCAGCACGTGCGTGGCGATCCGGTCGAGGAACCAGCGATCGTGGGAGATCACGATCGCACAGCCCGGGAACCCGAGCAGCGCGTCCTCCAGCGCCCGCAGCGTGTCGACGTCGAGATCGTTGGTGGGCTCGTCGAGCAGCAGCAGGTTGCCGCCGCTGCGCAGCAGCTTGGCGAGATGGACGCGGTTGCGCTCGCCGCCGGAGAGCTTGCCGATCCGCGCCTGCTGGGAGGAGCCCTTGAAGTTGAAGCCCGCCGTGTACTGGCGTGAGTTGACCTCGCGATCGCCGACCTTGATGTGCTCGAATCCCTCGGAGATCTCCTCCCACACCGTCTTCTCGGGGCTCAGCGAGTCGCGCGACTGGTCCACGTAGGCGAGCTGGACGGTGTCGCCCAGCTCGAGCGTCCCGCTGTCGGGCTGCTCCTGGCCGGTGATCATGCGAAACAGGGTCGTCTTGCCTGCGCCGTTGGGGCCGATCACGCCGACGATCCCGGAGCGGGGCAGGTCGAAGGAGAGGTCCTCGATCAGCAGCTTCTCGCCGAAGCCCTTCGAGGCCGCGCTGACCGTGAGGACCTTGTCTCCGAGCCTCGGCCCGGGCGGGATGTGGATCTGGACCTCGTCGAGCTTGACGTTGCGCTCCTCGGCGATCATCTCCTCGTAGCGGGCCAGGCGCGCCTTGGACTTGGTGCGTTTGCCCTTCGGGTTGGTTCGCACCCACTCGAGCTCCGCCGCGATCGTGCGCTCGCGGCCCTTCTCCGAGCGCTCTTCCTGAGCCAGGCGCTTCTGCTTCTGCTCCAGCCAGCTCGTGTAGTTGCCCTCGTAGGGGATCCCCTTGCCGCGGTCGAGCTCGAGGATCCAGCCGGCCACGTTGTCCAGGAAGTAGCGATCGTGCGTGACGGCCACGATCGCACCCTTGTACTCGGACAGGTGCTGCTCGAGCCACGCCACAGACTCGGCGTCGAGGTGGTTCGTGGGCTCGTCCAGCAGCAGCAGGTCTGGCGCGCGCAGCAGCAGCCGGCACAGCGCCACTCGGCGGCGCTCCCCGCCCGACAGGGTGCTGACGTCGGCGTCGGGTGGGGGCAGCCGCAGCGCGTCCATCGCGTACTCGAGCTGCGTGTCCAGGTTCCAGGCGTCGGCCGCTTCGATCTTGGCCTGGATGCGGCCGAACTCCTCGGCGGTCTCGTCGGAGTAGTTGGCGGCGAGCTCGTTGAAGCGGTCCAGCAGCGCCTTCGTCTCGGCGACCCCGTCCTCGACATTCCCCTTGACGTCCTTGCTCTCGTCGAGATGGGGCTCCTGCTCGAGCATCCCCACGGTCGCCCCGGGCGCGAGTGCCGCCTCGCCGCGGTACTCCTGGTCGACGCCGGCCATGATCCGCAGCAGGGAGGACTTGCCGGCGCCGTTGTAGCCGAGCACGCCGATCTTGGCTCCCGGATAGAAGGCCAGCGTGACGTCGTCGAGGACCGTTTTGTCGGGCGGATGCACCTTCGAGAGACGGTGCATCGTGAAGATGTACTGAGAGGACATTCCCGCGCAGGATAGAGAGGAATGGAAAGCCACCCGCCCCGCTAACGTTGTCGGGTCATGCCCACGACAGTCCTCGACATCGAGCAGCATCTACTCCTGCTGGAGCTCGAGGCGCCGTTCGACAAGCGTGACGTGCAGCTCGCCCGCAGGCGCATGGCAAAGCGCTGGCATCCCGACGTGGCGCCCGCCGGGCGGCAGTTCGAGCACGAGCGCCACCTCAAGGCGATCAACGAGGCGGCCGACCAGCTCGAGCGCATCGCCGAGGGCTCGCGCGGCGGCAAGGTCTCTCAAAACGCAGTCAGGGTGAGCGCCGCGGCGGCCCGGCGCGAGCGCGAGGAGGCCGGTCGCCGGGCCTACGAGGCAGAGCAGCGAGCCCGTGCGGCGGCGAAAGACAAAGCCGAACACGATCCGTTCGGGGCGCGCGTCCCCGATCACTCGGTGGTTCACCGGTATGCGCGCTGCGTCTCCTATCCGGAGTGGGGCGTCGGGACGGTCGCCGGCATCTACTTCTCCAACGAGGAGCACGCGGGCGAGGAAGTCCAGCAGTGGGCCCGCGTCAAATTTGCGCACGGCATCCGCACGGTTCCCGCCGGGAGCCTCAAATTCGTGGACTTCTCGAAGCCCGACCCGGCCGAGGAGCGCGTCGAGCGGTTCCTGGTCGCCGCGCAGCGGGCGATGGCCGAAGGCGAGTACGAACTCGCCGCCCAGCGCCTGATCTACGCCCGCGACGCCGAGCCGCGCAACGTCGCGGTGCTGCGGCTGATGACGCTCGCCTTCTGGCAGGCGGGCAGGCTCGACGCCGCCGCGCGCGCCGTCCGCGACTGGGCGCGTGTGGATGGCTCGCGTCCCGCCGCGCACCGCTTCGCCGCGCGCATCTACGAAGACATGGGCGCCGTCGACCTCGCCGAGGAGGCCGCCGATCGCGCCGCTCAGCGGGGGCCGAGCGACGCCAGCGCGTGGGAGCGTCTCGGTCGCCTGCGGTTGACGCTGATGGACCGCGAGGGCGCGCTGCAGGCGCTGCGAAAGGCGAGCTCGCTCGGCGCCGGCGGAGAGGTGCCGGGATTGATCAGGCAGGCGCTTGCCCTGGAACCGCGGCGCGTCTCGCAGAGCGCCTGAGCCGGGCGAGGACCCCGCTCGCGCGCACCTGAGCTGGTCGGGCCGCTAGCCGAGGACGTTCACCGCGCGCGCCACGATCAGCCCGAGCGTGACCAGGGAGACCAGTGCCTGCACGCCCATCATGGCCTTGGCCTTCGCGCTCAGCGGCATCGTGTCGGTCGGCGAGAAGGCGGTGGCGTTCGTCAGCGCGACGTACAGGTAGTCGAAGAACCTGGGACGCCAGTTGCGGGGCTCGATCCTGTCGTCGGTCATCTGGGGGAACAGGAAGTCCGGTGGCAGGTCGCGCCCGGTCACGCGTTTGCCGGGGCCGCCGCGGTCGAGCTCCCAGAACCACAGCCCGAAGATCAGGAAGTTGGTCAGCCAGATCGCGATGCCCGAGAACAACAGCGAGGTGCCGTGTACGCCCGTGTGGTGGATCAGGTATTTGCACAACGCGACGAGCGAGTAGATGTTGGCGGCGCTGACCAGGGCGACCAGCGACAGCGTCAGCCGGCGCCGGCGCGGATGCTCGTCGTCGAGCACGTTCGGGGTTGAGATGAACAGCCCGGCCAGCAGCAGTCCCTCGACGCTCGGCACGAGCCAGGACGGTCCTGCCGTGAGCCGGTCCGGCAGCAGGAACTGCAGTGCGATCGCGACCAGCACGGTCGCCTGCCCAGGCCAGAACGGCTCGCTCGCTCCGGGTGGCGGATACGGTCGCGGTCCCTGTGCGAGCGGCGGCGGCTGGGCTTCCTCGGCCACCAGCAGAGCCTAGGCCGCTCGCCGGAGGACTCCAAGCGCGACTAGGCGGGTCGGCCCCGCCGCATGCCCAGCGCTGCGTCGTACGGCAGTTGACCGCTAGCCTGGGAGCGTGGGAATCGAGAACCCCGTGCACCTGCTGTTCATCGCCGCCGTCGCCCTGGTGGTGCTCGGACCGAAACGGCTGCCCGGCCTGGCAAAAGCGCTCGGTCACGGCATCAGGGAGTTCCGCGAGGCGATCAGCTCCGG
>JAOPZS010000054.1 GCA_025963965.1 Solirubrobacterales bacterium
GAAGGCAAGACGCTCCCAAACGAGGAGCAGATCCTGTCGCTCGCCGGAGCGCTCGGTCGCGTGCACTTCACGGACCTCTCGGCGGTCGCCAGGCGCATCACCACGGGACCGCGCAGCCAGGCTGTGCCCGTCCCCGATCCGGAGACGATCGGACTGTGGCATCTGCCGGCCGAGAAGGGCCTCAGCCTGCGCCGAACCGCTCGGCAGGTCCGCCGCGGCCGGGTCGGACCGCTGCTGCGTGACCTCGCGGACCCGGCGCGGACTGCCCGGCGCTTCAACGTCGCCGGCGCCGGCCCTTTGCGCCGCGTGCGCGACGACGGCTGGATCGCGACGCAAAAGCTGCGTAGCCTGCGCCCGCACGCCGCCGGCGGCTGAGCAGCAGACCTATACGGTGCGGATGATCAGCACCGAGCAGGGGGCGTGATGACTGACCTTGTTCGGCACGGAGCCGAGCAGGAAGCGCTTGGCTCCGGTCATGCCCTTGTTGCCGACGACGATCAGGTCGGCCTCCTGCTCCTCGGCCACGTCGAGGATCGCGTCGGCCGGGTCTCCCTGGCGCGCGTACGTCCTGACGTCGACGCCCGCCCCGCGGGCCACCTCGGCGGCCGCCTCGAGCGTCGCGTCGACATCCTCGCGGGGGTTGATCGTCCACTGCAGATCCTCCGGCGCCTGCCTGCGTTCCTCGCCGAGCCGCTGGGAGGAGACCGGCTCGTAGGCACTGACCAGCTCGACCTTCGCCCCCACGTCGCGAGCCAGGTCCACCGCCTGGCGTACGGCCTGCTCGGCGGTCTCCGAGCCGTCTGTCCCCACCACGATCGATTTGAACATCCCGACCTCCTCGCCCGCTCGCCTGGCGGCCCTTCGATGGCCGCGGCGCGATCATATCCCCGCCGCCCGATCGGCGGCCGCCCCGCGGGGGACTAAGGTGGGGCGTCCGATGGCGCGCGGAGAAGTCATCGCGGATCTTGCCGGGGCCCGGGCGATCGCGCCGGCCTGGGACGAGCTGGCGCGTGAGGCGTCTCTGCCGCTGTGCGCCCCCGGCTGGATGCTGCCGTGGTGGCGCGCCATGGCACCCGCGGGCGCCGGACTGCGGATCGTGGCCGTGCGCGAGGACGAGCGGCTGATCGCGCTGGCGCCGTGGTTCGTCGGGCGCGGCCCGCGCGGGCGCGTCGACATCCGCTTCCTCGGCGCCGAGATCTCCGACCGGGTCGATCTGCTGTGCGCGCCGGGCCGTGAGCGACAGGTCGCAGCCGCGCTGCGTCGCGCGATCGGAACGCTCCGCCCGCGGCCGGACCTGATCGCCTTCGAGGCGGTCCCGGCCGGATCCCGCTGGCGGCGGCTGCTTGCGGCGGGCCCGTGCGGGCGGGCGAGGCTCGCGCCGTATCGCAACTCCGCGCTTCCGGCGCCGGCGGTGACGCTGCCGGTCGATGGCGGCTTCGACGGCTGGATGGCGAGCCGCTCGAGCAACTTCCGCTCGCAGATGCGGCGCATGCGCCGCCGTCTGGAGTCACGTGGAGGGGGCGTGCGGATGCTGCGCGAGCCACGGGAGGTGCGCGCCGGGCTCGAGGCGATGCTCGCGCTGCACCGCGCGCGCTGGAGCGGCCGAGGCGAGTCGGGGCTCGCGCGGGCGGGCGTGCCGGAGCTGCTGACCGGCGCCGCGGCGGCACTGGGGCCGGACCGGCTGCGGCTGTGGGTCGCGGAGATCGACGGCCGGCCGATCTCGGTTCAGCTGTTCCTGGCGGCCGGCGGCGAGGTGAAGTACTGGAACGGGGGCTGGTCCGAGCAGCACGCCGACCTGAAGCCGTCGATGCTCACGATCCTGGCGGCGCTCGAAGACGCGATCGGACGCGGCGAGCGGCGTCTGGACCTCGGCGTGGGGACGCACGAGTACAAGCTGCGATTCGCCGACGATCAGGACACGCTCACGTGGGGCGGGCTGATCGTGCGCAACCGGCGCTGGCCGGCCACGCGCGCGGAGCTGGCGCCGCTCGTGTTGCGCCACCGGGGCAAGCAGCTCGTGCGCGCGCTGCCCGCGCCGGTCGCCGGACGCCTGGAGACACTGGCACGGAGCGGGGGTGGCGAGTGATCGACATGCACAGTCACGTGCTGGCCGGAATCGACGACGGACCGCGCTCGACAGAGGGGTCGTTGGAGCTGCTGCGGGCCGCCGCGGCGGCGGGGATCACGACGCTGATGGCGACCCCGCACGTCAGCTCCCGCTACCGCAACGACACGGCGACGATCGCAGCGGCTGCGGGAGAGCTCGAGAGGGCCCGCGGTGAGCGGGAGGCCGGCGTCGAGGTGCGCGTCGGCGCCGAGGTCGCGGTCACCCGGGTCGCCGAGCTGGAGCCCGAGGAGCTCGCCGGCCTGTGCCTGGGCGACGGGCCCTGGCTGCTCGTAGAGCCGCCTTTCAGCGGCATGCTCGGCGGAATCGATGCGACGATCGCCGGCCTGCACAGGCTCGGCCACAGGGTGCTGCTGGCCCATCCTGAGCGCTGCCCCGCCTTCCACCGCGACCCGGCGCTGCTCGAATCCCTCATCGACGCCGGCGTGCTCGCTTCGCTGACCTCGGGGTCGCTGGTCGGGCGCTTCGGCTCGCAGGCGCGGCGCCTGGCGCTTGGGCTGCTGGACGCCGGCCTTGCCCACAACGTCGCCTCCGACGCACACGACGCCGTGCACCGGCCTCCGTCGATCGCCGCCGAGCTGGCCGAGACGGGACGCGCCGGGCTCGAGGACTGGCTGACACGGGAGGTGCCGGCGGCGATCCTCGGCGGCGGCGAGATCCCGCGGCGCCCCGCGAGCGCCACACCGCCGCCCTCAAGCCGCCGGCCGTCGTGGCTGCGCCGGCGCGGCTAGCTCACGCGAGGTTGCTGCGCCCACGCGGCCGGCTCAGGCGAGCTTCGTGATCGCGACGACCATCCCTATCACGACGAAAACGACGATCGCAATCTGCATCCAGATCCACGTGGGCGACATGCCGGCAGAAGCGTAGCGGCCTGCGGGCGGCGCATTGCAGGGAGGAGGACCGGCGGGGGCGGCGCCTCCGCCTGACTATCTTGTCGACATGCATCGCGCAATCCGCAGGCTCGCCGCCGTGCTGGCGATGGCGGCGACGGTCCTGCCAGCGGCGGCCGCGCACGCCTCGAGCGGCTTTCTCGGCGGCGTCAACATCCCTGGCCTGAACAGCGCCTCGACACCGGCTCAGGCCGACCGCGAGATCGCGGATGCCAGGCAGCTGCACGCCCGGCTGGTCCGGGCGGACTTCTCGTGGTCGGCGCTCGAGCCGTCCGGCCCGGGGCTCGATCCGCGCGCGCTGGCGTTCACGGACCGTCTCGTCGCCGACGCCGAAGCGGCCCACATCAAGATCGTCGCGACCGTCGCCAGCACGCCGTGCTGGGCATCCTCTGCGCCGGCGGCTGTTCGCGCCGGCTGCTCGTCCGGGCACAGCGACGGCGCGGGATCGTGGCCTCCGAGCAACGATGCCGCGTACGCGGCCGTGCTGACGGCGCTCGCTCAGCGCTACGGAAGCCGCCTGGCGGCGATCGAGGTCTGGAACGAGCCCGATCAGTCCAACGAACAGTATTTCGCCGGGCCGGAAAAGGCCGTCAAGTACGCGCGGCTGCTGCGCGCCGCCTACCCGGCGGTGAAGAGCGTGGCGCCGGGCATCACGGTCCTCGGCGGCTCGCTGGTCGGTTCCAACGGGAACTTCCTGAAAGCGCTGTACGCGGCCGGGATCAAGGGCTTCTACGACGGGCTGTCGGTGCACTACTACAACCTGACGCTCGGCTCGCTGCGCTCGATCCGCGAAACGCAGACGGCGAACGGCGACGCGAAGCCACTGTGGCTTGACGAGTTCGGCTGGACCAGCTGCTGGCCCGGTCGCAAGACCGAGCAGGAACAGGCCTGCGTGACGAGCAAGACGCAGGCGCTGAACCTGCGCAACGCACTGCGCGAGATGTCGCGAGCTCCATACCTGGCGGCCGCGACCGTCTACAAGCTGCAGGACTCGCGCGCCGAAAGCTTCGGCGCCCTGAACGGGAGCGGCCGGCACAAGCGCTCCTTCAACGCGCTCAGCGAAGCCTTCGACAATCCCCTCGGGCCGTTCAGCGCGGTCACGCTGCGCCTGCGCCGCCGCGGCTCGCAGATCATCGCGAGCGGCAGCGGACCGGTCGGAGACTTCATGCAGCTGGAAGCCTTCCAGCGCGGCAAGCTGCGCTTCCGCGCGCTGTTCATCCAGAACCGCTTCAACGAATACTCGGTCGCGATCCCGCCGGTGCTCGGCACGAGCGGGCTGCGGGTGCGCGTCTACCAGTACTGGACCGGCCCGTCGCGGGCGGCCACCAAGAGCGTCTGACGAGGACGGCTGAGCGAACGGCGTCGCGGCGCCGGATCGCAGCGATCTAGCCGGCGTTGCGGAACAGCGCGACGAGCGTCAGGGCGAGGATCTTCAGGTCCAGCCCGATCGACCAGTGAGCGATGTAGTAGTTGTCCCACTCGACCCGCTCGGCAAGCGAGGTCTGACCGCGCAGGCCGTGCACCTGCGCCCAGCCGGTGATCCCGGACTTGACGCGGTGGCGGTCGCCGTAGCGGATGATGTCGTTGCGGAACAGTTCGACGAACTCTGGACGCTCCGGGCGCGGCCCGACGAGGCTCATGTCGCCGCGCAGCACGTTGAACAGCTGCGGCAGCTCGTCGAGCGAGGTCGAGCGCATGAAGCGCCCCACGGCGGTGCGTCTGTCTGCGCCCTCGACGCCACCCGGCGCGACGTCACCCGCCAGCAGGAAGTCCAGCGCGCTGGCCTCGGCGCCGTCCTCGCTGCGCGGGACCTCGCGCATCGAGCGGAACTTGTAGAAGTCGAAGACGCGCCCGTCGCGGCCGACCCGGCGCTGCTTGAAGAACGCGGGACCAGGGCTCGAGAGCTTGACGGCGAACGCCGTCAGCACGAGCACCGGTGAGAAGACGATCAGGAGCAGCGCGGCGAGAACGCGGTCGAGCGCGTGCTTGATGGCGAACTGCATGCCCCTGGGGTCGATCGCGGTGAACGACAGCAGTGGCAGCCCGCCGACCGTGTCGTATCCGACGCGGTCGTTGATCAGGTCGAACATGCGAGGCACGACCGAGACGTCGACCCCGAGTTCCTGGCAGCGCGGAATCAAGCGGCTGACGCGCGCGTCAGCGACCGAGGAGAAGGCGACGATCAGGTTGCGAACGCCGGTCCGGTCGACGGCGTCCTCGAGATCGTCGATCGTGCCCAGCACGGGGACCTCGCGGCCACCGACCTCGGCGACCGAGCGGGGGTCCTCGTCGAGAAAGCCGACCGGGGCGAGGCCGTACTCGGGGTGATTCTCCAGGCGCCGCGCGACCTGTGCGCCGACGACGCCGGCACCCATGATCAGGACGGGCTTGCCGATCAGGCGCTGCGCGCGGGCGCGGCGCTGGGCGAGCGCGAGCAGCGTGCGGCCGAGGCCGACGCCGACGAGCGAGTAGAACCAGGCGTGGATCCACTGGCCCTGTTCGGGCAGCTCGTGGTTGAAGAGGATCCCCAGCACAGCGACGCCCATCGCAGCTACCGAGACGCCGCTGATCACGGGCACGATCCCGTCGAGGATCTGCGTGCGCATCTTCGTCCTGTAGAGGCCGCGTATGTAGAACAGCAGCACGACGACGAACGGCAGGACCAGCAGGGGAGCCCTCACCGAGTCGATGTGCACCAGCGGCGAGACGCCGCCGAGGGCGATGACCAATGCGATCCAGACCATCGCGAAGTCGCTGACCGGCCGCACCACCCCCCATCCGGGCCCCTCGAGCGCCCATTGCAGGGGCCCGTAGAAGGTGCCGGTGCGCAGGGCACGCGGGCTGGGGGCGTCGTGCAGCAGCTCGCTGCGCAGCGAGATGGTGCTCGAGGTGGTCTGTTGGGTGACGCGCGCGCGATCCATTGCTGGCGGAATTCCGTCCTTAGATGACTACTCGGGTGCTGGCTGGCATCCCTTTAGCCGCTATCGGTCTTATTGCGTCCTACCCGCTCCGCCCGGGCGCCTCGCAAAGCGCCGGGTGATCGCCGCGGTCAGCGCGAGAGCGCCGAACGCCAGGACTATGTAGACGACGTCGCCGCCGGTGAGCCCGAGGCCCTTGCCCCCGCCGGCCCGGTCCGAGGAGGCAGTCGTCGGCGTATACGCAGGAGATGAAGATTTGGATGCATTGCCGGCACCGGATGACTTTGTGCCGCGCGGCACCGCCGGCTGTGAGCGCCTGTGCGAGGTGCCTGTCCCGGCGCCCTGGGGCAACGCGATCGAAGCGGGGGAGGCGGAGGAGACAGATTGCGAACCGGCGCCGCCGCCACCAGCGCCTTTGCCTGAGCCGCCGACGAGCGTGGAGCCGAGGATCGCCTGGTTGCCGGCCCCGGGCCCCCCGTAGCCGCTCAACAGCGTGCTTGCTCCGCTTGCCGCGCCGGCCGGGATACAAGTCAGCAAGACCGCGACCGCGGCCGCGGTGGTTATGCGTTTACTACCCATTGTCCCTACCTTGGGTTCCCTTCATCGGCCCGGACGAAAACGCCCGCATTCCATGCCCACTCGATCGCGTTCGCCACGCCCGGCTGGCACCTTCGGCGGAGCCCCCCGGCCCGAGCATCGGCGATTGACGAGATGCACATAAGCTAGCGAAGGTCGAGCCGCCTGTCGAGGCTGATTTCAACTGTTAGGCATCTCCGTCGCTCACGTGAGCTGCTTTGCTTTTTCGAGGATCAGCCGGTTGAGCGCCTGCACGCTGACACCCCTGCCCTGGTTCACGAGCCGCAGCGCTTCGCGCGTCAGGGGGTCGCGCGGGTTCAGCGACGCGGCGCGGACGAGCAGCCTCCTTGCTTCGGCGCGGCGCCCGAGCGTCGAGGCGATCGCGCCGCGCTCCAGCGCGGCGTAGGCGTCGTCGGGCACCCGGCCCAGCGCTTTGGCGAACTGCTCGTCGGCCCGTCCCAGTTCGCCGAGCCGCAGCGCGATCGACCCCGCGACGAGGTAGGGCTCGTCACTGAGCGGATCGAGACCTGCCGCCTGGTCGAGCCGGCTGTAGGCGCGCGAGGGGTTCTTCGGCCATTCGCGTGCCGCGGTCTGCACCTGCAGCTGGCTGAGCCACGGACCGGCGAAGGCGAGCGCCGCGGCGACCACCGCCAACGCGGCCCCGGCGAGCAAGGCCCCGCGGGGTGAAACGGCGATGCGCCGCCGCGTCGAGCTCCCGGCTTGCCCGGGAGCGGCTGCGACCGGTCCCCGGGCGGGTGCAGCGGCTGGGTCGGGCGCGGCGGCAGGGTCGGCCGCGGCGGCTGGGTCGAGCGCAGCGGCAGGGTCTGGTGCAGCGGCAGGATCGGGCGCAGCGGCTGGGTCACGCCGGCCACGCCCGGCCGGATCGAGCGCGCAGGCCAGACCGAGCAGGGCGAAGGCGGGCGCACCGAGGCCGGCGAACTCCCAGAACCAGTCGACCGAGCCGTGGACGACCCAGTATCCGAACCCCGCCAGCGCGGCGGCAGCGACGGCAGCACCGAGTCGGTCGGGCCCTCGCGCGGCCCGCATCGCGGCGATCAGCGCGGCGCCGAGGCCCGCGATCGCAAGGAGCGCGCCGATCACCCCCGTCTGCGCGAGCGCTCGCAACTCGACGCTGTGCGGATAGCGGGGCGTCTCTGCGCTCCTGCCGTTGCGCAGGTACTGCTGCTGGAAGTTGTCGACGCCGATGCCGCCGACCGGGTGCGCCTTGAATTCGTCGAGCGCGACGCGGAAGAAGTCGTAGCGGTTCGAGCCGAGGCCGCTGAGCAGGCGCGCGCCGCCGCCTTCGCCATAGCCCCCCTTGAAGGAGTTCCAGGCATGTTCGACGCGGTGCACGGGGTTGCCGGCGGCGGCCAGCCCGACCGCGAGGACAGCGAGCAAAGCCGCGATCGCGGCCGCGGCCGTCAGGCGGTGGACGAGGCGCCCGTCGCCCGCGGAGAGCGTCCGCCGGGACTCAACGGCCGCACCGGCGGCAACCACCAATGCGACGACGAGCCCGGCGAGCAGGGCGTCGCCGACGGCGTGGTGGAGGTTCGCCTGGACGACCTGCCCTCCGCGCAGGTGGTCGCCGACCCGCAGCACTGCGGTGGTCGTGGCGGCGATCGCGGCGGCGACCGGCACGAGCAGCGCGAACGACCGCGTGCGTTTCGGCAGCAGCGCGAACACCAGGATCAGCATCACGGGGGTCGCGTACAGCGAGCCGCGGCTCTGGCTGAGCAGCGTGACGTCCGCCAGCAACACGGCGCCGCCTGCGAGCAGGCCCCGCAGCGCCCATGGCAGACGCCGCTCGCGAGCCATCAGCACGGCCGGCCAGAAAGCCATCATCCACTCGGCGGCATTCGCGTTCGCATAGCCGCTGGGGAACGTGAGGCGCCCCCCCGGCAGCAGCGCCGGCAGCTCCGAGGCGGAGGCGCCGTCGATATGCAGGAGCACAAACAGCACCAGCCCGATGACCGACAGGGTCCAGATCAGCAGCAGCGCCGCGGCTGTGACGCCCTGCTGCGGCCAGCTCGCGAACAGCGCGAAGACGAGCAGGTACAGCAGTGTCCTGTCGGCTCCTTCGAGCGCGTCGCCGGGCGCGGGCGCCCAGAGGATCGAGAGGTAGCTGAACGCCGTGTAGGCGACCAGGCAGCCGAGGGCCACGCGCACAGGAGCCGAGATGCTCGAGAGCGGCCGGCGCACGGCTACGGCGGCGATCACGAGCAACCCCAGCAGGATCAGGCCGCCCGGCGCCCAGTGCGTGACCGGATAGCCGGCCTGATCGGTCGCCCAGGCGATGCACAGCACGAGCGCGGCGAGAGCTGGGACCGTCGCGGGCGCCCCGCGCACGGACGCCGTGAGCTTGGCGGTCATCGCGGCAACGATAATCACACGGGTGGAGGACTCGGCCAGCCTCATCGACTTCTACGAGCGCGCCTATTCGCACCGCGGGCCGGAGGCGGACGTGTACGCGCGCTGGCGGGCGCTCGGGGCGGTGGGCAAGGCCGACCACGTGGTCGAGCTGTGCCGGCGCGCGGGCCTGGCGCCAGGGAGCACGCTGGACGTCGGCTGCGGCGACGGCGCGCTGCTCGTGGAGCTGCGGCGGCGCGGCTTCGGCGGCCGGCTGGGCGGGGTGGAGATCAGCGAGCCGGCCGCGGCGATCGCGAGGCGCGCCATCGGCGACTCGGACATCTCTCTCTACGACGGCGTCTCGCTGCCGCTCGAGAACGACTCCTACGAGCTGGGGATCCTCTCGCACGTGCTCGAGCACGTACAGGAGCCGTCCGCATTGCTGGGAGAGGTCGCGCGGGTCTGCCAGGCGGTTCTCTTCGAGGTGCCGCTCGAGGCGAACTGGTCGGCGCGGCGCCCCCACAAGCGCGTCCACGCCAACGAGATCGGCCACCTGCAGCGCCTGGACCGCGCCGGCGCCCGGCGCATCGCCACAGCTGCCGGGCTGACCGTGGCGGCGGAGCTGCAGGACCCGCTGCCGCTGGCCGTCCACCGCTTCTTCGCGACCGGCGCCGCGGGCCAAACGCGCGCCGGGCTGAAGTGGGCCGGGCGAGCCGCCCTGGACCGTCTCGCGCCGTCGCTCGCCCGCCGCGCGTTCACGCTTCACTACGCGTGTCTGTGCCGCCGGCCGGGCGCGTGACAGCGGCCAGCAGCAGCGACAGGACCTTCCCCATCAACTCGTCCGGCACCGCCTCCGGGTCCGCCAGCTTCTGACGCGCGATCCCGTCGGCTAGCGCGTCGATCGCGACGGCCAGCTGCTCGGCCGGGATCGTCAGCTCGAGATCGAAGTCGCGGACGCCGTCGGCGATCAGGCCCGTCAGCACCTGGCGCATCTGCGCGAACCGCGCGGCGACCTTGGGACGCACGCGTGCGTCGCGCACGCCGTACGCCCAGAACTCCATGAACAGCAGCAGCGCCTCGGGCTCGCGCTCGATCATCGTCATCCACTGCCGGGCACCGCCTGCGGCCCGTTCGGAGATCGAGGCACGTTCGCGCACGGCACCGGCGATCTCCTGCGCGTGCTCCTCGATCTCGCGCTCCATCAGGACCAGGAAGAGGTCCTCCTTGCCCTCGAAGTTCGAATAGAGCGCGCCCGTCGAGAAGCCCGCCTCGGAGGCGATCTCCTCGACCGAGGCGCCGTGGAAGCCGCTCCGGGCGAACACGCTGCGGGCTGCCGCCAGGAGCCGCTCGCGGGTGTTCGCGCGACTCTGCTCGCGCGTCAGTCGCGTCGAGGGGGTGCCGGCCATCCCAGGATCTTACTTGACAGAGCGGGCGCTATTTCGATAATGTTCGTTATTCCAACGCGATAGGAGAAGACGATGGCCACCGCGAGCGCCCCGACGTCGGACGTCGGCACATTGCCGACGGACGCGATCTCCTACGAGGACCTCTACGCGCGCTGGGAGCGCGGCCAGTGGCGTGCGACGGAGCTCGACTTCAGCGAGGACGCGCGCCAGTGGCGCGAGGACTTCACGGAGTTCGAGCGCCAGGCGGCCCTTTGGAACTACTGCCTGTTCTTCTGGGGAGAGGACGCTGTCGCCGACAACCTGTCGCCCTACATCGACGCGGCTCCGCGCGAGGAGCAGAAGTACTTCCTGGCCACCCAGCAGGTCGACGAGGCGCGCCACGCTGTGTTCTTCAAGCGCTTCATGCACGAGGTCTGTGGGATCGGCGACGGCTCGATGGCCAGCGGACTGCAGGCGATCCGCCCGCAGCTCACGTCCGGCTTCCGCAAGATCTTCGACCGGCTCGACACGATGGCCGACGAGCTTCGCGCCGACCGCTCACCGGCGAAGCTGGCGGCGGCTGTGACGCTCTACCACGTGGTCATCGAGGCCTCGCTGGCACAGCCGGGGCAGCACTTCATCTGCAGCTATCTCGAGCGACGCGACCAGCTGCCGGCGTTCCGGGCGGGCATGGAGAACATCGCCGCCGACGAGCAGCGCCACATCGGCTTCGGCGTGAAGCTGCTGTCGGACCTCGCCCGGGAAGACCCCGTCGGGGTGCCGAAGGCGGTCGCGGCGCTGCTGCGCGACGTGACGCGCTACACGGCCCAGGTGCTGATGCCGCCGGGCTGGGACGAGCGCTACATCACCACCTTCGGCGCGACGTTCGACGAGGTCGGGGTGGAAGGCCTGACATCGATGACGACGAAGCTGCGCTCGGCGGGCCTGCCCGTCGAGTCTCTGCCGGGACCGCCGCTGCTGCCGCCGGGACTGACGCCGCTGGAGCTCTCCCAGCGCGGACGGGCTCTGGCCAAAGCCGGCATCCTCGGCGTGCGCGAGGGCCCGACGAGACGCGATCCCGAGACGGTGGCGCTGATGTTCGACACGATCACGCGACAGGTCGACCCGAGCCACGGCCTGAGCCGGCCGGTGACGTTCCAGTGGGAGTTCACCGACCCGGACATATCGACCTGGCACCTGCGCGTAGACAACGGCTCCACGGCGGCGGTGCAGGGCGAGGCCGAGCGCCCGGACCTGCGCCTGCGCCTGTCCTGGCAGGACTGGGCGGACATCGTCGGCCAGCGGCTGAACCCGCTGCAGGCGGTCGCGACGGGACGACTGCGCCCGCGCGGCAACCCGCTGGCACTGCGCAAGCTGATGCGCGTCTTCCCGCAGTCCTAGCCCGGGGAGAACTCGCGCGGCGCGGCGCCGGGCGACCCACCAGGTGCACCGGCGGGCGCGGCGCTCCTGCCGGCGCCGGCCGCCGTCGCGAGCGT
>JAOPZS010000101.1 GCA_025963965.1 Solirubrobacterales bacterium
CATGGCGGAGACGAGCGGGATGGCGAACATGCGTTTCATGTCACGGAAGGATGAGCAGGGGGTGTGAAGGGGATATAAAGGCGCGGCAGAGAGTTCCTAAAAGCGCTCAGAGGATCGCAGGTCGGCGCGCGGCTCAGGAGGATCTCAGCTCGGCCAGCGCCGCGGCCGGGTCGGCCGCTCGCATCAGCGTCTCGCCGACGAGCACGGCGTGGACTCCCGCCCGCTCGAGCGCCGCGAGCTGCGCCGCCGAGGAGATGCCCGACTCCGAGACGACGAGCGCGCCGGGCGGCATCGCCGCCATCAGCCGTGAGGTGCGCTCGACGTCAACGGAGAAGTCACGCAGGTCGCGGTTGTTGACGCCGATGATCCTCGCGCCGAGCGCCGCGGCCCGCTCGAGCTCGGCGGCGTCGTGAACCTCCACGAGCACGTCCAGGCCGAGCGCGGTGGCGGCACCGTGCAGCTCGGCGAGCTCCGCGTCGCCGAGCGCCGCGACGATCAACAGCACCGCGTCGGCGCCGGCGGCGAGCGCCTCGTGCAACTGGTAGGTGTCGACGACGAAGTCCTTGCGCAGCAGCGGCAGGTCGCTGACGCTGCGCGCCAGCCGCAGGTCGTCGAGGGAGCCGCCGAAATTGGGGCCCTCGGTGAGGATCGATGCGGCCACGGCGCCGCCGGAAGCGTAGGCGCTGAGGACCTGCTCCAGGTCGGGTGCATCGCCGAGCGAGCCGGCCGACGGGGAGCGGCGCTTGAACTCTGCGATCACGCCGATGCCGGGGGCGGCGAGCGCGTCGCGGAAGCGCCGGCCTCCGGCCGCCGCGGCGGGGGCCAGCTCGTCGATCGGCAGCTCGGCGCGCCGGCGTGCCACGGCTTCGCGCGTTTCGGCGAGGATCCTGTCGAGCACCGTTCCGGTCGCGCCACTCATCTGGCGGCCTCGCTCGGCGCGTGGCGCACGGACGCGGCAACGAAGCCTTCGAGCGAAGCGAGCGCGCGACCGTCGGCGATCGCCTCGCGCGCGGCCTGCACGCCCTCGGCGATCGTGGCCGCCACGCCGGCCGCGTAGATCGCCGCGCCGGCGTTGATCACCGCCAGCGCCTCGCCCGCGGGCGCCCTGGCGCCGGGCTCGAGGATCGCGCGGGTGCGCGCGGCGTTCTCCGCGGGCGTCCCGCCGGCGAGCAGCTCGCCGCCGTCGGGCTCCACGCCGGCGTCCTGCGGTGCGAGGACGTAGCTGCGCAGCTCGCCGCCGGCCAGCTCGACGACCCGCGTCGGTGCCGAGCAGGAGACCTCGTCGAGGCCGTCCTCGCTGGAGACGACGAGCGCGCGTTCGACGCCGAGGCGCGCCAGCGCGCCGCCGATCTTCTCGAGGAAGGACGGGTCCGAGACGCCGACGAGCTGACGGCTCGCGCCGGCCGGGTTGGTCAGCGGGCCGAGCAGGTTGAAGATCGTCCGCACCGCGAGCTCGTGGCGCACCGGGATCACGAACCGCGTCGCCTGGTGGTGAGCCGGCGCGAACATGAAGCCGAAACCTGCCTCGTCGATGCAGGCGGCGACCTGCGCCGGTCCGAGATCGATCCGCGCGCCGAGCGCCTCGAGCACGTCGGCGGATCCAGAGCGGCTTGTCGCCGAGCGGTTGCCGTGCTTGGCGACCGCGCAGCCGGCGCCGGCCGCGATCAGCGCCGCCGTGGTCGAGACGTTGAAGGTGCTGCGTCCGCCACCGGTGCCCGCCGTGTCGAGCAGGTCGGCGCGGTCGGTCGGCACGTGCGCGGCCAGCTCGCGCATCGTGCGCGCGAGGCCCGCCAGCTCCTCGACCGTCTCGCCCTTGGTGCGCAGCGCGATCAGGAAGCCCGCGATCTGGATCTCCGAGGCGTCGCCGTGCATGATCGTGCTGAGCACCGCCGCGGCTTCGTCGCTGGAGAGGTCGCGCCGCGAGGCGAGCGCGTCGATCGCGCCTGTCAGCACCGGGTCGGACATCTCTAGCGACGCTCCAGGAAGTTCGCGAGCAGCTCGTGGCCCCGTTCGGTGAGGACCGACTCGGGGTGGAACTGGACTCCCTCGGCGGGCAGCTCGCGGTGGCGCAGCCCCATCAGCACGCCGCCGCCGCGGGCGGACTCCTGCAGGCAGTCGGGCAGCTCGTCCTCGACGACCAGCGAGTGATAGCGCCCGACCGTCAGGCCCTGCCCGAGCCCGGCGAAGATCGTGCGCCCGTCGTGCTCGATCGTCGTCGCCTTGCCATGGACCGGCTCGTGCAGCTTGACGGCGCCGCCGAAGGCCTGGGCGATCGACTGGTGGCCAAGGCACACGCCCAGCGTCGGGATGCCCGCCTCGGGAAAGCGCCGCACGAGCTCCAGCGAGATGCCCGCCTCGTTCGGCGTGCACGGCCCGGGCGAGACCACGCAGCGCTCGTACCCGCCCTCCAGCAGCTCGTCGACGCCGGCGCGGTCGTTGCGCACCGTCTCCACCTCCGCCCCCAGCTCACCGAGGTACTGGACGAGGTTGTACGTGAACGAGTCGTAGTTGTCGAGAACGAGGACCTTCATCGGCATCTCACGGCCAGTCCGGCTGCTCGCAGGCCAGAGCGATCGCGCGCATCGGCGCGCTCATCTTGGCGACCGACTCGTCGAACTCGTAGTCGGGCCGTGCGTCGGCGACGGTGCCGCCGCCGGCCTGGATGTGGGCGAGACCGTCCTTGATGACGACCGTGCGGATGTGGATCGCCGTGTCGAGATCGCCCCCGTAGCTGAGGTAGCCGACCGCACCGCCGTAGCCGCCGCGCTTGACCGGCTCGAGCTCGTCGATGATCTGCATCGCCCGTACCTTCGGCGCGCCTGACAGGGTGCCGGCGGGCAGCACCGAGCGCAGCGCGTCGAGCGCGCCGACATCCGCGCGCAGCGTGCCCGAGACGGAGGAGACGATGTGCATCACGTGGCTGTATGTCTCGATCTCCATCAGCTCGTCGACTCGCACGCTGCCGTACTCGCAGACGCGGCCGAGATCGTTGCGCCCGAGATCGACGAGCATCACGTGCTCGGCGCGCTCCTTCTCGTCGCTCAGCAGCTCCGCGGCGATCCGGCGGTCCTCCTCCGGGCTCGCCCCGCGCGGTCGTGTGCCCGCGATCGGCTTGGTTGAGACATCGCGGCCGCTGACAGTCAACAGCGGCTCAGGGCTCGCGCCGGCGATCTGGAAGTCGCCGAAGTCCAGGAAGTACATGTAGGGACTCGGGTTGACGGTGCGCAGGCCGCGATAGATCGAGAACCCCTCGACCGGGCTGGCGGCCGACCAGCGTTGGGAGGGCACGACCTGGAAGGCATCGCCGGCGTGTATGTAGCGGACGATCCGCGCGACGATCGCTTCGAAGTCCTCGCGCGGCATGTTCGAACGGAACTCGGGCATCTCACGTGGCGCGCGTGGCGGCTCACGGGGCACGGGACCGGTCAGCGCCTCGCGAACCTCGACGATCCGAGCGGCGGCCTGCGCGTAGGCGCGCTCGAGGTCCGGCTCGGCGACGAGGTTGGCGTTGACGAGGATCGTGATCGTGTGCTTGAGGTGGTCGAAGATCAGCATCCCGTCGGTCAGCATCAGCGCCAGGTCGGGCATGCCGACCGGATCCGGGTTGGGCTCTCCCAGCGGCTCGACGGCCCGGACGAGGTCGTAGCCGAACACCCCGACCGCGCCCCCCGCGAACGGGGCGAGCGCGCCCGTCTCTGCGAGTGGCGCCTGGTCGAAGGCGGCGAGCCGCTCGGCTGCGAGCGTGTAGGGGTCTCCGCCATCGGCGAGCGACCACCTCAGGACCCCGTGCGGTTCGAAGCCGACGAACGACCAGCGCCCGACGCGCTGGCCCTGCTCGGCGGACTCGAGCAGGAAGGACGGCCCGCTGGGGTCCAGCGCGCGCAGCTTCAGGTACGCCGAGACCGGCGTCTCGCAGTCCTCGACGAAGCTGACAGTCAGCGGAATCAGGTTGTGCGAGTCGGCCAGCCCCCGCGCGTCGGCCAGCGACGGTGAGATCTCCAGCGCGCCGACGCGAGAGCCGCCGGGCGGCTGGCTAGGAGCGACGGCCATCGAGCACCCGCCCGGCATCGCTCAGCGAGCGCCCGCGGCTGCGCAGCAGCACGAGCAGGTGATAGAGCACGTCGGCGGCCTCTTCGTCGACGCGCTCGTCGCTCTCCTCGCGCGCCGCCCGGCTGACCTCCTCGGCCTCCTCCATCACCTTCTCGCCGATCCGCTGCGGGTCCGCGAGCAGCTCGACGGTGTAGGAGCCGGCGGGACGCGTGGCGGCACGCTCGGCGAGCGTGCGCTCGAGCGCCGGGAGCACCTCGTGGGGAGCCGGCGGGTCGAGCTGGCCACGGTGAAAGCAGGTGCGCTCGCCCGTGTGGCAGGCCGGGCCGGCCGGCTCGACGAGCGCCAGCACGGTGTCGCCGTCGCAGTCGATGCGAAGCGCTCTCACGGCCTGTACGTTGCCGCTCGATTCGCCCTTGTGCCACTGCTCGCCGCGCGAGCGGCTCCACAGGTGCAGCTCGCCGCTCTCGCGCGTGCGCCGCAGCGCCTCGGCATTCATGTACGCGAGCGTCAGAACCTCACCGCTGGCCCAGTCCTGCACCACGCAGGGCACGAGCCCCTGCTCGTCGAAGGCGATCAGATCGTCGATTGCGGCCGGCTGCACGCTCATTGCGACGATTGTAGGTACCGCCGGAGAGGCGCGGTTTTAGACAGACTGGGTGCGCATGCAGGGAATCCTCGACCGCAGGCTGATCGTCGTCACCGGCAAGGGCGGCGTCGGCAAGACGACGATCGCGGCGGCGCTCGGGCTGCTCGCCGCGCAGAGCGGGCGGCGCACGCTGGTCGTCGAGTTCGGCGCGCAGGCGCGCCTGGCCGGCCTGTTCGGCCGTCCCGCTCAACAGACCGGCGAGGAGACATGGCTGGCGGAGCGGCTGTCGAGCATCTCCATCGACCCCGACAAGGCGCTGCTCGAGTGGATCCAGGCGCTCGGAGGCCGCGTCTCCGGGAGGGTGCTCGCATCGAGCGGCACCTTCCAGTACTTCGCCGCAGCCGCCCCCGGCGCGCGGGAGATCGTCTCGATGGTGAAGATCTGGAAGCTCACCGGCGGGCGCTCGGGCCGCGGGCGCCGCGGCGAGCACGACCTTGTGATCCTCGACGCGCCGGCGACCGGGCACGCGCTCGGCATGCTGCGCTCGCCGGAGACGTTTGGGAAAATCGCGAGGGTCGGGCCGATCGTGCGCGACACGGGCCACGTGCGCGAGCTGCTCGCCGATCCCGCGCGCTCGGCTTACGTCGCCGTCGCGCAGGGGACCGAGATGGCCGTGACCGAGACGATCGAGTTGCAGGGCGGTCTGCGTGACGCGCTCGGGCGTGATCTCGCGGGCGTGGTCGTCAACGGCCTGTTGCCGCGGCGCTTCAGCGCGGTCGAGATGGAGTCGATCGAAGGGCTCGCGGAGCGCGAGCGAGCGAAAGCACGTGGAAACGGCGCGAGCCGGGCGCTGGCCGGCGCAGCGGCACGGGCGGCGCGCGAGGTGCATGGGCGGGCGAGCTTCCAGCACGGCCAGGTGACGCGCCTTCGCAAGCGCGGCTTCGAGGTGCTCGGCCTGCCGTTCCTATGGCAGAGCGAGCTGGATCTCGAGGCCTTGAGCGTGCTCGCCGCGCGGCTCGGGCGCGGCGTCGAGCGCGAGCAGGCGCGCGTCAGCTGATCCCGAGGCGGTCGAGCAGGCCGTCGTCGGCACGCCAGTCGCGACGCACGCGAACCGACAGGTCGAGGTGCACGCGTGCCTCGAGCGCACGCTGCAGCTCCTTGCGGGCGGCCGTGCCGATCGCCTTGATCATCGCGCCGCGCGCGCCGATCAGGATGCCCTTCTGGGATTGGCTCTCGACCCAGATCAGCGCGCGCACACGCACCAGGTCGCGCTCGTATTCGATCTCTTCGACGATCACCTCGACGGCGTGCGGCACCTCCTGGAAGGTGCGCCGGATCGCCGCCTCGCGGATCAGCTCGGCCACGAGCACCTCGGGCGACTGGTCGGAGGAGGTGCCCGCTTCGAACATGAACGGTCCCTCGGGGAGCAGCGCGCCGAGATGCTCGATCAGCTCCGGGATGCCGGCGCCGGTGCGCGCGGAGATCGGGAAGACGTCCCCCTCGAGCTCGAGCGCGGCGGCCTGCTCGAGGACGTCGAGCAGCGGCCCGCGCGCGAGCCGGTCGACCTTGTTGACGGCGATCGCCGCCGGTCGCCCGGTCGCCGCGAGCGTGCGCGCGATGAAGCGGTCGCCGGGACCGACGCCCTGCTGGGCGTTGAGGATCAGGAGCGACGCATCGGCGCCCTCCACCTCCTGCTCGACCCGCCTGGCCATGCGGGCGGTCAACGCGTCGCGCGGCCGCTGGACGCCGGGGAGGTCGACCAGCACGATCTGGGTCTCGCCGCTCTGGTGGACGCCGCGGATCGCGCGGCGGGTCGTCTGGGGACGGTCGGAGACGATCGCGACCTTCTCGCCGACGACGGCGTTGACGAACGTCGACTTGCCGACGTTCGGCCGTCCCGCGAGCGCCACGAAGCCACTGCGGCTCACTGCCGGGCCTGCCTGAGCAGCTCGTCCTGGAGCGCCAGCATCTCGCCCGAGTCGGTCTCGTGGTCCATGCCCAGCAGATGCAGCATGCCGTGCACGATCGCCTCGCGAAGATCGACCGTGTGAGCGGGGCAGATCACGACGTCGCCGAGCTCGCGCGGGTGGCCGGGAGCGTCCGCCGGCCCCTCTCCGATCTCGGCCACGCCGTCGACCGGGAACGACAGCACGTCGGTCGGCTCGGCTTTCTCGCGGTGGCGCTCGTTGAGGGCGGTGATGCGCGCCGCCGCCACGTACTCGATCGCGACGTGCCCGTCGGCGACACCACGGCGATCGGCGGCCAGCGCGCACAGACGAGCCGTCTCGGCGCGCGTGGGCGCGCCCGGGGCGAGGCGCTCGCCGAACACCTCAACCTCGATCATCGCCCTCAGGCGCTGCGAATCGCGCGGTCGGGCGCGGCAGCCTGCGGCACGCCGGCGGGCGCTGCGCGCTGGGAGTGCGTGTCGTAGGCCTCGACGATCCTCTGCACGAGCTTGTGGCGCACGACGTCCTCACCGCCGAAGCGCACGAACTCGACGTCCTCGACCGCTCCCAGCACCTCGCCGACGGCGATCAGGCCGGACTGCTGCTCGCGCGGCAGGTCGACCTGGGTGATGTCGCCCGTGACGACCATCCGCGAGCCGAAGCCGAGGCGCGTGAGGAACATCTTCATCTGCTCGGGGGTCGTGTTCTGGGCCTCGTCGAGGATCACGAACGAGTCGTTCAGGGTGCGGCCGCGCATGAACGCGAGCGGCGCGATCTCGATCACGCCGCGGTCGATGTGCGCGGAGACCTTCTCCGGGTCGAGCATGTCGTGCAGCGCATCGAACAGCGGCCGCAGGTACGGGTCGACCTTCGCCATCAGGTCGCCCGGCAGGAAGCCGAGCCGCTCGCCCGCCTCGACGGCGGGGCGCGTGAGGATGATCCGGTTGACTTCGTGGCGCGAGAGCGCGGCGGCCGCCATCGCCACGGCGAGGAACGTCTTGCCGGTTCCGGCCGGGCCGACGCCGAAGGTGATCGTGCTCTCGCGGATCGAGTCCACGTAGCGCTTCTGGTTGACCGTCTTTGGCGCCACCCGCAGTCCGCGGTGCGACCAGACCACGTCCTCGAGCACGCGCGCGGGCGATTCATGGGCGTCGAGCGCGCCGGTCACGGCGGTGATCGTTCCAGGGCCGATCTGATGCCCGCGGGAGATCAGGTCGGAGAGCTCGCGCACGACCCGCTCGCCGGCGTCGGTCTCGGTCTCATCACCCTCGAACGTGAGGATGTTGCCGCGCAGGAACACGCGGCAGTCGAGGTGAGCCTCGAGGGCGCGCAGCACCGAGTCCTGGCTGCCGGCGAGCTCGGCGGCCACGTCGTTGGATAGCTCGATCTGGGTCCTCATCCTTGCAGCGCGCTGCGGACGAGCCCGGAGACGCGCTTGCCGTCGGCGCGGCCGTCGACGGCGGCCATCGCGCTCTTCATCGCCGCCCCCATGTCCTTGGGCGACTCGGCGCCGCTGTCGCGCACGGCCTGCTCGACGATCGCCCCCAGCTCCTCGTCGGAGAGCTCGGCCGGCAGGTAGCCGCCGATCAGCTCACCCTCGGACTCCTCGCCGCCGGCGAGGTCCTCGCGCCCGGCGTCGCGGTAGGCCCGCGCCGCCTCCAGCCGTCGCTTGCGCTCGCGGCGCAGCACGGCGAGCTCGTCGTCGCTCCCCTCCTTGGCGGCCTTCTGCAGCTCGGAGAGGACCAGCCGGAGGGCCCCGACCTTTTCCTTTTCCCCAGCGCGCATGGCGCCCTGAAGGTCGGTTTTGATCTGCTCGACTATCGCCATCCTCGTCCTACAGGATACGCGGCCCGGAGCTAACCCGGCGGTCGTTCCGCTTCGAGCGGCACGGGAGTGCCGAGCTGCCCCGGCGAGGAGGTGTCGCGACCGAACAGCAGCGCGACGTTCCAGTCGAGCAGCAGCCGCAGCCGCCGGCCGATCCCGGGCATCAGCAGCAGGTGGTAGGTCCGAGCGATCAGCCACGCCGGGAGGCCTCGCCAGCGGATACCGAGTGTGATCGCGACCGCCTCGCCCTGGCCGAGCTCCGCGACGACGCCTTTGGTGCGGTAGCGGAACGGCTTCGGCGCGCGCCCGCCGATCGCGCCCGCGACGTTGCGGGCGACCAGCCGGCCCTGGCGGATCGCGTGCTGCGCCGTCGGGGGCGAGGGCCGCCCCTGCCCGTAGGCGTCGGGCACGGCGGCAGCGTCACCGATCGCCCACACCGCCGGCGCGCCGGCCGGGAGTGTCGCGGGGTCGACGCGCATCGTCGCCTCGACCGCGATGCGGCCGCCGCCGTCGAGCGGCAGCCCGAGCCGCGCCACCGCCGGGCTCGGCTTCACGCCAGCTGTCCAGACGAGCGTGCGCGAGGGGATGACTTCGCCGCCGGACAGCGTCGATGAGCGCGCCTCGACGCGCTCGAGCGTGGTGTTCACGCGCACCTCGATGCCGCGACGGCGCAGCTCGGCTTCGGCGAAGTCGGACAGGGTCCGCGGGACCTCCTGCATGATCCGCTCCCGTGCCTCGGCCAGAACCCAGCGCATTCCCTGTGCGCGGCTGCGCGGATAGAGCTCGATCGTCTGAGCCGCGAAGTCCTGCAGCTCGGCCAGACCCTCGACACCCGCGTAGCCGGCGCCGACGAACACGAAGCCGAGGTACTCGCGGCGCTCCTCCGGGTCTTCGAGGGACTCGGCGATATCGAGGCAGCGCAGCACCTGGTTGCGCAGGGCGGTCGCGTCGGAGAGGGACTTGAAGCCGATGCCGTGCTCGGCGAGACCGGGCACCGGGAGCGTGCGGGAGACGGAGCCGAGCGCGACGACCAGGTGGTCGTAGCGGTAGCTCGCGCGCTCTCCGTCGATGCGCTCGACGGAGACCGTTCCGGCGCCGGGATCGGCCGAGGAAACGCGGCCGATCACCAGCTCCGTGCGACGCAGCTGGGAGCGCAGCGGCACGGAGACATGGCGAGGATCGAGCGTTGCGCCGGCGGCACCGGGCAGCAGCGGCGTGTAGAGCATGTAGTTGGCGTCGTTGATGAGCGTCACGCGCGCGCTCTGCAGCGGCAGCAGGCGCTCGAGTGCCCGCGCGGCGTAAAAGCCGCCGAAGCCGCCGCCTGCGATCACGACTTGCCAGGCCACCGGGACAGAATAGGGTGCAGCGCGTGAACGACGGGATCTACGCCGAGGCGCTTGCGCCATTCCTCGCCGAGACGGCTCGCCTGCGGCCCGCCGACGCCGAAGTGATCGACGCCCACACCCACCTCGGGCTCGACGAGGACGGGCGCTCGTTGGCGCTCGAGCAGCTGCTCGGCCAGCTGGACATGGCGGAAGCGCGGCGCGCCTGCGTGTTCCCGCTGCACGACCCGGAGCGGCGCCCGGCCTACAGCCTGCCCAACGACCGCGTGCTCGCCTGGGCCTCGGAAAGCGAAGGCCGGCTCGTGCCGTTCTGCCGTCTGGACCCCTCCGAAGGACCGCTCGCCGAGTGCGAACGGAGCCTCGCCAACGGCGCCAAGGGGATCAAGCTGCACCCGCGGGCGCAGGACTTCGTGTTCGACGGTGGCGACCTCGACGACGTCTTCAAGCTCGCGGAAGAAGCCAGCGTGCCGGTCCTGATCCACGCCGGGCGCGGCCTGCCGCCGCTGGCCGACGGCCTCGCCGACCTCGCCCTTCGCCATCCCGGCGCGGCGCTGATCCTCGCCCACGGCGCGATCTGCGACCAGGGGATCCTCGCGACGCGCCTCGCCGAGCACCCAGCCGTGCTCTACGACATGTCCTGCTTCTTCCCGCTCGACGTGATCGAGCTGTTCGCCCGCGTCCCTGCGGAGCGGATCGTGTTCGCCTCAGACCCCCCGTACGGGTTGCCGGCGACGACGCTGTACATGGCCCTCCGCGTAGCCCGGCACGCGGGGCTCGACGCGGACACGACGCGGCTGGTGCTCGGCGGGACGATGGCGGCGCTGATCGACGGGCAGGAGCTGCCCCCCGTCACCGCGCCGCGCCGCGGCCCCACGATCACGGTCTCCGGCAGGCTGATGCGCGCCTACGGCTATGCGAGCCTGGTCGGCCCGGCGCTGTTCACCGGCGTGGTCGAGCAGGCGGTGGCGATGCTCGAGATGGCGATCGCGGCGACGCGGGATCCAGACCCGGGCGAGGACGGCGAGGCGCTCGAGACGGTCGGCCGGGCGCTGCGCGTGGCGGGCAAGCTGGCCGCCGAAGAGGACGGCATCCGCGCGGCGATCGACCTCGTCTTCCGGGCGAACGTGCTCGCGGCGACGCAGATACCTGACGCGGCGTAGCAGCAGGCCTGACGCGGCGTAACAGCAGGAGCGAAACGCACCGGCAGTCGCCGCACGCATCCCCCTCTCCTCATTTCAGCTCCTCGCGCTGACACATTCGACCGGACGGTCGTAGACGGCGCCGGGACATCTAGCGACCGCTTTCTGCGGCGCCCGAATGTGAGGAGACACCGATGAGCACCGCCACGCCGACGATCTGCGGCGACATTGCCCGATCCGCCGGCCGAGCGCCCGCCGATCGCCGGCCGCGTTCGAGGGTCCTGCGCCGCTATCGAGACGAGGACGGCGTGACGCGCGAGCTGATCGCACGGCCCGCCGCGAACGGAACGGTGCTGGTCATCGACCGTGATCTGCTGGACGGCGGCGAGGAGCGGCTGATAGCCCACCTGGCGTTCGACGAGCCCCCGAGAAATGCGCTGCTCGCCGTCGAGCAGTACCTCGCCGCCGAGCCGTGCGCGCGGCGCTGCCGGGCGGTCGAGCCGAGCGACAGCATCGCCGCGCCATTTCCGGCGCCTTCCCAGGAGGCGCTGCGCGATGTCCATGGCACGGATCCCGTCGACGGGTCGACGTGCGCCTTTCGGCTGCGGCGCGTGCCGTCCGGCATGTCGATACCGGCATTGCGCTGGACGCGCCGGGGCGACGCCTCAGACACCGAAACGGTGAGCCTGCGCGAGGCGATCGCCACGCTCGAGAGCTACGAGCCGCTGCGCTCGATCACGGGCGCAGCGCTCCACCGCTACGAACGCGACCCGACCGTCTCCTGCACGGTGCTGCGCGCCGAGCTGACCCGCGTGCTCGACAGCGCGATCGTCCTGAACCGGGGACTGCGCGAGGCCGTCGTGGAGAAGGTCTCCGCCGGCGGAGCGAGCATGAGCGAGAT
>JAOPZS010000102.1 GCA_025963965.1 Solirubrobacterales bacterium
GCGCCGATCGTCTTTACGTTCTCGGTCTGCGGGTCTGTGAAGACACTGGAGTTCGTTCAGTGGCTCGGTGTCGATGTGCCGCGCTGGATCGAGAACGAGCTGCGCCACGCGGAGGACACCCTAGAAGTGTCCTACGACCAAGCAGTAGCTACGGCCATCGAGCTGATCGCATTCTGCCGGCGCGTCCGCGTCCCATTCGGGGTCAGCGTCGAGAGCGTGTCAATCCGCCAAGTCGAGATCGACGCCTCCGTCCGCCTCGCAACGCGGCTACAGGCAGAGCTAAGTCGCTAATCCGCACCACCCGCATGGCGGGGCAAGCGCCCCGGCCACACCGCGCTGGGAAAGCGTCAGCGCGCCCGGCAAGATTCGAACTTGCGACCTCTCGCTCCGGAGGCGAGCGCTCTATCCACTGAGCTACGGGCGCGGGACGCCCAGTCTATTGGGGCGCGCCGGCCCGGCAGCTCGGCCGATCAGCGGGTAGGGAGACTGCCCGGCCGCCCTCATTAGGACGACCGGGCCATCTCGTGCCGCGGCTTCGAGGCGAAACGGCCTAGATCGCCCCGATTTTCGTTTTCGGGGGCGGCCCGGTCATTTTGTCTTTGCCTTTGAGCGTCAGTTTGTTTTTGAACGCGTCTTCGAGGGTCCCCGAGGAGGCTCCCCCAAAGTTGAGCGCCGAGCCGGACACCGTGGGCGTCAGAGTGCCCGTGTAGGTGCTGAGGACGGCGCCGCTGCACTGCTCCTGGATTTCGACCCCTTTGATTTCGTCGATCGGGGGCGTTCCCGGTTGCAGCAGCGAGAGCCACGGCAGGCCCACCGCCTGGAAGGAGATCAGCGCCCCGGTCGAGCAGGCGGCTTTGCCTGTGCAGCCGGAGATGTTGAACGAAAGCATTTCGTCGACGCCCGGTCCGCCTCCGAGCGGGTTTTCGATCAGCTCACGGTCTTCGATCTGGCATTTGGTTTTCAGCGGTTTGCCGGAGACCGGCGTGACCGTGAAGGTCAGCGTTCCTTCAGTCGCGACCGGGACCGGCTTGCCGGCCGGGATTTCTTCGGTTTTTTTGGGGCCCCAGATCCAGTGCGGTCCGACAGCCTGGGCGCTCGCGGCCGTGACGGCGAACGCCGTGATGAAGCAGGCGACGAGAACTGTGCGTCTGAGCATCTTCTCCTCCTCTGTGTAGACCGAGGGAGGAGCCTCTCGGCGTCCCCGGCGCTGGCGCGCGGAGGTGCACCCTCGATGCCAGGATCACGGCCCGCTTGTGAGCCCGCCTCGCATCTACCACCCCCCGGTGCTCGTGAGTCAGCAGGCTGACCCTAACCGATCCCCGCGGGCCGTGAACGAAATGTCGAGGGAAGATCGAGGCGCGGCCCGTTGGCGTAGGAGCACACGGCCGCGCGCCGTCGCTACCGTTGCCTTCAGATGGACCTCTCGATCTTCTTCGCCGGCACCGCCGGCTCGGTTCCCAGCGCGCGCCGCGGGCTGCCTGCGCTGCTCGTGCGCCGCGGCGGCGAGAAGCTGCTGTTCGATTGCGGGGAAGGCACACAGCGCCAACTGCTGCGGTCGGTCGGCCTGGCCGACATCGACGCCGTCTTCATCACGCACTTCCATGCCGACCACTGGCTCGGCCTGCCCGGGATGCTCAAGTCCCTCGCCCTGCGCGACCGTGACGAGCCGCTCACGATCTACGGCCCGCGTGGCCTCGCCGAGCTGATCTCGAGCATGCGCGTCGCCTTCGGCCGCCTGCCGTACGAGCTCACGATCGCCGAGCTCGAGCCCGGCGAGGCGGTCGCGGGGGACGGTTACGCCATCACCGCCGTGCCCGTCCGCCACAAAGCCAGCGCCTCGCTCGGCTTCGCGCTCGTCGAGGAGCCCCGGCCCGGGCACCTCGACCCCGCCCTGGCCGAGCGCCTCGGCGTCAGTCCCGGGCCGGACTTCGGGCGCCTGCAGCGCGGCGAGACCGTCGGCGGCGTCGCCCCCGAGCAGGTCATGGGGCCGGCTCGCGAGGGACGCAAGATCGTGATCTCCGGCGACACCGCCCCATGCGAGGCACTCGCGATCGCCGCACATGAAGCCGACCTGCTGGTGCACGAGGCGACGTTCATGCATGAGGAGGTCGACCGTGCCCGCGAGACGCTGCACAGCACAGCTCGCCAGGCCGCCGAGATCGCCCGTGACGCGAACGTGAGGCTGCTGGCGCTGACACACGTCTCGGCTCGCTACGCCGGCGGGGAGCTGCGCGAGGAGGCGCGTGCGATCTTCCCCGCGACCGAGGCGCCTCGCGACTTCGACACGATCGACGTGCCCTTCCCGGAGCGCGGCGGCGCGACGCTCGAGCGCTGGTCGGACAGGCAGGCCCGCGAGCGCCGCCAGGCCGAGCAGTCCCAGGCCGAGCAGCCGCAGGGCGCTCCGGAGACCATCGCCTCCCCCTGATACATTCCGCCAGATCCTTTAACCCGGTCCTGAGAGGCCAGGAAGGTACCGATGGAAGCCAACGAGAAGGTCGTCCTTCACGAGGAGGACGTGCGGCGGGCCCTGACCCGGATCGCACATGAGATCGTCGAGCGCAGCGCCGGAGAGGACGTTCCGGCGCTCGTCGGGATCCACCGTCGCGGCGCCTTTCTCGCAAAGCGCCTGCAGGGAATGCTCGAGGAGCTGCTCGATGCGCACGTGCCGCTCGGCGACCTCGACATCGGCTTCTACCGCGACGACGTCGCCACACGTCCCGACGCGCCCGTCCTGCACGCCTCCCACATCGACTTCGACGTCACCGGCCTGACTGTCGTGGTCGTCGACGACGTCCTGTTCACCGGCCGGACCGTGCGCGCCGCGATCGAGGCGCTGTTCGACTACGGGCGGCCCGAGCGCGTGCAGCTCGCCGTGCTCGCCGACCGTGGCCACCGCGAGCTGCCCTTCCGCCCGGACTACGTCGGCAAGAACCTCCCGACCTCGCGCGCCGAGCACGTCCACGTGCGCCTGCGCGAGCTCGACGGCGTCGAAGAGGTCGCGATCGCCGCGCCGGAGGCGGCGGCCGCGTGAACCACCTTCTCTCGATCGAGCAGCTCGACCGTGCGGCGATCGAGCGCATCGTCACCCAGGCCGAGCGCTTCGCCGAGGTCTCAGACCGCGAGATCAAGAAGGTCCCAGCGCTGCGCGGCCGGATGGTCCTGAACCTCTTCTACGAGGCCTCGACGCGCACGCGCAGCTCCTTCGAGCTGGCCGCCAAGCGCCTGTCGGCCGACGTCGTCAACTTCGCCGCCAGCGGCTCGAGCGTCGAGAAGGGCGAGTCGCTGAAGGACACCGTGTTGACGCTCTCCGCTCACAAGCCCGACGCGATCGTCCTGCGCACCCCTTGGGCGGGCGCGGCCGAGCTGGTCTCGCGGTGGTGCGGAGCGGCGATCGTCAACGCCGGCGACGGCAAGCACGAGCACCCCACACAGGCGCTGCTCGACGTCTACACGCTGCGCCGCCGGCTCGGCGAGATCGACGGCGCCAACATCTGGATCGTCGGGGACGTGGCCCACTCGCGCGTCGCCCGCTCGAACATCCTCGCCTTCCAGCGGATGGGCGCGAAGGTCACGGTCGCCGGTCCCCCGACGCTGATTCCCCGCGGCATCGAGCAGCTCGGATGCGACGTGCGCTTCACGCTCGACGAGCTCGACCGCGCCGACGTCGTCTATGCCCTGCGCATGCAGCGCGAGCGCATGAGCGAGACGTGGGTGCCCTCGCTTCGCGAGTACGCATCCTGGTATCAGATCAACGGCCGGCGCCTGAGCCCGCGGCAGGTGCTGATGCACCCCGGCCCCGTCAATCGCGGCGTCGAGCTCTCCGGCGAGGTCGTCGACTCGCCACAGGCCGTCATCACCGCCCAGGTCGAGGCGGGCGTCGTCGTGCGCATGGCCGTCCTGTACGAGCTGCTGGCCGGTCCGCACCCGCGCGAGGGTGCCGAGCAGCCTGCCGGCGGCGGTCAGGCGGATGCCGATGCCGACGCCGCCGAGGCGGGCGACGAGCGCTTCGCGAGCATCCCCGAACCGGCCAGCGCCCGGGCGGGCAGGGGCACGTGAGCGCACCCGCGCAACTCGTCGGCGGGGGCAGGGATCCCGCCGATGTGCTCCTGCGCGACGTGCGCGCCCTCGATCCGCGAGAGCAGCTCGACGAGCGCGTCGACGTGCTCGTGCGGGGCGGCGAGATCGCCGAGCTCGGCGGGGCCGGCTCGCTCTCGGCCCCGGAGGGAGCCGAGACGATCGACGGACAGGGCCGCCTCGTGCTGCTGCCCGCCTTCTTCGACGCGCACGTGCACCTGCGCACGCCCGGGCAGGAGCACAAGGAGGACCTCGACAGCGGCACCCGCGCCGCCGCCGCCGGCGGCTTCGCGGGGCTGCTGGCGATGCCCAACACCGACCCCGTGCTCGACTCGGCGCCGCTGCTCGGCTCGCTGCGCGATGCCGCCTCGCGCCAGGCGCGCGTGCCCGTCGGCTTCCTCGCCGCGATCACGCGCGGGCTTGGAGGCGAGCAGCTCTCGGAGATGGCCGAGCTCGCCGGCGCGGGAGCGCTCGGCTTCACCGACGACGGCAAGCCCGTCGCCGACGCCGGCACGCTGCGCAAGGCGCTGCAGTACCAGCGGTTGTGCGGCGGCGTGCTGGCCCTGCACGAGGAGGATCCGACGCTCTCGCGCGGCGGCGCGATGAACGAGGGACCGGTCAGCGCCGCGCTCGGCATCGCCGGGATCCCGACCGTCGCCGAGTCGACGATGGTCGCCCGCGACGCGGCACTGGCCGGCTACGAGGACGGCCGCGTGCACTTCATGCACCTGTCATGCGCCGGCTCCGTGGACGCCGTCGCAGCCGCCAAGGGGTCCGGTGCGCGCGTCAGCTGCGAGGTCTCCCCGCACCACCTGCTGCTGACCGACGAGGACGTCCGCACGCTCGACACGCGCATGAAGATGCACCCACCGCTGACCAGCGAGGCCGACCGCCAGGCGTTGATCGAGGGGCTGCGCAGCGGCACGATCGACTGCGTCGCCACCGATCACGCGCCGCATGCGCGTGAGGAGAAGGAAGTGCCCTTCGAGCAGGCGCCGATGGGCACGACCGGCCTTGAGACGGCCTTCGCCGCCCTGCACACCGGCCTCGTACTGCCCGGCCTGATCGGACTCGGGCTGCTCGTCGAGCGGATGACCGCCGGGGCCGGCCTGTTCGGCCTGGAGATCTCCCGCATCGCATCGGGCGCGCGGGCCAACCTCGCGCTCGTCGACCTCGACGCGCGCTGGGTCGCCGGCGAGCACGGCTGGGAGAGCCGCTCGGATAACTGCTGCTTTGCCGGGCGCGAGCTGCAGGGACGCGTGCTCGTCACGCTCGCCGCCGGCGCCGTGGCCCACCGCGATCGCACGCTCGCGATGGCGGAGGCCTGATGGGACTGCTCTCGCGCCAGCGAACGATGCTGATCGTCGTCGACGTCCAGGACGGGTTTCGCTCCTATCAGAGCTTCGAGGCGGTCGCGGCCGCCTGCGCGAAGCTGCTCGAGGCGGCGCGCATCCTCGGCGTGCCGTCGCTCGTCAGCGAGCAGTACCCCAAAGGGCTCGGGCACAGCGCCATCGAGCTCGGCCTGCGCGATGAGCCCGTGATCGAGAAGGTCGTGTTCTCGGCGGCCAAAGCCGATGGCTTCCACCTCGCCGGTCGCGACCAGGCGGTCGTCTGCGGGATCGAGACGCACGTCTGCGTCAGCCAGACCGTCCACGACCTGCTCCAGCGCGGTGTCGAGGTGCACGTTCCAGCCGAGGCGGTGGGCTCACGCCACCAGCTCGACTACGAGCGCGGCCTCGAGCGCCTCGAGCGCGCCGGGGCTGTCGTCAGCACCGTCGAGACCGTCCTGTTCGAGCTGCTCGCCCGCGCCGACGCGCCCGAGTTCAAGGAAGTCCAGGCGCTGGTCAAGTGAGAGCCGATGACTGAACCCGGCTACGTCCTGCTCGAGGACGGCACGCGCTTCGACGGCGTCGTCTGCGGCGCCGACGGCCACGCCGTCGGCGAGGTCGTCTTCACGACCGGCATGTCCGGCTACCAGGAATCGATGACCGACCCGTCGTTCGCCGGGCAGCTGATCGCCTTCACCTACCCGCACATCGGCAACTACGGCGTCAGCGCCGAGGCGATGGAGTCAGACCGCCCGTGGGCGCGCGCGGCGATCATGCGCGAGGCGAACAACAACGAGGACGCGCCGAGCGCCGAGCGCGGGTGGCTGGACTGGCTGATCGACTGCGGCGTGCAGGCGATCAGCGGCGTCGACACGCGAGCCCTCGTGCGTCACATCCGCGACGCGGGCGCGATGCGCGGCGGCGTCTTCCCCGCGTCGATCTCCCCGGCGCAGGCGCGCGAGCTGATCGAGGCCGAGCCGCCGATGGACGGGCAGGATCTCGCCCGGGTCGTGACGCCCGAGCGGGTCTCGCTGCACGGGGAGAACAACAGCGATGGACCGCGGATCGCCGTGATCGACACGGGCATCAAGGCTTCGATGGTGCGCGAGCTCGTCTCGCGCGGCGCCACGGTCGAGCTGCATCCCTGCACGAGCGGACCCGAGCAGCTCCTCGCCGGCGATCCCGACGCTGTGTTCCTCGCCAACGGCCCCGGCGACCCCGCCGCGCTGTCCTACATCGTCGAGACCGTCCGCCAGATCGTCGGGCGCAAGCCCGTGTGGGGCATCTGCCTCGGCCACCAGCTGCTGTGCCGCGCCGTCGGCCTCGAGACCTTCAAGCTCCCGTTCGGGCACCGCGGCGCCAACCACCCCGTCCGCGACCTCGCCACCGGCAAGGTCGAGATCACCTCCCAGAACCACGGCTTCGCCGCGCTCGGCCCCGGCGGCGGGCGCACGATCGACAGCGACGAGCCGGTGCGCTGGGAGACGGACTTCGGCGCCGCGGCGCTGTCGCACGTGAACCTCTACGACCGGACCGTCGAGGGGCTCGAGCTGCTCGACGTGCCGGGCGGCACCGTCCAGTACCACCCGGAGGCAGGTCCCGGCCCGCACGACTCGCTGTACCTCTTCGACCGCTTCCTCGCACGCATCGCCGAGGCCGCCTGATGCCCCGGCGCGAGGACCTCCACAAGATCCTGATCCTCGGCTCCGGCCCGATCGTGATCGGCCAGGCCGCCGAGTTCGACTACTCCGGCGTGCAGGCCTGCAAGGTGCTGCGCGAGGAGGGCTACGAGGTGGTGCTCGTCAACTCCAACCCGGCGACGATCATGACCGACCCCGAGTTCGCCGACGCGACCTACATCGAGCCGCTGCTCGAGGGGCCCGTCCGCAAGGTGATCGAACGCGAGCGCCCGGATGCGCTGCTCGGCACGCTCGGCGGGCAGACCGCCCTCAACCTCTCCAAGGCGCTGCACGACGACGGCACGCTCGACCGTCTCGGCGTCGAGCTGATCGGAGCCAACCACGAAGCGATCGCCTGCGCCGAGGACCGCGAACTGTTCCGCACGACGATGGAGCGAGCCGGGCTGCGGATGCCGCGAAGCGTTATCGCCACGTCGATCGAGCAGGCTCGAGCGGCGCTTCCCGAGCTGGGGCTGCCGTGCATCGTGCGCCCCGCCTTCACGCTCGGCGGTCGCGGCGGCGGCATCGCCCGCAGCGAGCAGGACTTCGAGCGGATCGCCGCGCAGGGCCTCGAGGCCTCGCCGATCGGACAGGTCCTGCTCGACGAGTCCGTGATCGGCTGGGGGGAGTTCGAGCTCGAGGTGATGCGCGACCACGCCGACAACGTCGTGATCGTCTGCTCGATCGAGAACGTCGACCCGATGGGCGTGCACACCGGAGACTCGGTCACCGTCGCCCCGCAACAGACCCTCACCGACCGCCTCTACCAGCAACTGCGCGACCAGGCGATCACCGTGATCCGTGCCGTCGGCGTCGAGACGGGCGGCTCGAACGTGCAGTTCGCGGTCAATCCGGAGACCGAGGAGATCCTCGTGATCGAGATGAACCCGCGCGTGTCGCGCTCCTCGGCCCTTGCCTCCAAGGCGACCGGCTTCCCGATCGCGAAGATCGCCGCCCGCCTCGCCGTCGGCTACACGCTCGATGAGATCGACAACGACATAACCGGCGTCACGCCCGCCTGCTTCGAGCCGACGATCGACTACGTCGTCGTCAAGTGGCCCCGCTTCGCCTTCGAGAAGTTCCCGGAGAGCGTGCCGACGCTCTCCACGCACATGAAGTCCGTCGGCGAGGTGATGGCGATCGGGCGCACCTTCCAGCAGGCCTTCGCCAAGGCGCTGCGCTCGCGCGAGCTCGACAAGCAGCCGCGCCTCACCGACGCCGGCGAAGAGGACCTGCTGGCGAGCCTCGTCGAACCGCGACCGGCGCGCTTTGAGACGATCCTCGAGCTGTTCGCTCGCGGCACGCCGCTCGAGGCGGTTCACGAGGCGACCGCGATCGACCCGTGGTTCCTGCGCGAGATGCAGGCCCTCGCCCAGGAGCCGGACGCCCCGTTCGCGGGCTCGCGCTCGTTCCGCTCGGTCGACACCTGCGCCGCCGAGTTCCCGGCCCGCACGCCCTACTACTACTCGGGCTGGGAGAGCGGCGAGCAGGCGCACGAGGTCGAGCGCGGCGAGCGCGAGTCGGTCGTGATCCTCGGCGCCGGTCCCAACCGCATCGGCCAGGGCATCGAGTTCGACTACTGCTGCGTCCACGCCGCGATGACCGTCCGCGAGTCCGGCCGCGACGCCGTGATGATCAACTGCAACCCCGAGACCGTCTCGACCGACTACGACACGTCCGACCGCCTTTACTTCGAGCCGCTGACGCTCGAGGACGTGATGGCCGTCGTGGAGGTCGAGAACGCCGGCGGCAACCTGAAGGGCGTGATCGTGCAGTTCGGCGGGCAGACGCCGCTGAAGCTCGCCGCCGGCCTGGCCGAGAAAGGCGTGCCGCTGCTCGGCACGAGCGTCGAGTCGATCGACCTCGCCGAGGACCGCGGCCAGTTCGGCGCGCTGCTCGCCCAGCTCGGCCTGAAGGCGCCCCCGTACGCGACCGCGCGCTCCGTCGAGCAGGCGCTTCGCTGCGCCGGCGAGGTCGGCTTCCCGCTGCTCGTACGCCCGTCCTACGTGCTCGGCGGGCGCGCCATGGAGATCGTCTACTCCCACGACGGCCTCGCCGACTACCTCGACCGAGAGCTCGGCATCGCATCGAGCGGCGAAACCGCTGACGGGAGCCCGGCGGGGTCCCCATCGATCTTCCTGGACCGCTTCCTCGAGGACTCCCTGGAGGTTGACGTCGACGCGCTCTGCGACGGCACCGACGCCTGGATCGGCGGGATCATGCAGCACGTCGAGGAGGCCGGCGTGCACTCCGGCGACAGCGCCTGCGTGCTGCCGCCGCACTCGCTCGGGGAGGAGATGCTCGAGCAGATCCGCGCCGCGACCCGCAGCATCGCGACGTCGATCGGCGTCGTCGGGCTGATCAACGTGCAGTACGCGATCCACGCCGGCGAGCTGTACGTGATCGAGGCCAACCCGCGCGCCTCGCGCACCGTGCCATTCGTCTCCAAGGCCGTCGGGATGCCGCTCGCGAAGCTCGCCTGCCGGGTGATGCTCGGCGAGAAGCTCGCCGACATGGGACTGCCGCAGGAGCGCCAGGGCCTGGGCTTCGGCGACCACATCTCCGTCAAGGAGGCCGTGCTGCCGTTCGACCGCTTCGAGGGCTCGGACGCCGTGCTCGGCCCGGAGATGCGCTCGACAGGCGAGGTGATGGGCATCGCCCGCGACTTCCCGACGGCGTTCGCAAAGGCCCAGGCCGCCGCCGGCGTGCCGCTGCCGAGCGCCGGGACGGCGTTCATCACGGTCACCGACGAAGACAAGGCCGGTGGCGTCGGCATCGCCCAGCAGCTGCACGACTGCGGCTTTCAGATCGTCGCCACGCGCGGCACCGCCGAGGCGATCTCCCGGATGGGCGTGCCGGTGCAGCGACTCAACAAGATCGGCGAGGGCTCCCCGCACGTCGTCGACTGGATCGAACGGGGCGACGTCGACCTCGTCGTCAACACGCCGACCGGAGTCGGCGCGCGCACCGACGGCCACGAGATCCGGCGCGCCGCCGTGACGCACGGCGTGCCGTGCCTGACGACGCTGTCGGCCGGCGTCTCGGCGGCCCGTGCGATCGCCCGCGCGAGGATCGACGGTGAGCCCGACGTGCTGTGCCTGCAGGACCTGCACGGGATCATGCGGTCCTCCGGGGCCCGGCGGATCACCGGCACCGGCAAACCGGCCCCGGCGAGCCCCGACCCGGCCGGGGTGGCGTGAGCGCGCAGCCCGCCGGCGCGCGGCCCGGGCGCCGCGCCGTACGCGTCACGGCCAACGAGCAGCTTGGTGCCTACAACGTCCTGCGCGTTGACGATCCGCAGATGGGCGAGCTGCAGGCAGGCCAGTTCGCGATGCTCGCCGCCGTCGAGCGGTGGGGGGGAGGAGAGGACGAGCGACCGTTCCTGGCCCGGGCCTTCTCGGTCGCCCGGCACCACGACGGCGAGTCCTCCTATCTGCTCGAGGACGTCGGACCAGGCACGCGCCGCCTGTGCGAGCTGGCAGCCGGCGATGAGCTGTGGGTGCTCGGCCCGCTCGGCAGCGGCTTCACCGCGCCGCCGCAGGGACGGCGCGCGATCCTCGTCGGCGGCGGCGTCGGCATCGCGCCGCTGGCGATCCTGCAGGACGCGCTGAGCGCCGCCGGCGGGGCTGTATCGGTGCTGCTCGGCTTCCGCGACGAGGCGCGCGTGCCCGGTGCGGGGCTGCTGCGCGACGCCGAGCTCGCGACCGACGACGGCTCGGCCGGGCACCACGGGCTCGTCACCGACCTGCTCGAGCGCGAGCTGCGATCCGACCCGGATGCCGTCGTCTACGCCTGCGGTCCGGCCGGCATGCTCGAGGGGGTCCGCGCGATCTGCGAGCGCGACGGGGTACCGGCTCAGCTGGCGCTCGAGGCCGGGATGGCGTGCGGCTTCGGCGCGTGCTTCGGGTGCGTCGTGCCGAGGCGCGGCGGCGGCTACCTGCGCGTCTGCGTCGACGGTCCGGTGATCGACGCGGCCGAGCTCGATCGCGTCGAGCTGCATGCCGGTGCGCCGGCGTGAGCGTCGAGTTCTGCGGCCTGCGCCTGGCCCACCCGATCATCAACGGGTCGGGCACGTTCGACGCGATCGCCGCGCGAGGCGCCTTCGGCGCGGCCCTCGACACGGCCTTCCCGTTCGCCGCCTACGTCTCCAAGACGATCACCCTCGAGCCGCGCGCCGGCAATCCGCCGCCCCGCCTGTGGGAGAGCCCGGCTGGGCTCGTCAACTCGATCGGGCTTCCGAACAAGGGCCTCGCCGGCTATCTGGCCGAGGACCTTCCGCAGCTCGGCGGCTACCTCTGTGACCCGCTCGCCTCCGCCGACGGCGCCTCGCACCGCGTTCCCGTGATCACCAACGTGATGGGCTCAACGGGCGAGGAGCTCAGAGCGCTCGTCGAGGCCTGCGACGATCCCGAGACGATCGCGGCGATCGAGCTCAATGTCTCTTGCCCGAACGTGCGCACCGGACTGGACATCGGGGCAGATCCGGCGCAGCTTGAGACCGTCGTGGCCGGGCTGCGCGAGAGCACCGGCAAGCCGCTGATCGTCAAGCTCACGCCGAACGCCGCCGACGTGCCTGCGTGCGCGCAGGCGGCCGAGGCCGGCGGAGCCGATGCCGTCTCTCTGATCAACACGCTGCGCGCGATGGCCCTGGCGCCGGGCCGCGCCGGTGCCAGGCCGTGGCTCGGCGGCGGCACCGGTGGGCTGTCCGGGCCGGCTATCAGGCCAGTCGCGCTCGCCCAGGTCGCGGCCGTCGCTGCCCGTGTCGCAATCCCCGTTGTCGGAATGGGGGGCGTCCAGAGCGCCGCGCACGCGCGCGAGATGCTCGATGTCGGCGCCACGCTCGTCGCCGTGGGCACCGAGAGCTTCCGTGACCCCGCGGCGGGCGTTAGGATAGCCGCGGGACTGCTGTAGAGCGTCGAAAAACCCCTGCAAACATTGGGCCGGACCGTCCAGCAGCCTCGATCCCTCTACACCTCAGCCTGAGGTCTAGGTGAATTCGATGGATTTTCTTGATCAGTGCCCACGGGTGTGTAGACTCGCCGCCCTATGGTGACGGCGACCGGCAGCACGTCAACTAACACCTCGACGGCTCCCGAGCGGTCCCTGAATCAGAGGATGGATGCGCTCGCGCGGGCCAACGAGATCCGCATCCAGCGTGCCCAGCTCAAGCGCGACCTCAAGTCTGGGCGCCGCTCGATCCACTCGCTGCTGCTCGAGCCGCCCGAGTACGTCGAGACGGCCAAGGTCTTCGACATGCTGCTCGCGGTCCCCAAGTACGGCCGCGTGAAGGTCAACAAGATCCTCGTGCACTGCCGGATCGCGCCGAGCAAGACGATCGGCGGCCTCTCCGAGCGCCAGCGCTCCGAGCTGATCTCGCTCCTCCACCACTGAGTCGCGGAGACTCAGATTTCCACCGAGGGGCTGAGTAGCCTCCCCGCCGTGGCGCGCGTTTTCGTCATCACCGGGCCATCCGGCGTCGGCAAGGGGACCCTGATCAGAGGCCTGATGGAGCGCCTGCCCGAGCTCGAGCTTTCCGTCTCGGCGACGACCCGGGCGCCGCGCCCCGGCGAGCAGGACGGCGTCGACTACCACTTCCTGACCCCCGAGGAGTTCGACCGCCGCGTCGAGCGGGGGGACTTCGTCGAGCACGCCGACTACGCCGGGCGCCGCTACGGCACGCTGCGCTCAGAGCTCGAGGGTCGCCTCGCCGCGGGCGTCCCCGTCGTGCTCGAGATCGAGGTCCAGGGCGCGCGCCAGGTTCGCGCAGCGATGCCCGAGGCGGTGCAGGTGTTCATCGCCCCGCCCTCCCTGGCGGCGCTGCGCACCCGTCTCGTCGGTCGCGGCACCGACGACCAGGACGAGGTCACGCGGCGCCTGGACGTCGCCGAGCAGGAGCTGACCGCGCAGCCCGAGTTCGCGCACGTCGTCGTCAACGACCGCCTCGACGACGCCCTCGAGCGGCTCGTGGCGATCGTTCGCGACAGCAGCGACTGAGCTTGCATCACGACGGCGCGCCGGCGCGCGCACCCGGGGCCGTCACGGCCGGCGCACTACACTCTGCCCACACCCAAGAAAGAGGAACCGACACAGTGATCTCCCCCCGCATCGACCGACTTCTCGAGCAGGTCGACTCGAACTACGCCAGCGTGATCGTCGCCGCCAAGCGCGCCCGGCAGATCAACAGCTACTACCACAACCTCGGCGAGGGGACCTTCGACGAGTTCCCGCCCCCGATGGTCGACACGGCCTCGAAAAACTACCTCACGATCGCCCTCGAGGAGGTAGCTGCAGGGAAGATGAAGTACCACTACCGGTGAGCTCCGCAGTTCTCTCGTGGAGCTCGTGCGGCTGACGCCGCAGACGCCCGGGGAGAACACTGCTCGGCTGCGCAACGGCGACCTTGTGCGCGATGGTGCTCACAGGGCTCCGGTCGTAGATACCACCGCTATCGGGCTTTCTGATGAGCATCACCGCGCCGCTTGAGTTTCAGCGCTTGCCAGGAGCGCTCGCGGCGTCGACAATCGGTGGGGAATGGCACGGATCCTGCTGGGCGTGAGCGGCGGCATCGCCGCGTACAAGGCCCTCGAGCTGATCAGGCTGGCGACGGGGGCGGGCCACGCCGTGCGCGTGATCCAGACGCCCACCAGCCGCCGCTTCGTCGGCGCGGCGTCGTTCGCCGCCCTCAGCGGCGCTCCGGCGCTCAGCAGCGAGTTCTCTCGAGACCCGATGCGCGGCGCGTTCCCCGACCAGCCGCTGCCGAGCCACGAGCCGATCGGCCACCTCGAGCTGGTGGCCAACGCCGACGTGCTGCTGATCGCGCCGGCCTCGGCGAACACGATCGCCAAGCTCGCCGGCGGACACGCCGAGAACCTGCTGACGAGCGCCGCGCTGGCAGCCGACTGCCCGCTCGTGATCGCGCCGGCGATGAACAACCGCATGTACGAGCACGCCGCCACGCAGGCGAACATCGCGACGCTGCGCGAGCGCGGCGCGACGATCGTCGAGCCCGGGTCGGGGAGGCTCGCCTCGAAAGGGGAGCACGGCGTCGGGCGCCTTGCCGAGCCGGCCGAGCTGCTGGCCGCCTGCGAGCGGGTCCTCGCCACCTCGCCTGGGAGTGCCGCCGACGCTAACGGCGCCGCCGCGCCCGGGGGGAACGGCGCCCACGCTGTGAAGCTGCTCGCCGGCGTGCGCGTGCTCGTCACGGCCGGCGGCACACGCGAGCCGATCGACAGCGTCCGCTACATCGGCAACAGCTCCTCGGGGCGGATGGGACTGGCGCTCGCGACGGTCGCCCTCGAGCGCGGTGCGGAGGTGACGCTGGTCGCCGCCAACGTCGCGCTGCCGTCAGCCGCGGGTGTGCGTCGGGTGGACGTCCGCACGGCCGCCGAGCTGCAGCGCGCGTGCGAGCAGGAGTTCGAGCGCTGCGACGTGCTGCTGATGGCCGCGGCCGTCGCAGACTTCGCGCCGGCCCCGGCGGCCGGCAAGATCAAGAAGGACGGCCGCGACCGGCTCGAGCTGGTGCTCGAGCCGACAGCCGACGTGATCAGCGGCCTGGCCGGTCACCGCCATGCGGGGCAGACGCTCGTCGCGTTCGCGGCCGAGCACGGCGCGGACGGATTGCAGAGCGCCCGCGGCAAGCTCGCCGCCAAGGGCGTCGACGCCGTCGTCCTCAACGACATCTCCCGTGACGGCATCGGCTTCGACTCGACCGAGAACGAGGTGACGATCCTGACCGCCGCGAGCGGCGTCGGCACCCCCGCCGAGCGTCACGTCGCACGCGCCGCCAAGGAGCAGATCGCCGCCGAGATCCTCGACGCCGTCGAAGACCTTCGAGCTCTCGGCTGAGAAAGCCGTTTCCGGCGACGTCGGCACGCGGAGCGTTCTAGGATTTTTCGCATGGACAGCGTCTACGACCTCTACACGCGGGGCTGTGAGCTGCTCGAGCACGGCGATCACCAGGCGGCGATCGTGCCCCTCAGCCGCGCGCGCGACCTCGAGCCGGACAAGGCCTCGATTCGCGAGGCGCTCGGCCGGGCGCTGTTCCACGCGCAGCGCTACGAAGGGGCCGCCGCCGAGTTCCAGGCGATCGCGTCGATCGCGCCGACGAACGACTACGCGCTGTTCTGCCTCGGGCGCGCGATGCAGCAGCTCGGACGCCACCGCGAGGCGTGCAAGCCGCTTGCGCTGGCGTGCTCGCTACGCCCCGAGCGCAAGGACTACAGGCTGTACCGCGATCGCGCTCGACGCGACGCCGAACGCGCCTGACGGGGGTCCTTCGGCGGGTCGGCAGTTGTAAACGGCGGACCCCACCGATGCTATGCTCGGACCACAGCTTTCGTGTCGATGCGCAGGCGTCGGCAGCAGTACCGAGAGTGGGCGCCCGCCCGCTCTTTTTGCGTAACGACCAGATTTGAACACACGATGAACACGCTCCAGACAGAGATCGAACAGCGGCTCGCGCATACCGAGCCGGAGATCGAGGTGCTCCTCGCCGAGGTGCTCGGCGGGCGCAGCCTGCGTGTCTTCATCGATCATCCCGACGGCGTCAACCTGGCGATGTGCGAGCGCGTCACGACGCTGCTGAACGACATGCGCGAGCGCTACTCGCTGGAGGTCTCATCCCCCGGCAGCGAGCGACCGCTGACCAAGCCCGCTCACTTCCGCCGGTTCGTCGGACGCAAGGCTCGGGTGCGCACGCGCCACGCCCGTCCGGTCGGCGATCACGCAGGTGCCCGGGATTCCGAACCGAGAGCTGTGAGGAGCTTCACCGGCGAGCTCGTCGGGGCCTCCGAGGATGAGGTCACGCTGGCCGCCGACGGGGGAGTCATCGCGATTCCCTACTCGGAGATCCGTCGTTCGAACCTGATCGAGGAGTAAGAGATCGATGTCACGCGAAATCCTTGAGGCCATGCACGCGCTCGCCCGCGAGAAGGGGATCGAGCCGGAGAAGCTGATGGTCGCGCTCGAGGACGCGCTGCTGTCCGCTTACAAGAAGCAGCCCGGCTCCGCCAAGTACGCGCGTGTCGAGATGGACCGCGAGACGGCCGACTTCAGGGTCATCGAACTGATCATCCCGGAGCGTCTGGAGGCGCACCTGATCGTCGAGACGATCGACGAGGAAACGACGATCGATCCCGAGACGGGCGAGATGCGCGAACCCGAGGAACCGGAAATCGACCCGAAGAAGTTCGCCGAATACCGCGACCAGATCGACGAGCGCGACGTGACGCCCGACGACTTCGGGCGCATCGCCGCGCAGACCGCCAAGCAGGTGATCCTGCAGCGCATCCGCGAGGCCGAGCGCGACATGATGTACGAGGAGTACCGCGACCGCGTCGGCGAGCTGATCACGGGCATCGTCCAGCAGTCCGACTCGCGCTACACGCTCGTGCAGCTGCGCGAACGAGTCGAGGCGCTGCTGCCCAAGTCCGAGCAGGTCGACGGCGAGCGCTACGACCACTCGCAGCGCATCAAGGCCGTGATCAAGGAGGTCTCGCCCTCGACGAAGGGTCCCGCGATCATCGTCTCGCGCCGCGACCCGGAGCTGATCAAGAAGCTGTTCGAGCTCGAGGTGCCCGAGATCGCCGACGGCCTCGTCGAAATCGCCAACGTCGCCCGCGAGCCCGGCTACCGCTCGAAGATCGCCGTCGTCTCCAACACCGACGGCGTCGACCCGGTCGGCGCCTGCGTCGGCCCGCGCGGGTCGCGCGTGCGGATGGTCGTCTCCGAGCTGCGCGGCGAGAAGATCGACATCATTCCCTTCAACGAGGAGCCTGCCCGCTTCGTCGCCAAGGCGCTCTCGCCGGCGCGCGTGCGCGAGGTCCTCGTCGACGACGAGGCCAAGCAGGCGACCGTGATCGTGCCCGACGACCAGCTCTCGCTGGCGATCGGCCGCGAGGGCCAGAACGCGCGGCTCGCCGCGCGCCTGACCGGCTGGCGCGTCGACATCCGCTCGGAGACTGAGTTCGCCGCCGAGGAGGCCGAGCACGGCTACGAGGAGGAGGAGGTGCAGGGACGCTGCGCCGCGATCCTCTCCAACGGCCGCCGTTGCCCCAACGCCGCGCTTCCCAACTCCCGCTACTGCGGACTGGAAACCCACCAGGCGCTCGCGCACATCGACAGCGACAACATCAGCGATCTGGCCGTCGCGGGCTCCGAGGCGCCCGCCGGCAACGTCGTCGAGACCCCCGCCGGCGAGGATGAGCTGGCTGCCGTCGCCGGCGAGCCGACCGAGGCCGGCGGCGAAGCGAGCGAGCAGCCGGTCGCAGGGCACGACGGAGCGACAGGACCGGTCGCGGTCGATGTCGCCGAGGAAGCGGGCCCGCTGGGGGAGACTCCGGCCGCGGTGATCGCGCCCGAGCCCGAGGAGGACGGCGCGGAAGCCGCCCGGGAGGTTGCCGAGAAGCTCGAGGCGGAAGCCCCCGCCGAGGAGCCGGCCCCATAGCCGCTCGAGCCGGACGCGAGATGACATCGCGCAGGACCGCAGATCGCGCCGTTGGCCCGCGACGTACGTGCGTCGGCTGCGGCCGCGAGGCGGGCAAGGCCGAGCTCGTGCGCATCGCGGCGCCCGGCGCGCACGACGCCGCCGCGCCGAGGATCGCCGTGCTCGACCGCGATGGCCGCCTCGGTGGCCGCGGCGCCTACCTGTGCCGCTCCGCCGAGCACGAGCGTCCCCAGGCCGACTGCTTCGACGCGGCCGTGCGCCGCGGTGCCTTCGCCCGCGCCCTTCGCGCGAGGGTGACGCTTGATCTGAAGCTCGTAGAATCGATAGGTCGATGAGCAAGAAGCGCGTACACGAGATCGCCAAGGAGCACGGCCTGACCAGCAAGGAGCTGCTGGAGAAGCTGGCCGCTGCCGGCGTCCAGGCGAAGGCCGCCGCCTCCTCGGTCGAGGAGGGCGCCGCGCTGAAGGCGCTCGGGCTCGACGCGCCCGGCGCCAGCAACGGCGCCCCGGCGAGCAACGGCTCGGGTGCCACGCCGGCCGCGAAACCCGCTGCAGCAGCGCCGCCGAAGCCCGCAAAGGCGACCCCGGCGCCGCCCGCGCCTGCGAAAGCCGCACCGGCCCAGCCGCCAGCCGCGGCCGCG
>JAOPZS010000120.1 GCA_025963965.1 Solirubrobacterales bacterium
GGCGGCCGAGTCGCACGCGCCCGGCCACCCGCGGCGCGCCGGGACCCGCTCGAAAGCCCTGCCCGCGGCCGCGCAGCGCGAGCTCGCCGCCGAGCACCGCGATGCTCAGCACGACCAGCACGAGCGACAGCCCGCACGCGGCCGCGGCGTCGAAGCCGAGCTTGAACTCGGTGAAGATCTGAACGGTGAAGGTCTGGTAGCGCACGATCTCGAACGCGCCGTACTCGGCGAGCAGGCCGAGCGTGACGAGCAGCGAGCCGCCGAGCACGGCCGGCCAGACCTGACGAAGCGTGACCCGCAGGAATGCCTGCCACGGCGAGAGCCCGAGGCTGCGGGCTGCCTCCTGGAGGCCCTCGTCGAGGTTGCGCATCGCCGCGGCGACCGGCAGGTAGACGAGCGGATAGAGCGACAGCGTCATGATCATCACGGCCGCCCAGTAGCCGTGCAGGCCCGGGTCGATCGAGACCCAGCCGAATCCGACGACGAAGTCCGGCACGCCGAGCGGCAGCACGAGCAGCACCGCCCAGAGGCGGCGCAGCGGCACGTCGCTGCGCTCGACCAACCAGGCGGCGCCCACGCCGAGCACGGCGCACAGCAGCGTGCAGGCGACCATCAGGCGCACGCTGTTCCACAACAGCACCCCCGTCGAGTGGCGCAGCAGCAGGCGCTTGAGCGTGCCCCAGCCGGAATCCTGCGCCTGGACGAGCAGGAAGGCAACCGGTACGAGCACGCCGGCCGCCGCGATCAAGCCGCCGGCGACGCTGATCAGCGGCCAGCGGCGGCGTCCCGACCAGCCTCGGGCAATCGTGGCGCCGACCCTGCCGGCGGGCGCGCTCGGTGCGATGCCGCTCACCGGCGTTCCCCTAGAGCAGCCCCAGGCGCTGCTCCAGTTCGAGCGGCACCCGGCCGTCGCCGAGCTCGGCCGGCGTCAGCGTGTTCGACTTGATCTGGCTGAGAGGGCGCAGGCCCGCGGCGGGCGCCACACCCTGGCGCAGCGGGTACTCGAAGCTGTGGCTGTGCGCGAGCACCTGTTGACCGTTCGCGCTCACCAGGAACGCGAGGAAGCGCTGCGCGGAGGTCTGGTGCGAGCTCGACTTCAGCACCGCTGCCCCCGATACGTCGACGAGGTCGCCGGCGTCGCCCGGGGCGAAGTACTGCAGCGCCGAGTGCGTGCCGGCGGCGCCCTGCTCGGCTCGAAGGCGGTACCAGTAGTACTGGTTGATCGGCCCGATCGTGCTCTGGCCGTTGTTGACCTGCGTGACGACCGTCTCGTTGTCCGGATAGATCGTGGCGCTGCCCTTCAGCGCCTTCAGCCAGCGTTCCGCGGCGGCACGGCCGTCGAGCTTTTCGATCGCGCTCAGCAGCGGCTGGAAGTCCGTCTCCGACGGTGCGAAGCCGACCTTCCCCGCCCACTGCGGCGAGGCGAGTTCGAGGATCGACGTCGGCAGCTTGGCGGTGCCGACCTTGCTCTTGTTGTAGACGAGCACCGACACGCGCGCCGAGACGCCGACCCAGTCGCCCTGCGCCGAGTCGTAGCGCGCGGGGATCGCTGCGAGTGTCGCGCTGTCGACGGGGGCGAGCAGACCGCGCTCGCGGAGCAGTTCCAGCACGGGCGTGTTCTCCGCATAGAAGACGTCGGCCGGCGAGTTGGCCTGCTCCTGGAGGATCTGGTTGCCGAGCGTAGCCTCGTCGGCCGAGCGCACGTTGACCTTGATCCCCGTTTGTCTTTCGAACGCGGATACGAGCAGGGCCGTCGTCTGTTCGTGCTGGCCGCTGTAGAGCGTGATCGAGTCCTGCGAGCCGCCGGGACCGGCCGAGCCGCTCGAGCCGCACGCGGCGAGCAGGGCGGGAGTGGATGCAAGGAGGGCGCAGCACAGGAGCTTCCCGAGTCTCGACATTGATATCCGATCGCTGGGGTCGGGATGGGTCAGCTGAACTTATCACGAATTAGGGCGCCCTAATTCGCGTGGTCGGGGGCTCCCGGTCTGCCCTGAAAGCGAGCTTTCCCGCGGCTCGCCGGGCGGCCCCGGCCGCCAGGAGGGAGGCCTCCGCCGGCCGGCGCGACGGTTCCGGGGCGAAATAGGTGACAATCCCCCGCGATGCACGTGACCGCCAAGGCCGACTACGCAGTTCGGGCAGTGATCGAGCTGGCGTCCAGCAGCCAGGAGTCGCCGCGCAAGGTCGACGACGTCGCCCAGGCGCAGGGGATCCCGGTGTCGTTCCTGGAGAACATCCTCACCCAGCTGCGCTCCTCCGGCGTCGTCCGCAGCCAGCGCGGTCCCGAAGGCGGCTACTGGCTCGCCCGCCCCGCGGAGGAGGTGAGCCTCGCGCAGGTGATCCGCGCCGTGGAGGGACCGCTGGTCGGTGTTCGGGGCCAGCGTCCGGAGGAGCTCGAGTACTCCGGCTCGGCCGAGTCGCTGCAGAAGGTCTGGATCGCGCTTCGCTCGAGCCTGCGCAAAGTTCTCGAGGAGGTCTCCGTCGCCGACGTCGCGAGCGGCAAGCTCCCCAAGGACGTGCTCGCCCTGACGCGCCCAGAAGAGGCCTGGCAGGCCCGCTGAGCCCTCGCGGGCGCTAGACGAACACGCGCGGGGGCGGCAGGCGCACGGAGAGGATCTGGCCGACCTGCAGCTCCAGCAGCTGGGCTTCCTCGCGAGTCACCTGCGCCCAGACGCCACGGCCGTCGCTCAGCTTCAGCTCGACCCGAACCTCGAAGCCGAGGTGGACGACCCGCTCGACGAGCGCCTCGGTGCCGGTGCCGTCGGAGTCGGCGAGCAGCTGGATGTCGTGCGGGCGCACGTAGGCATCGCCGAGGCGGTTGACCGGCCCGATGAACGACATCACGAACTCGTTGCTGGGCGCCTCGTAGAGCGTGCGCGGCGCGCCGGCCTGTTCGATCCTGCCGTGGTTCATGACGACGATCTGCTCGGCGACTTCCATCGCCTCCTCCTGATCGTGTGTCACGAAGATCGTCGTCACGTGGATCTCCTCGTGCAGGCGCCGCAGCCAATCGCGCAGCTCGGCGCGAACCTGCGCGTCGAGCGCGCCGAAGGGCTCGTCCAGCAGCAGCACCTGTGGCTGCACGGCAAGCGCGCGGGCGAGCGCCATGCGCTGCAGCTGGCCGCCGGAGAGCTGGGAGGGATAGCGCGCGGCGAGGCCATCGAGGCGCACCAGGGCGAGCAGCTCGGCGACGCGCGCGCTGATCTCGTCCTTCGGGCGTTTGCGCACGCTCAGCCCGAACGCGACGTTGTCGTGGACGTTCATGTGCTTGAACGGCGCGTAGTGCTGGAAGACGAAGCCGACGCCGCGGGTGCGGGCCGGCGCCGAGGTAACGTCCTCGCCGCCGATCACGACTTCGCCCGTGTCGGGTGTCTCGAGTCCCGCGATGATGCGCAGCAGCGTCGACTTGCCGCTGCCGCTGGGGCCGAGCAGCGCCGTCAGGGCCCCGTCGCCGACGGTCAGGCTGACGTCGTCGAGCGCGACGAAGTCGCCGAACCGCTTGCCGACGTTGCGTGCCTCGATCGCCATCAGGCCGCCGTCTCTCTGCGCGTCCGCCGTGTCAGCAGGTTCATGACCAGCAATGTTGCCAGGGCCAGCAGGGCGAGCACAACCGCAGCCGTGTACGCGCCGGTCGAATCGAAGTTCTCGAAGCGGTCCTGCACGTAGAGCGGCAGCGTCTGCGTCTGACCCTCGATTCGGCCCGAGACGATGCTCACGGCGCCGAACTCGCCGAGCGCGCGCGCGGTCGTGAGCACGACGCCGTAGACCACGCCCCACCTGATCCCCGGCAGCGTCACGCGCCAGAACGTCTGCCAGCCGCTGGCGCCGAGCGTCTCGGCCGCCTGCTCGGCATCTGTCCCGAGCTCGCGCAGCACGGGGATCGTCTCGCGCGCGACGAACGGCAGCGAGACGACGGCCGTGGCCAGCACCATTCCAGGCACGGAGAAGATGATCTGGAAGCCCTGTTCGCCGAGCCAGTTGCCGAACCATCCGGTCTTGCCGTAGACCAGCACCAGCGCCAGCCCGACCACGACGGGCGAGATCGCGAACGGCAGGTCGATCACGAGCCCCAGCAGCCCCTTGCCCCGGAAGCGCCCGCGCTCGAGCAGCAGCGCCATCCCGATCCCGAACACGGTGTTCAGCGGAACCGCGATCGCGACGATCTCGATCGAGAGCCAGAACGCGCTCTGGGCGTTGGGCGCGGTGATCGCGTCCCAGACGGGCGCGAGGCCGTGTTCGAACGTGCGGTAGAAGATCATCGCGACCGGTGTCAGCAGCAGCAGCGCCAGGTATCCGAGCGCGATCGCGCGCAGCGTCAGCTTCCTCGCCCGCGCCGAGCGCAAGGCGTCTCCGGCCGGCGCGCGCCGGGGGATCCGGCCGCTCGTCGGCGGCGACAGGGTCACGGCACCCTCGCTACTGGACATGGCGGGAGAGGCGCCCGGAGACGAAGCTCAAGATGCCGAGCACCACGAGCGCGGCGGCGAGGAGCAGCACCGACACGGCCGCCGCTGCGGGCAGGTTGTCGTTCTCGATCTGCCCGAATATGTAGACGGAGCCGACCTCCGTCTTGAAGGGCAGGTTGCCCGTTATCAGCACGAGCGAGCCGAACTCGCCGACGGCGCGCGCGAAGCTCAGCGCGACGCCCGAGATGATCGCCGGGGCGAGGCTCGGGAGCACGATGCGGCGCAACACCGTCCCGGACCCGGCACCGAGGGAGGACGCGGCCTCCTCCATCGAGTAGTCGAGCTCGAGCAGCACCGGTTGCACCGAGCGGACCACGAACGGAAGCGTCACGAACAGCAGCGCCAGCCCGACGGCGACCCGCGTGAAGGCGACGTTGATCCCGATCGGGCTGCCCTTGCCGTAGAGCGCCAGCAGCACCACGCCGGCGACGATCGTCGGCAGCGCGAAGGGCAGGTCGATCACGGCGTTGACGATCGACTTGCCGGGGAACTCGTCCCGCACCAGGACCCAAGCGATCAGGGTGCCGAACACGGCGTTGATGACCACGACGATGGCGGTGGCGATCAGCGTCAACTTGATCGCGGCGACCGCCTCGGGGCTGGAGATGGCACGCCAGAAGGACGAGGTGCCGCCGGTGCTCGACTTCGCGAGCAGGGCCGCCACGGGCAGCAGCACCAGCACCGACAGGTAGATGCCGAGCAGGCCCTTGCCGAGCACCCCGGCGCTGCGCTCGCCGAGGACGAACGCGCGCCGGGGCGGCAGGGCAAGGGCGGACGGGCTACTTGGAGGTGGAGACGCCAAGCGACTGCTCGATCTTGGTGACGATGCCCGTTTCCGGGTCGAAGAACTGCTTCGTCACGTTCTTCCAGCCGCCGACCGAGTCGATCGTGAAGAGCCCGGACGGCGTCGGGAACGTCGACGCACCGGGAACGCCGGAGATCACCGGGCGATAGCCGCTGGCGGCCCAGATCGCCTGGCCGGCGGGGGAGAGCAGGTACTTGACGAATTCCTGCGCCGGCTTGCTCGTGCCGACGACGGCCACCGGCGCCTGGATCAGGATCGTGTCCTTCGGGATCACGTATTCGACTTCTTCGCCCTTCTTCTTGGCCGCGATCGCTTCGTTCTCGTACCCGAGCAGCGCGTCACCCCTGCCGGCGGTGAACGTCTGCAGGGAGTTCCGAGCGGAGCTGTCCTGGCTGACGACGTTGTGGAAGAGGCTCTTCAGGTATGCCTGCGCTTCCGTCGCGCTCTTGCCTTCCTTCAGCTGCGCTCCGTAGCCGGCCATGATGTTCCAGCGCGCGCCGCCGGACGTGAACGGGTTCGGCGTGACGACCTGGACGCCCGGCTTGACGAGGTCCGACCAGGTCGTTATGTGCTTGGGGTTCCCCTTGCGGACCATGATCACGACGACCGAGTTGGTCACGAATCCATGCGTGGCGTTCTGGTTCCAGGTCGGCGAGACCTGTCCGGCCTTGACGAGCCGTTCGACGTCCGGTTCCAGCGAGAAGTTGACGACGTCGGCGTGCTGCCCGTTGGCCACGGCCCGGCTCTGTTCGCCCGACCCTCCATAGGACTGGCTGAAGCTCACGCCCTTGCCGGCCGGAGTCGCCTCGAAGGCGGGGATCAGCTTTTCGTAGGCGCCCTTGGGGGTCGAGTAGGCGACAAGCGCGAGGTTCTTGCCACCCCCGCTCGAGGAGCCGCAGGCCGAGAGGACGAGTGCGGCGGCGATCAGGCTGAGCAATGCGGTGGCTGTGCGTTTGAACATGGTCACTTTCTTCGTGGGAAAAACAATCTTCGTCGAAAACATCGCGGTGGTGCGCAAAGTAGCGTAAATCCGACTGAATTTCACGCGTTTTGTCATCGACGGTCGAAAATGACGGCTGCGAGCGCAGACATCCGCAGGCCCCGGGGCCGGACACGTCGCCGCCGGGATGTCCGTCTGATTGACACACCGGAGGTGTCTGTCAGGTAAGATCCGGGTATCTGGTCCTCGCCGGCGAGCCCCCGGGCGGCCGGTTGCCGATGCCGATCGCGCCCTAGGTCAAAGGAGAACTCCCTCGATGTCAGCCCCATCCTCCACCGCGTCCAGCGACGAGGCAACCGCCCAGGCCGAAGCGGTCGCCGGCGGTGAGCCGGCGGAGACGACGTTCTCGCTGAGCCTCACGCAGGATCAGAAGGACATCCGGGACTGGGTCCACGGTTTCGCCGCAGACGTCGTGCGCCCGGCCGCGCACGAGTGGGACGAGAAGGAGCAGACGCCCTGGCCGATCATCCAGGAGGCCGCCAAGATCGGGCTCTACGGGTTCGAAGGCATGGCGCAGTTCTTCGCCGACCCGAGCGGACTCGGCCTGCCGATCGTCAACGAGGAGCTGTTCTGGGGCGACGCCGGGATCGGTATGTCGATCATGGGCACCGCGCTGGCGGTCGCTGCGATCTTCGGGCAGGGCAACGGCGAGCAGATCGGCGAATGGATCCCGCGCTGCTTCGGCACGGTCGACGACGTCAAGGTCGCGGCATTCTGCGCCTCGGAGCCGAATGCCGGCTCCGACGTCTCGGGCGTGCGCACATGGGCGAAGTTCGACGAGGCCAGCGGCGAGTGGATCCTCAACGGCCAGAAGGCCTGGGCGACGAACGGCGGCATCTCCGACGTGCACGTCGTGATCGCCTCGGTCGATCGCGAGCTCGGCTCCAAAGGCCACGCCGCGTTCGTCGTGCCGATGAGCGAAGCCAAGGGCATCTCCCAGGGCGCGAAGGTCTCCAAGCACGGGCTGCGCGCGTCGCACACCGCCGACGTGTACCTCGACGACTGCCGTGTCCCGGCGAACTACGTGCTCGGCGGCAAGGACAAGCTCGACGAACGCATCGCGCGCGTGCGGGAAGGCAAGAAATCGAAGTCCCAGGCCGCGATGCAGACGTTCGAGTCCTCACGCCCGACGGTCGGCTCGCAGGCGCTCGGGATCGCCCGTGCTGCGTATGAGTACTCACTCGAGTACGCCAAGGAGCGCGAGCAGTTCGGGCGCAAGATCATCGACAACCAGGCGATCGCCTTCACGCTGGCGCGCATGAAGCTCGAGATCGACGCGGCGCGGCTGCTCGTGTGGCGCGCGTCGTGGATGGGCCGCAACCAGGTCCCATTCGAGAACGCCGAGGGATCGATGAGCAAGCTCAAGGCCGGCGAGGTCGCCGTATGGGTCACCGAGCGGGCGATCCAGATCCTCGGCGGCAACGGCTACACGCGGGAGTTCCCAGTCGAGCGCTGGCACCGCGACGCCAAGATCTACGACATCTTCGAGGGCACCGCCGAGATCCAGCAGATGGTGATCTCGCGCGCGATCTCGGGAATCCCCGGGCTGTTCGGGTCCTCCGCCTCCTAGCGGGCCGGAGCGCCGCCCCGGCTCGCGCCGGAGCGAGGAGGGGCCGCCGGGTGGCGCGCTACCAGGCCTGGTCGGTCCCGCAATGCGGGCAGGCGACCGTCGTCGTGACGGCTGCGCTGAAGACGTAGCCGCACGAGCAGGTGTAGACGGCCGTGTCGAGCGGTCCGCCGGCCCGGCGCACGCGTTCTGCGGCGAGATCGCACTGGTCGGCCAGCCCGGCGGTCGCCGAGGGCTCGACGTCCATCACGATCACGCGCGGCTCGGCCCGCGGCTGGGTTGCACGGCGTTCGTGACCGCGGCGCGCCGAGCGCTCGTGGGTGCGCTCACGCAGGGGGTGTAGGAGGTTCGGTCTCATCGTTCCTTACTGGAAAGGACGTCGCACGCACGAAAAGGTTTCGCGGTGCAACCTTTATTTCCTTGTCTAACCCGTGGCGGGAGGACGAAACCTCTCGGAGCCGCCTCGGATCTGTGGGGGGTTTGAGATACTTGAGGCGATGAACCCCTCGCGCAAGCGAAAGGTGCGGCTGACCGTCGCGCTCACCGCGGCGGTTGTCCTGGCCAGCGCCCTGATGTACACGAGCTTCAGCGCGGCCAGCCCCGCTCTCAGTCCCAGCCAGCTCCTGCACAGCGCCCAGCCCGGCCGCAGCTACGTGCTCACCGGGACCGTCGCCAAGGGCAGCGTCCGCCACGACGGCGCCGTGCTCGACTTCGCCGTGCGCGACCGGAAGGGAACGTCGGTCGTGCCGCTGGCGTACACCGGGACGATCCCCGACCCCTTCAAGGAAGGCCGCGAGGTGATCGTCACCGTGGAGAAGCAGGGCGCCCGCTACGTCGGGGAACGCAACACGCTGATCACGAAGTGCCCGTCGAAGTTCAAGACGGCGCCCGCGAGCGAGAAGCAGAACTACTGAGTGCCTGAGGCGAGCGCCCACCCCGGGGCCCCCCGCACCCCGTATCGGGGCGCCCCCGATGACGGGTGGCGCGCAGGCTGATGGCCGGCCTGGGCTTCGCATGCCTGCTCCTGGCGCTGGCGATCTGCGTCTACGGGATCGCCGCCTCGCTGTACGGCGTGCGGCGCGGCCGGCCCGAGTTCTCCGAATCGGGACGGCGCGCCGTCTATGCGCTCGCCGGCATCCTGACCGTCGCGTTCGTCGTGCTCGAGCTCGCCTTCCTGCGCAACGACTTCGCCTTCAACACGGTCGCGGACACCTCGAGCCGCACGACGCCGACCTTCTACCGAGCCGCCGCCGTGTGGTCCTCCCAGGAAGGCTCGCTGCTGCTCTGGGCGTGGCTGCTGTCGATGTGGTCCAGCCTCGCGCTGTTCTTGACGCGCCACCGGATGCGCGACGTGGCGGCCTACGCGACGGCGATCCTGCTCGGCTTCGGGGGCTTCTTCGTATCGCTGATGATCTTCTACGCGAACCCGTTCGCGACAACCAATCCCGCGCCGCCGGAAGGGGTCGGGCTCGATCCGCTGCTGCGCTTCCCGACGATGATGGTCCATCCCCCGATGCTCTACTCGGGGTACACGCTGTGCACGATCCCGCTGGCCTTCGGGATGGGCGCGCTGCTCGCACGCCGCGTCGACGCCGACTGGATCAGGGCGATCCGGCGCTTCGCCTTCGCCGGCTGGCTGTTCCTGGGCGTCGGCATCCTGCTCGGCGCCCGCTGGTCCTACTCGGAGCTCGGCTGGGGTGGCTACTGGGGCTGGGACGCGGTGGAGAACGCGTCGCTGATGCCGTGGCTGACCGCCACGGCGTTCCTGCACTCGCTGATGATCCAGGAGAAACGCGGCATGTTGAAGGTCTGGAACGTGTCGCTCGTCCTGGCGACGGGGACGCTCGCGATCATGGGCACGTTCCTCGTGCGCAGCGGGGTGCTCAACTCGATCCACGCGTTCGGCGGAGCGACGCTCGGCGTGCCGTTCGTGACCCTGATCGGCGTGCTGATCGTGGCCTCGATCTACCTCGTGCTCAGCCGCCGCGACATGCTCCGCTCGGAGAACCGGCTCGACTCGCTGCTCTCGCGCGAGTCGATCTTCCTCGCCAACAACCTGGTGCTCGTCGGGCTCTGCTTCGTGATCTTCTGGGGAACGTACTTCCCGCTTATCTCCGAGGTGTTCACCGGGCAGGAATCATCCGTCGGGCCGCCGTGGTTCGACCGCTACACCGTCCCGCTCGCACTCGTGCTGGTGCTGCTCAGCGGCATCGGCCCCGTGATCGCCTGGCGGCGCGCGACGTTCGCCAACGCGCGGCGCAACTTCGTGCTGCCGGCAGGCACGGCGCTGCTCGCGCTCGGTGCCCTGACGGCGGCGGGCGTCACCCGCAAGCCGCTCGCGCTCGCGATGTTCTGCTTCGCCGCGTTCGTGTTCGGCAGCATCGGCCAGGAGTTCGTGCGCGGCGCGCGGGCACGGCGGGCGATGGCCGGCGAGGCGCCGCCGCGGGCGCTGCTCGCGCTGGTGCGCCGCAACCGCCGCCGCTACGGCGGCTACATCGTGCACATCGGCATCGCCGTGCTGTTCATCGGCGTCGCCGCCTCGTCCTCCTTCCAGCACGCCAGCGAGCTGCAGCTGAAGCCCGGCCAGTCGACGAAGGTCGGCGCCTACACGGTCCGCTACGTGCGCCCGACCGCCTCGATCACGCCGAAGTACGACCGTGCCCACACCGGCTCGACGCTCGCGCTCGGTGCCGAAGTGGATGTCAAAAAGGGCGGCCGTCACGTCGCGACGCTGAACCCCAGCCAGGGCTACTACGCCTCCCAGGAACCCAGCCAGGGAACGGTCGGCAGCCTGATCGGCGGTCAGGCAGTGAGCCACGTCAGCATCGACGCCGGCGTCACGCGCGACGTGTGGAGCGCGATCCAGCCGAACATCGAAGCCCCGGCCCTGAAGAAGATCGTCGCGGCCGGCAACCGCACGCTGGAACCGGAACAGGCGCCGGTGGCCCTGCTCGTGCTGGCGCGCAGCTACCTGAAGAGCGCGCCGGCGGCGGCATTCCACTTCATCGTCTCGCCGATGGTCATGTGGATCTGGGTCGGCGGCCTGATCGTGTTCCTCGGTGGCCTGATCGCCGCTTGGCCGGCGCCGAGCGTGGTGCGGGCGCGCGTCGCAGCGCGCGCTAGATCGCGCGCCCCGCGCGATCTCGTCCGGGCCTGAGCCCCGGCGCGGCTGAGTCCCTGCGTGGCCGTTCTGATCGTGATCATCATCTTCGTGCTGATCGGGGTGGTCGTGCTCGTGGTCGGAGCGCCGTTGCGCCGGGCGGCGGCCGCCCCCGAGCTCGCGGCGGGTGACGCGGCGCTGGAGCGCGAGGAGGCCGCCCGTGGCGATCAGCTCGAGGCGGCCCGCGAGGCGAAGTACCGGGAGATTCGAGACGCCGAGATGGACTTCCGCACGGGCAAGCTCTCCGAGGCCGACTACCGGCTGCTCGACGCGGAGCTGCGCGCCGAGGCGCTCGAGATCCTCGACGGCCTGCAGACACTCCGGGGCGAGGAGCGCCCCGAGGAGCGCTAGCGGAGCGGCGGCCGCCCCGGCGCGCTACGGCGCCGGCGGCCGACGGCGAGGCTCAGCCCCAGGGCGCCTTCAGCAGGACGATCGCGTTGACGAAGAACAGGACGGAGAAGAAGACCGTCCAGCGGTTCAGGTTGCGCTCGACCAGCGAGCCGCCGCCGAGGGGCCCCTGGCCGCTGCCGACGCCGAACGCGCCGGACAGTCCGGAATCCTTTCCGGAGTGCATCAGCACCAGGAAGACGACGATCACGGCGAGGATCACCTGGAGGATCGAGTCGATCGTTTCCACCCGTCCAGATTAGCGAGCGGGACCGATGGGCGTGCGCAGGATCGCTGGCAGGATCGCCGAACCGGCTGCATATCGGGGGCAAATCGCGGATACTTCCTCCTCGAGAGAGCTCGAAAAAGATTGCCGGCACGATTACGAATCCTTTACGGATTCCTGATTGCTTGCCGATATGAATTCCGGTGGGCGTATCCCGCGTATGTGGGTCAGGTGCGCCAACCACACACATGGGACGCCCCGCAGATGATCGAAATCAACGTATGACGCCGCCCACCCGAGCCCGCCGGAGGGCTCTGCGCGCCGTGCTCGGAGCACTTGCAGGGGGTGGCCTGACGGCGGCCAGCCTGACCGCGCCGCTGACGCCCGGAGCGCTCGCCGCGCACGTTGAACTGCCGGCGACGCCGGAAGTCACCGCGAGCGGGGAACCGCTGGCCGAAACGACCGCCACCGCCACCACCCCGCCGCCCTCGACGAGCACCACCCCGGCGCCGTCGACCACTCCGAGCTCGACCCCGACGACGACGACACCGCCCACCGCCACGGCGCCGGAACAGCCGGCCGTCGTCCTGCAGCGTCGCCAGAAAACGAGCAAAGGGACCAAGCAGAGCCCCAGCGCGACCGCCACGACGAAAGCGGCCGCCGGCCTGAACAACGTCGCCGGCTCGCCGCAGTCCGTCGCCAAGGCCGGCGCGCTGGCGGCGGTCCTCGCCTCCTCACAGGCCTCGGTGCAGGCGCTGTCGTTCTACCGCGTGCCGCTGTTCCTGCTTCCGATCTACAAGGCAGCCGCCGTCCAGTACGGGGTGCCGTGGCAGATCCTCGCCGCGATCAACGAAATCGAGACGAACTACGGCGCCGACCAGTCCGTCTCGAGCGCCGGCGCCGTCGGCTGGATGCAGTTCATGCCCGAAACCTGGATGCAGTACGGCGTGGACGCCCTCAACGCCGGCTACGCCGACCCCTACAACCCCGTCGACGCCGTGTTCGCCGCGGCGCGCTACCTGCGCGCCGCGGGCGCCGCGACCGACCTGCGCCGCGCGATCCTCGCCTACAACCACTCCGAAGAATATGTCGACTCGGTGATGCTGCGCGCGAAGCTGATCGCGACGTACCCGAAGCCCGTGATCGCAACCCTGACGGGGCTCGTCGACGGACGCCCGCCGGTCGACGGGAAGCTGCTCGAATGGGGTGCGCTGGCGCCCGAACCGTCCGCTTCGAGCGCAACCGCGAACGCCCACGCGACCACCGCCGCCGCCTCCGCCGGGACGGGCAAGGGCGCGACCGCCGCCTCGCCGACGGCAGCGGCGGCGTCAGCGGCGCCCCACGCACCGTCCGCACCGAAGATGCGGACGGTCGCCATGACGAGCTCGGCGAACGCCAAAGTCGTGGCCGTCGAGGACGGCAAGGTGGTGCAGATCGGCGCGAGCCGCAAGCTCGGCCACTTCATCGTCCTGCGCGACGTCTACGGCGATGAATTCGCCTACACCGGCCTCGGCAGCATCGCGCCGAGCTACAAGGCGGCCGCTCCCGCTAACGCCAGCAGCGTCTCAACCGTCGTGCAGACGGCGAGCACCCGCGACCCGGCGCCGTCCAAGGCCGCCAGCGCCGGCAGCCAGGCGCCGGTGACACTGCAGGTCAAAACCCCCGCTCCGCAGAAGCACTCCGGCGGCGGCAAGGCGACGATCCAAAGCGAGGAATCAGCGCCGGCCGGGATGAACCGCACGAGGCTCTTCGCGCGTCCGGGCAATCCGGACGCGAAAGCGGCCGCCGCGGCCGCCGGCGCTGCCCGCGCCCGCCGCGAGAAGTCCGCCCAGAAGCTGCCGCTGCGCAAGGGCTCGGTCGTCTCGAGCGGCACCGTGCTGGGAGCCGTCACGACCGCCCACGGGGCGAAGGCGGGTCACCTGCGCTTCGGGGTCCGCCCGGCGGGCGATACCGCCTACGTCGACCCAGGGCCCGTGCTCGCCAACTGGGCGCAGCTGCAGAAGGCGCTGCACCCCAGGGGGGCTCGCTCGACGAACGCGCTGCTCGGCGCGACCGCCTCGGATGTGTTCCTGCTGTCACGCTCGCAGCTCGAGCGGACCGTCCTGTCGGATCCCGGCGTCACCGTCACCGGCTGCAGCCGCCAGGACATCTCCTCCGGCGCGGTCGACAAGCGCGTCCTTGCGCTGCTCGCGTTCCTCTCGCGCAGCGGCCTGCGCCCGACCGTCGGCGCGCTGCGCTGCGGGCAGAGCCAGTACGCGGCCTCGGGTGCCCGCTCCCCGCACTACCTCGGCGACGCAGTCGAGATCACAGCGATCAACGGCGTGCACGTCGCGCACCACCAGGGCGCCGGGAGCATCACCGACCTGACGATTCGCGCGCTGCTGACGTTGCCGGCCGAGTTCGTGCCGCACGAAATCATCAGCCTCATGCACTACCCGTCCTCGCCGAGCACCCGCGCCGAGTCCTCGCACTCGAACCGCATCGAGCTGATCTTCCAGCCTGCCGCAGCGCAGAAGCCTCCCGCGAGCGCCACGGCCGCTCACTCCGCCGGGAAGGGCAGCACGGCACCGGCGCCGGTCGTCACGACGAGCTTCCTCAGCCCGCTGCAATGGACGCAGCTGATCACCCGCGTCGGCGCGATCCCGCCGCCGAAGGTCGCCAGCAAGCCGAGCACCTCGGCGATCCCCGCCCCGAAGCACAAGTAGCAGCGACCGCGCCCGTCCGCCGAGCGGCCCGCGCACCGCAGGGTGCTTCAGGGCTCCGTGGACTGGGCCCGGAAGCCCGGCGCGGGAGCGGGCCGCGCCGGGCTAACGAGCCCTCTCAGCCTTCGCTCGGCTCAGCCTTCGCCGCCGGCCCCGGCGCCCGGCGGCCGTCCGCCGGGGGCGCCCCCGAGCTGGAGCAGCGACGAGCATTTCTTGCTGGCCGTCGTGAACGTGGCGCTTTTCGTGTTCAGGCCTTTGGTGTTGAAGACCGGCCCGTTCCCCGACGTGTTGGGAGCGGGAAGGTTCACCCCGTTTTCGCGCATGCAGCTCGCGAACGACGTGAGCGATTTCTTGGCCGTCGGGCTGCTCAGGCGGCCGGCTCCCGCGGGACCCTGCCCGGGGGTGCCACCGCACTTCTTCCTGGCGGCTTCGAACTGTTCGCGGCTGACGCCGCTTGGCAGCGGCGGCCCGCCGGAGCCGCCACCGCCGAACGGCAGCCCACCGGCGCCCGGCGCACCCTGCTGGCCGGATTTCCCGGGTGTGCGCTGGGGCAGCGTGATGCCCTGTTTCTTCAGGCATTCCCGCAGCGTTGAGATACGCGACGTGCCGTTCGCGGCCGTCGTCTTGGACGCGGCGGTGCTCGTCGAGGAGCCTCCGCACGCCGCGAGCACGGCACCCGCTGTGAGCACCAGCGCGATTGCCGCGAGGCGCTTTGTCGTGGCTTTGAAGGTCCTATGCATGTGTTTCCCTCGTGGTCTGTTCGTGGTTTTCATTGAGGTCTTCTCAGCCGCCTCCGAAGAGCGCCGGCCCTTCCGATCCCGTGCCTCCGGCGGAACCCGTCGTCCCTTTGCCGGCCGAGCCGCCGGCGAGCCCCCCGCCGGCTCCGGTCGAGCCGACGCGGATCGATTCGGCGCTGAGCGTCCCATTGGCGCCCGTCGAGCCGGTGACCGTGACGGTTTCCCCGGGATGGATCGATTTGACAGAGGACTTGACCGACTTCGTGACGCTCGTCGCCGCGGAGGCCTTGACCTGCACGGTGTTCGATTCGGGGGTCGTCACATAGAGGGTCTGTCCGGAGACGTAGGAGACGGTCCCGGACGTCGGCCGGGAGAAGCCGGCACCGCCCGACGCTGAGGACGCTCCCGCGGTCCCCGGAGCGGCCCCGGCACCGGCGGCGCCGCCTGCCAGGCCACGCAGGCGCGAGGCGACGGCCGCTCCCGCCGCAGACGTCGAGCCCGCGGTCTGGCCCTTCTCCACGAGAACCCCGCCGATGAAGCCGAGCGCGATGATCAGGACGGCCAGCAACGCCAGCGGCGCCGGGGTCAACAGCCGCCGCCGCGGCCGTGGGGGAAGCTCGGAGAGATCTCCGAGCCACTCCTCATCGGGCATGGGGGCGTCGGGCTCGGGCGGGCGGGGCGCGGCGGCGACGGCCGCCAGGTGCTCGCGCGTGGCTGCATCGTCATCGGGCATCGGGGACTCCTCTGGGGGTGGCTGGTTACTCAAAGCGGAGCGCCTCGATCGGGCGCATCGCCGCTGCGCGCGCGGCGGGGTAGGTACCGAAGAACAGGCCCGAGGCGAGCGCCGCCCCGAAGGCCAGGAAGATCGAGTAGACGGCGATTTCGGGGTGCACGCCGGCGATCTGGAACTGGCTGCCGAGGACCCCGACCGCCACGCCGGCGAGGCCGCCGAACAGCGACACGAGCACGGCCTCCGTCAGGAACTGGGTGAGGATGTCGCTGCGTCGAGCGCCGATCGCCTTGCGGATTCCGATCTCGCGCGTGCGCTCGGTGACGCTCACGAGCATGATGTTCATGACGCCGATCCCGCCCACCAGAAGCGAGATCGCTGCGACCTCGCCGAGCAGGGTCGTGAAGACGCTGCTCGTGGAGCTCGAGGTTTCCAGCAGCGAGCCCTGGTTGAGGACGTTGAAGCCTGGTTCTGCCGTGTTCTTGATCTGGTGGCGTTCGTCGAGGATCTGCGTCACCTCGCCTTCGGCGGCGTTCAGCGACGATTCCGACTTCGCCTGGACGGTGATCGAGGCGATCGGCCCGGGCCCGGTGAGCGAGTCCTGGACCGTCGTGATCGGTGACATCACGACGTCGTCCTGGTTGGTGGCGCCGTTGGAGCCCTTTGAGGCGAGCACGCCGACGACCGTGAAGCCGGCGCCGTTCACCTTGATGCTCTGCCCCACAGGGCTCTGGCCGGCGAACAGTTCCTGGACGATGGTCGGGCCGATCACCGCCACCTTGCGATGCTTGCCGACGTCTTCGGAGGTGAAGGTCGCGCCTTCGGCGAGCTTGTAGCTGTGCGCGGTCAGGTAGGAGGGGGTGGTACCGACGAACGAGCTCGGTTCGTAGCTGGAGCTGCCGGCGACGAGCCTGACCGAGCTCGCCTGGACGACCGGCGAGGCGCTCTTGACGTCCGGCGCCAGCGAGGGGCTTTCGAGTGCTTCGGCATCCTTCTTGGTCAGCGAGACGGTGGCGGCGGTGCTCGCCCCGGCGCCGCCCCGGCCGCCACTCGCCTGGACGATCAGGACGTTAGTGCCGAGACTCTGGATCCGCGACTGGACGGCCTTCGACGAGCCGTTGCCGACGGCGATCAGGACGATCACTGACGCGACGCCGATCGTCATCCCGAGGATCGTCAGCCCGGAGCGAAGCTTGTTGGCTGTGATCCCGCTCCAGGCGATCCGCAGCGTCTCGGGGCCGATCACGCCGGCTCCGGCTCACGTACGCGCCGCTGCTCGACGATCTCGCCGTCGCTGAGGCGAATAACCCGCTCGGCCTGCTCGGCGACGTCGGGCTCGTGCGTGATCAGCACGACCGTCCGTCCTTCCTCGCCGAGCGCGCTGAAGATCCGCAGGACCTCCGCAGTCGAGTGTGAGTCGAGGTTCCCCGTCGGCTCGTCCGCCAGGATCAACGACGGGTCTGTGACGAGCGCGCGTGCCACCGCGACGCGCTGCTGCTGACCGCCGGAGAGCTCGGAGGGCTGGTGGGCCATGCGGTTGCCCATTCCGACCGAGCGCAGCGCACGTTCGGCGCGCTGGCGCCGAGGGGCGCCGCGCAGCCCCGCGTAGGCCAGCGGAAGCTCGACGTTGACCAGCGCGCTCGTCCGGGGGACGAGGTTGAAGCTCTGGAAGACGAAGCCGATCCTGCGGTTGCGCAGGTCGGCGAGGTCGTCCGCGTCCATGCCGCCGACGTCGACGCCGTCGAGCAGGTAGCGGCCTCCGGTCGGGACGTCGAGGCAGCCGAGGATGTTCATCAGCGTGCTCTTGCCGCTGCCCGAGCTGCCCATGATCGCGACCATCTCGCCGCGGGCGACCTGCAGTGAGACGCCGCGCAGCGCGCGCACCCGGATCTGCCCGAGGTCATACACCTTTGTCACCGACTGCACGTCGAGCACCGGGCGCTTCGAGGCGTGCTCGCCCCGAAGCTCGGGCCGCGCGAGCCTCCGTACCGCCGGCGTCTCACGGGGGACGCGGACCGGCGCGCCGCCTGGCCGGCGGCGGCGCAGCGGGGAGCGCATCAGCCGCCGCCTTTCGGCGCGCCGCCACCGCCACCGGGGAAGCCGCCGCCCCCTC
>JAOPZS010000123.1 GCA_025963965.1 Solirubrobacterales bacterium
TCATGGGCTGCGGCGTCATCGCCGTGCTGTACGGCATCATCACCGCGTCGCGAGTCATGGCCGCCGACGCCGGCACGCCGCGCATGCAAGAGATCGCGCAGGCCGTGCAGGAGGGGGCTGCGGCCTATCTGCGCCGCCAGTACGCGACCATCGCCATCGTGGGCGTCGTCGTTCTCGTCGTGCTCGCCATCCTGCTCGGCAAATATTCCGCCGTCGGCTTCCTGATCGGCGCGGTGCTCTCGGGCGCCACCGGCTTCATCGGCATGAACGTGTCGGTGCGGGCCAATGTGCGCACCGCGGTGGCGGCGCAGAAGAGTCTGGCGCAGGGTCTCGACCTCGCCTTCAAGTCAGGCGCCGTCACCGGCATGCTGGTGGCCGGTCTCGCGTTGCTGGGTGTCACCGGCTACTACACCGTGCTGAAAGGGATCGGTATCGGCGCGGGCAGCCGCGAGATGGTCGATGCGCTGGTCGCGCTGGGCTTCGGCGCCTCGCTGATCTCGATCTTCGCGCGCCTTGGCGGCGGCATCTTCACCAAGGGCGCTGACGTGGGCGGCGATCTCGTCGGCAAGGTCGAAGCCGGTATTCCGGAAGACGATCCGCGCAACCCGGCCACCATCGCTGACAACGTCGGCGATAACGTCGGCGACTGCGCCGGCATGGCGGCCGACCTGTTCGAGACGTATGCCGTCACCGCCGTAGCGGTGATCCTGCTCGGCGTCCTGACCTTCCACGAGTCGACGCGCGTCGCGCTCTACCCGCTCGTGATCGGCGGCATCGCGATCATCGCGTCGATCATCGGCACGTACGCCGTGCGCACGAAAACGGACAACGTCGAGCGGGCGCTGCTGCAGGGCCTCGCCGTCTCCGGCGTGATCGCCGCGGCGGCGTTCGCCCCGATCACCTACTGGCTGATGCGCAGCCTGACCTTCCTGGCGGCCCCGGTCGTCGGCGGCTCGGTCAGCACGCCGAAATGGTGGCACCTGTACCTGTGCTCGCTGATCGGGATCGCGGTCACGGCGCTGCTGTTCGGACTGACGGAATACTACACCTCGACCCGCTTCAGCCCGGTGAAGAAGACGGCCAAAGCGTCGATCACGGGGCACGCCACGAACATCATCCAGGGCTTCTCCTCGGGCCTGCAGGCGACGGCGCTGCCGGCGCTCGTGATCGTGCTCGGCGTGTTCGGTGCCTGGAAGCTCGCAGGCGGTGGCGTGACCGGGATCTACGGGATCGGCGTGGCCGTGATGGGGCTGCTGTCGCTGACCGGGCTGATCGTCGCGCTCGACGCCTTCGGGCCGATCACGGACAACGCCGGCGGGATCGCCGAGATGGCCAACCTGCCGGAGGACGTCCGCAAGGTCACCGATCGCCTCGACGCGGTCGGCAACACGACCAAGGCGGTCACGAAGGGTTACGCGATCGGCTCGGCGGTGCTCGCTGCGGTCGTGCTGTTCGCGGGCTTCCAGAAAGAAATCGAAGCGAAGGTCGGGCACGCGCTGTCGTTTGGGATCAACGAACCACCGGTCCTGATCGGCCTGCTGCTGGGCGGCCTGATGGTCTGCCTGTTCGCATCGCTGTCGATCGAGGCCGTCGGGCGCGCCGGCGGCGCGGTCGTCGAGGAGGTGCGCCGCCAGTTCCGCGAGCACCCGGGGATCATGGACGAAACGGAAGCCCCCGACTACGCCGCATGCGTCGACATCGTCACCAAGACTGCCCAGCGGGAGATGATCCTGCCCTCGCTGCTGCCGATCGGCCTGACCCTGATCGTCGGCCTGATCGACGTGCAGGCGCTGGGCGGGCTGCTGATCGGCGTGATCGTCGTCGGCTTCTTCTTCGCAGTGATGATGACCGCGGGCGGTGGGGCCTGGGACAACGCGAAGAAGCTCATCGAGGACGGCGCCTTCGGCGGCAAGGGCTCCGACGCGCACGCCGCGTCGGTCACCGGAGACACGGTCGGCGATCCCTTCAAGGACACCGCCGGACCGGCGATCAACCCGATGATCAAGGTCGCGAACATCGTCGCGATCCTGATCATCCCGCTGATCACCTGAGATGACGCTCGCTCGGGCGGGCGCGGATCGTTTCATCCGGCGCGGGGCGGAGCACCTAAGCTCCGAGCAGAGATGAACGGCCGTGGCCTGCATCGAGGGAGCACCTTCGTGCTGTCCGTCGCGATGGTCGCGATCGGCCTCGTGGTGGTCGTCGAGTCACTCGCCGAGAGCGCCGGCGCGCTGGCCGCGCGGCTCCTGATCGGAATCCTGATCATGGCCGCGGGCGCGGGCCGGCTGTACATCGAAATCAGGCGGGGCAAGGACGGATGAGCGACGGCGGGACGGACGGCGCGCAGGCCGGCGCGCCGGGCGGCGGCGAGCAGGGTGCCGAGCAGGCCCGGGTGCGCGAGCACGAGCGGGTCACGGCCGACCTCGCCGCCAGCGCCCGGGTGATTGCCCGGCGCAGCATCGGCTCGCCGATCCTCTTCACGATCGTCTACTCCTCGCTGGCCAGCGCGATCTACTTCTCGCTCGGGGTGATCGCCGGGCACGCGCTGGGGCTCACGCCGCTGGTGTTCCTGGTCGCGGCGGTCGTGTTCGCGGTGACCGCGATGACATATGTCGAGGGCGCCTCACTGCACCAGGACCGGGGCGGGTCGACGGTCTTCGCACGCTATGCGTTCAACGAGCTGGTCAGCTTCGTGGCGGGCTGGGCGATCCTCCTGGACTACGTGATCCTGATCGCGGTCACGGCGTACTCCTCTACGCAGTACCTGCGCGTCTTCTGGCACCGCCTCGGGGAAAGCGACGAGGCGCTCGGCCTCGCGCTGGCGTTCATCGCCCTGGTCGTGCTGAGCAACATCCGCGGCTTCGGCACGCGCCGTGCACGGCGCGTCGGAATCCTCCTCGCCGGGGACATCGCGGTGCAGGCGTTCATCGTCGTGCTCGGGCTGATCCTGTTCTTCAACCCGCACACGCTGACGGCGCCGATCCACCTCGGCAGCGCTCCGAAGGCCTCCGACCTGGTCTTCGCCCTGACGGTCGCCGTGATCGCCTTCACGAGCCTCGAGTCCGCCTCGGGTCTGTCGGGCGAGGTGCGGATCAGCCGCGCCGGGCTGAAGCGCCTCGTGTGGTCGACGACGGGCACCGTCGTGTTCCTGTACGTCGGCATCGCGCTGGTGGCCGTCACGGCGCTGCCCGTGCACGGCGGGCACACGGCGCTCGGGGGGCGCTACGTGGACGCGCCGATGATCGGCATCGTTTCGCGCGTGCACCCGCACTGGCTCGAGGTGGGCCTGCGCTACCTTGTCGCGGGGCTTGCCACGGTGACGCTGCTCGCCGCCGCCAACTCCGCGATGCTCGGACTCTCGCGCCTGGCGTACTCGCTGTCGACCAACCGCCAGATCCCGAGCGGGCTCGGGCGGCTGCACCCGGAGCGCTCGACCCCGTACGTGCTGATCATCCTCGCCGGGTTGATCGCCGCCGGGCTCGTCGCCTCGGAGGACCTGAACTTCCTGATCGGCATCTACGCGTTCGGCGCCACGCTCGCATTCACGATCGCGCACCTGTCGATCTGCCGGCTTCGCTACAAGGAGCCCGACCGCGACCGGCCCTACCGGATCCCGCTGTCGGTGACGTTCCGCGGCGCGAGCCTGCCATTGCCCGCGGTGCTCGGTGCGATTGCCAGCGCCGCGGGATTGGTGGCCGTGATGATCGTCCACGAACCGGCTCGCTACGTCGGGCTGGGGTGGATGGCGTTCGGCGTGGCCCTGTACGTGATCTACCGGCGAGCCGACGAAACGTCTCTGACCAAGCGCGTGACGGTCTCCCCGGAAGTGCTGCGCTCGGAGTACCACCGCGAACGCGACTACGGGTCGGTGCTCGTGCCGCTGTTCGGCACTCCGCTGGACGACGACATCGTGCAGACGGCGGCGCTGCTGGTCTCGGGCGAGCCGACCGACGAGGCGGCGATCGACACGGCCACGATCGAGGCGATCTGGATCTTCGTGATGCCGATGTCGCTGCCGCTCGACGCGAGCCTCCCGGAGGCGCAGATCAAACACGCACGCCAGGTGCTCGCGCGGGCCAAGGCCGTGGGGGAGGAGTACACCGGCGTGCAGGTCGCGACGGCGACGGTGCGCACGCGACGCGCCGGCTACGCGATCGTCGACGAGGCGAAACGGCGCGGCGTCGAGGCGATCGTGCTCGGCGCCGAGGAACCGTCGACGATCCGCGGCGGCGCCCGGCTCGGCGGCCGAGGCGGGCCTCTCGAGGGCTACGTCGGAGACATCACCAAGTACGTCGTGCGCAAGGCCACGTGCCGTGTGATCGTGACCGCCCCGGCGGCCAAGGACTCGCCGGTCGAGGTGGCCAGGCGGGCGCATCGGACCAGCACGCCCATCCACTAATCTCCGGCCTATGGAGTTCGTGGACCTCAGATGTTCGTCCTGATCGTCGGCGCCGGCCGCGTCGGGTCGGCTGTCGCCAAGTCTGCGCTGGCCGCGGGGCACGAAGTCTCGGTGCTCGACGAGGACCCGCTCTCCCACGAGCGCCTCGACGCGGGTCAGACACAGAGCTGGGAGGACTCCGGCGGCCAGTTCACCGTCGGCACGGCGCTCGAGACCGACGCGCTGGTCCAAGCCGGCATCGAGCGCGCGGACGCGTTCATCGCCTCGACTGCCGGCGACAACACGAACCTCGTGATCGCCCAGCTCGCGCAGAAGCGCTTCGGCGTCGAGAAGACGATCGTGCGTGTGATGGACCCGGCGCGAGCCGACTGGTACGGCGAGCAGGGGATGCAGACGATCTCCCCCACAAAGCACGCGATCGAGATGTTCGAGCGCACTCTCGCGGGCGGAGGCGAGTAGCGGTGTACGCGATCATCGCCGGTGCCGGCAAGGTCGGGCGCAACCTCGCCAGTGAGCTGATCAACAAGGACCACGAGGTCACGCTGATCGAGTCCTACCGCCCGGCCTACCTGGCCATCGAGGAGGAGTTCGAGCATGCCGTCCAGTACGGAGACGCGACCGAGCTGTGGGTGCTCGAGCGCGCCGGGATCCAGCGCGCCGACCTCGTGATCGCCGTCACCGGCGACGACGAGGACAACATCCTCGTCTGCCAGGTCGCGAAGGAGAAGTACCTCTGCGACCGCGTGATCGCGCGCGTCAACAACCCGCGCAACCACGACCACTTCCGGCTGCTCGGGATCATGCCGGCGGTCTCGGCCACCGACCTGATCCTGCGCCTGATCGAGCACGAGGTGCCGCGCTACGGGCTCGTGCACCTGCTGGCGCTCGAAGAGGAGCGCCTGGAGATCATCGAGCTCGAGGTCGCCGACGACGCGCCGACGGTCGGCGAAAAGGTCGCGGACATCGAGCTGCCCGAAGGCAGCCTGATCATCTCGGTGCTGCGTGGCGGCACCGGCTTCGTGCCGAAGGCCGACACGACGATCGAGGCGGGCGACGAGGTGCTGCTCGTCCTCGACCCCGGCCTCGAGGAGGCGATCACCGCCTACTTCGCGCCCAACGGGCACCCCGCGTCGCTGTAGCGGCGTTCCGCGCCCGGCCCGGGACGCGCCGCTGAGACCTGCGCGGGCGGCGCTGCCACCGCGCCTACTATCCTTCGACACGCCTTCCGGGATGGTGTAATTGGCAACACGCGACACTCTGGATGTCGAATTTGGGGTTCGAGTCCCTGTCCCGGAGCTACGATCCGCCCCGTTCTGCGGGGCTTTTCGCGTCCTAGGGGTGGTGAGTGACGCGATGAGTGACACCCGCGAGCTTGAGCCTGACGCAATCGGTCCGTGGACCGTCGTCCTGACCGAGCGGGTGCGCGGCATCGAGGACCGCTTCGTCACGGCGTATGGCCCGATGCGGCGCGACGCGGCCGAGGCGACGCTTCGACGACAAGGGTGAAGTCCGGCAGGCCGCCCGCTACGAGGTGACGGCCGAGAATCAGCTACATCGCGCCCTCGACTCCCTCGGCATGAGTCCGACGGCCCGCTCGAAGCTCGGGCTCAAAATCGCGCGGACGGCTGGCGCCTTCGACCTCGCCCGGCATTGGCAGGAGCAGGGCGATGGCTGAGCGCGGCCTGCACTTACTCCGCCAGCCCTGCGGCTTTGAGGGCTTCCGGGGTTGTCCCGTACTGCTCGACACGGCTGATCTTTCCGTCGCGGACCCACATTGCCCAGCTCTCATCGACGTCGAGCGCTACACCGCTCCGTGCCCCTCGAAGATGGAAGCGCAGAACGACGACGAGCACATCGCCGCTACCCAGGACCTCCAGCACCTCGGCCTTCATGCCGTCACCCCAGACCTCGCGGAAACCCGCCAAGGCTCGCGCCAAGCCATCGTGACCGTGAACGGCCTCCGCGGCGCCAAAGTCGCCCCGAGGTGTGAACTCCAAATCCGCCGCGTAGAGCTCCCATGCAGGTTCCCCGCTCCGGCTGAATACGTCGACGGCTCGCCGCGCCAGCTCCACGTTCTCCTGCGACATCACCTGCCGAGTATCCCGGAGGGGGCCGATGCCTGACCGCCGCCCGCTCCGCTCCGACCTCTACGCCTTCGCTGAGGCGTGCGGCTGCCCGTTGACCGTGCGGCAGGCCGGATCGCTGCGCCTCGCTCGCCGCATGACCGTGATCGCGGCGCCGAGGCAGTCGATCGCAAGCTCGTCGTCTCGGACGATTGGGCGATCGAACACGGGCTCAGGCAGCGAGCGGCCCGTGGCCCGATGGAGGTGCTCCGCACCGACGGCGAGGTGTACCTGCAAGCGCTCGCGTTTCTCGGCGCGAGTAGCTACACGCACGTACGGCTGGTGGAGGCGACGACATGACCATCGAATACGCCAACGGCGAGGGCATGATCCTCGACTTCGTGTGCCGGACTCGCGAACGTGCGCGAAGCCATCGGAGACGGCGCCGTGAGGATCGATGGCGAGCCGGTAGCCGTCGTGCTCGCTCGGCTCGAAGCGGCGGCTAAGCGTCCGTCGGCGCAGATGGGCGACGACAACACCGTAATCAGCGACCCACCCGCCCGGATGGGCAGCGGCAACACGATTACCGCGCCCGGCCCCGAGCGTCGTCGAGCGTCGTAGAGCAGCGGTATGCGGCTCGCCCGACCTTCCGCGTTGCAGAGCCGATTCCGCTCCACAGAGCCGGTCGCCGCATCACCTGCCCGCGATTCGAGTCCCTGTCCCGGAGCTACCCCGCCAGCCCCACGGCGTTGAGGGCAGCGGCACGGTCGTTGTAGTAGTCGAGGCGGATGACCAGGCCGTTGCGAAGCTTGAAGACCATCGCGTCCTGCCGGCTGAGCTCGAGGCCGCTTCCGCGCCCTGTCGCCCGCATGCGAATGACGACCACGACCGAGTCGCCGGCATCGACGTACTCCTCCGGTTCGATGGTCCACTCACCCCATGCGGCTTCCCAGTCTTCGAGCCAGCGTCCGTATCCGGCATGTCCCATGTATGCGCCCTGGTCTGGAGTGTCGTGGTCGTAGGTCTCGATGTCCTCATCGAGCAGCGCCCACGGCGGTTTGCCCGTTGCCGCGACGTCTTCGACCCCTCGCTTGACGATCTCGACGTTCTCCCGTGACATCGCCTACTCAGCCAACCCCACGGCCTCGAGCGCCGCGGCCTCGTCGTAGAACTCCCGATAGCGGGCGATCTTGCCGTCGCACATCGTGATCACCGCGTAGTTGAGGGCGGACACGCTGGCCCCGCTCGTCCGGCCGCGCCCGCTCTCACGAGCGACGACGAGCACGTCGTCGCCGCAGTCGACGAACCGCTCGGCCTCGAACCCGTACTCCCCCCACTCGCCAAGCCACCGCTCCCAGGACCGCTGAACGGCCTCGTGGCCGTGGTACACCCGGTGATCGGCGCGCCCGGGGTCCTCGACCCATTCGATGTCTGCGGCGCACGTTCGCGCGATCACCTCCGGAAGTGCGGCGAGCAGCGCCTGCTTGTCGATCCCCGCGGCGCCGCCGACGAGCGCTTCCACGAATTCGACGTTCTCACGCGACATCGTGGCTCTGCTCCTGCAGGCCCGCGGCTTGGAAGGCTTCGGAGCGGTGAGCGAAGAAGTCGGCGCGAGCGACCTTCCCCTCTCTGACCTCCCAGACAGCAGAGCCATCGACCCTGATCTCCTGCTCGACGCCCTCGCGGCGTCCGTAGTCGTATGTCAGCAGCAGCACCCGATCTCCGGCATCGAGCGCCTGGGTGATTTCGGTTCGGTACGTCGTCCACGGCTCCATCCATCCCAGCCACGAGGCCCTGAGCCCGGCCAGCCCTACCCGGACCTGCTCCGTCCCCGGCAGGCCCGGCGCCACGCTCTCGAAGCCCGGGTGGAAGAAGGGCCCGATCGCCTCGGCCACAGTCGCCCATGTGTCGTCGTTGCGCAGGAGTGCGGCCAGGTCCACCTCAGCACGCGGCTGCAGCTTCCTCACGAGCTCCACGTTCTCCTGTGACACGGCGCAGACGCTACTCCTCGGCCTCTGCTGCGACCCGGACGGCGTTGCGTGAGCTTCGGAGCCGGGTAACAAAGAGGCGATGGGGTGTAAGGAATGCGTGACCGATCGCACGGATCCGGCCGCCGCCGTGAATACGCTCGAAAGGACGAGATGACACGAATCCGCCACGAGACGACGAGGCTGGCGCTGCACGGCAACTGCAT
>JAOPZS010000113.1 GCA_025963965.1 Solirubrobacterales bacterium
TAGACGTGGTAGCGACCGGCTTGGGAAGTCGCGGGGATCGCCAGGAGCAGCAGGGCGACGGCGAGGCATGTGGTGAGAGTCCGTTCTTTCATACCGGTGAGTCGAGTGGAGTGGCCTCATGCCACCCCCCTGAAATCGTTCCAGCGCGCGCCCGAAGCGCAAGCGCTGTTTCCGACTTCTGGCCGCGCCGGTAGCCGCCGGGTCAGACGGTGAATCTGATCGGCAGCTCGTCGAGGCCGTAGATGCCCGAGACGGTGCCGAAAACGGGCTCGCCGTCGAGCGTCAGATCGTGAAGGTGCTCGGCGAGGAACGCGAGGCCCTCCTGCATCTCCAGACGGGCGAGGTTCGCGCCGAGGCAGTAGTGCACGCCGGCCCCGAACGTCAACGGCCGTGCCCTGCCCCGCTCTGCAGTGATGTCGAAACGATCCGCGTCCGCTCCCGGCTCCCCGGCGTCCTCGAGATCGCGGTTTGCCGTGAAGGCGCAGACCATCACGACCGTGTCCTTCGGGAACACCACGTCCCTGTAGAGGACCTCCTCGGTGAGGATCCGCGCCGTGAACGGCGTGATCGGCTCGTAGCGGAGCGCCTCCTCGGCGGCCGCGCCCGCCAGCTCCGGGCGCTCGGCGAGCAGGCGCCACTGGTCCGGGTGTTCGGCCAGCAGCCTGATCGCGTGCGCCATCTGGCTCTGCGTCGTGTCGACTCCGCCGGCGAGGATGTTGAAGACGAGGTTGATGCACTCGACGTCTGAGAGCCGATCGCCCTCCTCTTCGGCCGCGATCAGCATCGACATCAGGTCGTCGCTCGGGTCCGCCCGGCGCGCCCGGAGCAGCGCTTCGGCGTACTCGTAGAACTCCTCGACGGCCTCCTCGATCTGGGACTGCTCGCTCGCCATGCTGCCGGCGTCGAACTGCTTCTGGATCCAGTTCGACCAGTGGTGCAGCCGCGGCGCATCCTCGAGCGGCGCGCCCATCACGGAGGCGATCACCTGCGACGGGTATGGCTTGGCGAACGCCTCGACGAAGTCGCACCGCACGACCTGACGCGGCGTCGCCGAGCCCCCGATCGTCCCGTTGGAGCCGGCCAACACGACCGGTCCCGCCGGGCCCGACACGGCGTCATCGAGCAGCCCCTGCAGGAACCCCCGCATGCGCGGCCTGTAGCGCTCGACCGCCCGCGGCGCCAGCGCGGGATTGACGAGGCTGCGGAGTCGCGAGTGGTCCGGGCCGTTGACGTGCAGGATGTTGCGCTGCATCTGCTCGTATAGCGCCCCCTCCGTGACGCCGAAGATCTCCGCGATCTTCATCCCCGGGAAGATCGCCGAGCGCGTCCGCAGGAAGTGCTCTCCCGCCTCGCGGTCGAGCACCATGTAGCCGAACGGCGCCTCGGCCAGCCAGCTCTCCTCCCGCGTCTTTGCCATCGCCGCGTGGAACGCCTCTCCCCGCAGCGACGGGTCGGTGTAGTCGAACGCCGGGAGGTCGAGCTCGCTGACGAGCGTCATGCGCGCGCCTACTTCTTCTTCGGGCTGATCGCCTGCTTGAGGCTCGCGCCGGCCGAGAACTTCGGTGCCTTCGACGCTTTGATCTTGACCCGCTCGCCCGTGCGGGGGTTGACACCCTGACGCGCGGCGCGTTTTGCCACCGAGAACTTGCCGAATCCCGTGATGCCGACCTCCTCGCCTTTCTTCAGGGTCTTCGTGACCGTGGCCAGGAGCGACTCGATCGCGCGGGACGAGTCGGCTTTGCTCAAACCGCTGTCGGACGCGACCGCATCGACCAGCTGGGACTTGTTCATCTAGGTGTTTCCTTTCGGCTCGTTGTCATCGGCGAGGGGGCACCCTACCTGGCAAGCTTCTTGCCGGGGTTGAGGAGGTTCTTCGGGTCGAACAGCCGCTTGATCTGCTCGTGGAGCTCGACGGCGCGGGGCTCCCACTGGCGCGCGAGCTGCCCGCGCTTGAGCAGCCCGACGCCGTGCTCGCCGGCGATCGACCCGTCCATCCCGGCGACGACCCCGTACAGCTCCTCCATCACCTCCTCGGCCGCGTCGAGCTCGCGCTCGCTCGCAGGATCGACGAGCACCGTCGCGTGCACGTTCCCCTCGCCCGCATGGCCCCAGGCGCACGAGCGCAGACCGTGGCGCTCGGCGATCTCCTCGAAGCGCACCAGCGCGTCGCGCAGCCGCTCGACCGGCACGACCACATCCGCGCTGACCTTCGCGCCCCGCGTCCCCGTCACCGCCGGGTTGACCCCGTCGCGCCAGCGCCACAGCGCGCTCTCCTCGAGCGGCTCGAGCACCGCCACCGCATGGCCGCCGAGCAGCTCGAGCGTCTCCGCGCGCTGCGCCGCCGTCTCCGCCTCACTGCCGTCGACCTCGACGATCAGCCCGAAGCCTGCGCCGTCGGGCATCCCCCGGGCCTCCCCGCCAGGGCCGTCGCGTCCGGTGACACGCGACGGCGGGTAGGCGCCCGCGACGAGCGCGAGCGTCTCGCCGTCCAGGAAGTCGAGCGCCGACGGGCGCAGCCCTCCTGCCAGCAGTTCGAGCGCCGCGGCGCATCCCTCGTCTCGGCCGCCGAGGAACACGACCATCGTGACCGTCGAGGGCGGCGCCGGCAGCAGCCGCAGGCGCACGGCCGTGACGATCCCGAGCGTCCCCTCCGAGCCGATCAGGAGGTCCTTCAGGTCGTAGCCGGCGACGTCCTTGCGGATCCACCCCCCGACGCCGATCAGCTCTCCCGGGGCGAGCACGGCCTCGAGGCCCGTCACCCACGCGCCGGTCACGCCGTACTTCAGCGCGTGCGGGCCGCCCGCGTTCGTCGCGACGTTGCCGCCCAGCTGCGACTGCTCGGCAGCGCCCGGGTCGGGACCGAAGAACAGCCCGTTCTCGCGTGCCAGGCGCTGCACGTGTCGCGTCGTCACGCCCGCCTCGACCGACATCCGCCACAGCCCCGGCTCGAGCTCGCGGACGCTGCGCAGACGCTCCAGCGAGCAGACCACGCTGCCCTCACTCGGCACGGCCCCGCCGACCAGCCCGGTGCCACCGCCGCGCGCGACGAGCGGCACGTCGTGCTCGTAGCACCAGCCGACGAGCGCCGCGACCTGCTCGGGCGTGTCCGGCAGCGCCACCGCCTCGGCCCGTCCCTCCAGGCCGCGGCGGCCGCTCGCGTCGCGGTCATACGGCGAGTCTCCCTCCGGGCGGAGCACGCGCTCGGCGCCCAACAGCCGGCTCAGCTCCCGCGCCACCACTAAGCCGAGGCTACCGCGACGGGTAGGATTGGAGGGGCATGGCGGTCAGCGCGAAGCCCACAACGCCGGCCACCGAGCCGAGCTTCAGGACGCTCTCCGGCGAACCGGTCGAGGAGCTCTACACCGCCGCGGACCTTCCCCCGGGGGCCGGTGCGGGCGCCGACGGGGACCCGATCGGCCTGCCCGGCGCCTACCCGTACACGCGCGGCATCCACTCCTCGATGTACCGCGGGCGGCTGTGGACGATGCGCCAGTTCGCCGGCTTCGGCACCAGCGAGGAGACCAACGAGCGCTTCCGCTACCTGCTCGACCACGGCCAGACTGGGCTCTCGACGGCCTTCGACATGCCCTCGCTGATGGGCCACGACTCCGACCACACGCGCTCGCTCGGGGAGGTAGGCCGCGAGGGCGTCGCCGTCGACACGCTCGATGACATGCAGACCCTGTTCTCCGGGATCGACCTCGGCGAGGTGTCCGTCTCGATGACGATCAACGCACCCGCCGCGATCATGCTCGCCTTCTACGTCGCCGCCGCCGAGGCGCCGGCAGGCGGAGGCGCGCCGGTCGGGCCCGAGCGCCTGTCGGGAACGATCCAGGCGGACATCCTCAAGGAGTACATCGCGCAGAAGGAGTGGTGCTTCCCGATCGACCCGGCGATGCGCCTGTGCGGGGACATGATCGAGTGGTGCACGAAGCACATGCCCCGCTGGCACCCGATCTCGATCTCCGGCTACCACATCCGCGAGGCCGGCTCGACCGCCCAGCAGGAGCTCGCCTTCACGCTCAAGGACGGCCTGACGTATGTCGAGCAGGCCGTCGCCCGCGGACTCGACGTCGACGACTTCGCACCGCGCCTGTCGTTCTTCTTCAACGCCCAGATCGACTTCTTCGAGGAGATCGCCAAGTACCGCGCCGCGCGCCGGATCTGGGCACGGGAGATGCGCGAGACGTTCGGCGCCAAGGACCCGCGGTCCTGGCAGATGCGCTTCCACACGCAGACGGCCGGCGTCAGCCTGACCGCCCAGCAGCCGCTGAACAACATCGTCCGCACCGCGATCGAGGCGCTCGCCGGGGTGCTCGGCGGCACACAGTCGCTGCACACGAACTCCTACGACGAGGCGCTCGCGCTGCCGACCGAGGAGGCCGTCACGATCGCGCTTCGCACCCAGCAGGTGATCGCCCACGAGACGGGCGTCACCAACACCGTCGATCCGCTCGGCGGCTCCTACTTCGTGGAGGCCCTGACCGACCAGATGGAGCAGCGGGCCTACGACTACTTCGCGAAGATCGACCAGCTCGGTGGGATGGTCGACGCGGTCAAGGCCAACTATCCCCAGCGCGAGATCGCCGACGCCGCCTTCTCGCTGCAGCAGGAGATCGACGCCGGCGAACGCAGCGTCGTCGGCGTCAACAGCTTCATCGCCACCGACGAGGTGCCGATCCCGACGCTGCGCGTCGACCCGGCGCTCGAACGCAAGCAGGTCGATCGCCTGCACGGGGCCCGTGCGCGGCGCGACGGCGCCGCCGTGGAGCGCGCGCTGTCGGAGCTGCGCGAGCACGCCGCCCACGCGGACCGCAACCTGATGGAGCCCCTGCTCGCGTGCGCACGCGCCCACGCGAGCGAGGGTGAGATCGTCGAGTCCCTGCAGCAGATCTTCGGCGACTACGCCGAGACACCCGTCTTCTAACGCCGTTCTTACCGGAGGACCAGCAACCTTCCGGCGCTGCTGGTGTCCTTTGGTCAACCCCGTGAAGCTAGACCTCCGCTCACATCGCAAACGCCACCGCCGGCTGCTCCTGATCGGCTCGCTGATCGTGGTGCTCGCGAGCGCCACGACGCTCGCCGTCGCCTCGCACCGGATCGAAAGCGAGCAGGCCGCCTTCGCTGCGCCCGCCGCAGGGCGCTGCGTGCCGAGCACGCTGAACCGCTCAGCCGTGCTGCCCGGCACGAGTCTCGCCGTGACGCCGCTGCCCGATTCCTACGACGCCCTCCCCCGCACCCAGGTGAGCCTGCTCGGCGCGCCCGTGCACGCGCTCAGCCACATTCGCGTCGCGGGCTCGGTCAGCGGCACGCACTCCGGGCGCCTGCGCGCCTACACGCAGGGCGACGGCGCCAGCTTCGTGCCCTCGGCGCCGTTCATCTCCGGCGAGACCGTGACCGTCAAAGGCACGGTCACCGCCTCGGGGCACGCGCAGCCGTTCGCCTACCACTTCGTCGTCGCCCGCGAAGACGTGCTGCCGCATCCGCCCTCGTTGCATCCCTCCAAAGACCCCAACGAGAAGATGCACTTCCGCTCGCGTCCGAGCCTCGAACCGCCGAGCGTCGTAATCAGCCACACCTCGAGCGCGAGCGAACCGGGCTACATCTTCACGGCCCCCTACAACGGGCCGGGGCAGGCAGGTCCGATGATCTTCGACGAAGCCGGCAACCTCGTCTGGTTCAACCCCGTCCCGGCGGAAGACGCCGCGGCGGACCTGCAGGTCCAGCAGCTCGGCGGCAAGCCGGTGCTGACGTGGTGGCAGGGCTACATCCCGCCGCAGGGCTTCGGCATCGGCGAAGAGGTGATCGCCAACAGCGCCTACCAGCAGATCGGCCGGGTCCACGCGGGCAACGGCTACAAGGTCGACCTGCACGACTTCCACCTGACCCCGCAGGGCACGGCCGTGCTGACGGCCTTCCAGCCGATTCGCTGCGATCTCGCGCCGCTCGGGGGCCCGCGCGGCGGCGCCATCACCGACAGCCTCTTCCAGGAAGTCGACCTGCGCACGGGGCTCGTGCGCCGCGAGTGGCACGCCGTCGACCACATCCCGCTCACCGACTCCTACAGCAACGCCGTCACGACCACCCTCGCGAACCCGTTCGACTACTTCCACCTCAACTCGATCGACCAGCTCTCACGGGGCGCGACGCTGATCTCGGCACGCAACACGTGGGCGCTCTACGAACTGAACAGCCAGACCGGCCAGGTGCTCGTGCGGATCGGGGGCAAGCGCTCGAACGTCAAGCAGGCAAGCGGCGCCCGCACGGCCTACCAGCACGACGCGACGGTCCTCCCCGATGGCGACATCAGCATCTTCGACAACGGCGGCGTGCCGATGGTGCATCCTCAGTCGCGCGGCCTGATCGTGAGCATCGACGCGGGCACCGCAACGCCGGTCGCAGCTTTCGAGCACACGACCCCGCTGAAGTCGGGCAGCCAGGGGAACATGCAGTCGCTCGCCAACGGCGACACGTTCATCGGCTGGGGATCGGCTCCCTACTTCTCGGAGTTCTCATCCTCCGGCCAGGTTCTCTACGACGCCCACTTCCACGGCTCCTACCAGGCCTACCGCGGCTACCGCTTCGCCTGGACGGGCGCGCCGGGCGGCAAGCCGGCGGCCGTCGCATCGGGCTCCGCCGGCCACCAGACGGTGTACGCGAGCTGGAACGGCGACACGCGCGCGGCGACGTGGCGGCTGCTCGCCGGCGCCGGCGCGAAGTCGCTCGCGCCCGTCGCGACAGCAGCCCGCACGGGCTTTGAGACGGCGCTCAAGCCGCCGGCGCCGGCGCAGTACTTCGCGGTGCAGGCAGTCGACGGCGCCGGCGCCGTGATCGGGACCTCGGCGACGATCCACGGGTAGATTCGCCGAACGTGGCCACGCAGCGGCGCTTCCAGCCCCTCCCCGCCGGCACCCACGGGCTCGACCCGCAGGACGTCAGGATCGACCAGGCGCGGCGCCTGCGCGAGGCGATGATCGAGCTGATCGCCGCGAAGGGCTTTCCGGCGGTGCGGATCGCCGACCTCGCGCGCCTGGCCCACGTCTCGCCGCCGACGCTGTACTCGCTCTACGCCGACAAGGAGCAGCTGTTCATCGGCACCTACGAGGACGTCGCCAGGCGCGCCTCGGCGGCGATCCTGACGGGGCGCACCGAACACCACGACCGAGCGCTGCGCCTGCGCGACGCGATGCGGGCGTTCGCCTCGCTCGCCGGGCGTGAGCCGGCGGCGGTCTCGCTGCTCGTGCTCGGCGCCTTCGGGGCCGGTCCGGCGGTGCTGCGAAAACGCCGCGCCGCACTCGACGCGCTCGAGGCGTACATCCACGCCCACCGCGCGCCGGGAGTGCCGTTCGACGACCGCGACCTGACGGTGCGGGCGGTTCTGGGGGGCATCCGCGAGGTCACGGCGACACGCCTGCGCGAGGGCCGCCAGGCGGAGCTGCCGGGGCTCGCCGCGACGCTGAGCGCCTGGACGGGCTGCTATCCGGCGCAGCTGCCGCAGGGGCTTGCCGCACCGGCTCACCGGCCGGCCGGCGCGGGTCCTGCGGGCGAGGCCGTCGGGCCCTCGCCGCGCGCGAAGCGCGCCGGGGGCAGGCTGCCGAGCGGACGCAGCGATCTGCCGCGTGAGGCGATCGTCAAAAGCCAGCAGGAGCGGATCGTCGACGCGACCGCCGCAATCGTCGCCGAGCAGGGACTCGCTGCGCTGACGATCCCCGCGATCGCCAAGCGGGCGAACGTCTCGAACCAGACGTTCTACTCCTTCTATCCCTCAAAGCACGACGCCTTCCTCGGAGCGCAGAAGGTCGGGATGCACCAGGCGCTGCGCGTCACCGGCGAGGCCTACGGCGCGCACCCCGGCGACTGGCCGAGCGCGGTCACGGCCGGCATCGGCGCACTGCTCGGTTACCTCGCCTCGGAGCCCGCTCACGCCCATCTGGCGATCGTCGACACGTTCGCCGCCAGCCCCGAGGCGATCGCGATCCGCCAGGACGCGATCGACGCGTTCCGCTCCTACCTCTCGCCCGGCTTCAAGCGCGGCGCAGAGGCATCCGGCGGGGACGTGCCGGGAGAGCTCGCCGCCGAAGCGGTCGTCGGCGGCATCTGGCAGATCCTCCACGACTACGTCGCGGGGGGCGCCGCCGACGCGCTGCCGGGCGTCGCGCCGCAGCTCAGCTACTTCGCGCTCGTGCCGTTCATCGGCGCGCGCGAGGCGGCAGCCGCCGCGCGGAACGCGGGCTGACCGGCGGCGCGCACGCCGCCGGCCGCGAGGCGTCGCGACCGAGCCCCCGCTCGAGACGGTCGCGAGCCGCGCCTCTACGTCAGAGCGGCGCCGTGCAGCCCTTCGGTGGTCTTCTCGCGCTCTGCCCACCAGTCGGTGACGGAGTCGATCGCGCCGCCGATGATGCCCTCGCGGAACGCCTTCGTGTCGTTCAGCCGCGGCAGCTCCTCGCCGGGAATCTCGACCTCGAGGAACTCGCAGAGGGGAGCGATGCCGTCGGAGGGCGTCCACACCAGCAGCCGCTCGGCCGGCACGTCGCGCTGGACCTGCGCGTTCCAGCGCTCCATCGCGGCCATCAGCTTCGGCATGTCATCCGCGCCGTGGAAGGCGCCGCCCTCGTCGAAGTTCAGGCGTGACATCAGCGCGATGTAGCGCTTCCACAACGGGTCGACGACGCAGCGCGCCTCGTTCATGTGGTGAAGGACCGAGTCGCCGTGCCACATGCCCCAGATCGTCTTCTCCATGCTGCGCGACCATTCCTCGGCGCCGCGCACGCTCAGCAGCACCTTGGCGTCGGGGTAGTAGTCCATCAGCTCGCGGTAGAAGAACGCCGAGGGCCAGTCGAGTGTCGAGCAGGCGTCGGTGAAGATCGCCTCCCAGTCAGGGTTCCCGTCCACCGCGGATTCCCACAGCGGCAGGCCCGCCTCGAGGTCGAGAAGCAGATCGCGCATGTGGTAGCAGGGCCCGCAATCGAGGTGCTCGAGAGCGAACATCTGCGTCGTCGTTGCGGTACGGGGAAGTCCCGCTCCGATGACCTTCATATTGCTGCCTCCTGTTCTCCGCGGCCGCCGCTCGTCGCCGAGACGGCGCGCCGAGCAGGCTCACGGGCTGCGAGGGGGTCCTCTACCCTCGTAGTCAAGTTAACCCCGGCACCACGAGAATCCCCCGTGATTTAGGGAAGAATCTCGTAAAAACAGTGGGTGCCCCGCTGTATCGAGGCGCTCGCGGGTCGCGCCCACGGCGACCGCGCGCGGGCAGTCAGGCGGAGCGGACGTCGAGCACGACCTTGCCGACGGCACGGCGCTCGTCGAGCGTGTGCAGCGCCTGCGCGGCGTCCTCGAGCGCGAAGCGCTGGCCGATCAGCGGTCGCACGACCCCGGCGTCGATCAGCCTGCCGACCGCGGCGCCGATCTCGCGGTTCATGTCCGGCTTGCCCAACACGTAGGCGCCCCAACCGGCGCCGATCACCTCGGTGTTCTTGAGCAGCAGCCGGTTGACCCGCACCTCCGGGATCGAGCCGCCCGTGAAGCCGACGACGACCAGGCGCCCGTCCTCGGCGAGCGAGCGCAGGCTGTCGAGGAAGCGGTCTCCGCCGACCGGGTCGAGCACCATGTCGACGCCGCCGCCGGAGAGCTCGAGCACCTCGTCCTTCCAGCCCTCGCCGATCATCACGACGTGGTCGGCGCCTGCTTCCTCGGCGACCTTGCGCTTCTCCTCGGTCGAGACCGTCGCGATCGTCCTCGCACCGAGGCCGCGCGCGACCTGCAGCGAGGCCGTGCCGACGCCGCCGGCGGCGCCGTGCACGAGCACCGTCTCACCGTCCTTCAGGCGACCACGCACGCGCAGGCTGAAGTAGGCGGTGTGGTAGTTGAGCACCAGCGCCGCTCCCTGCGCGAAGTCCAGCTCGGGGCCGAGCGGGAACGTGAAGTACTCGGGTGCGACGGCCGTCTCGGCCCAGCCGCCGAGCATGCAGAACGCCGCCACGCGATCGCCGGGGGCGACCGAGGCCCCCTCGGGCGCGCTGATCACGACCCCTCCGACCTCGCTTCCCGGTACGAACGGCAGCGGCGGTTTCATCTGGTATTCGCCGCGCGTCTGCAGCAGCTCCGGGAACGACACCCCGGCGACGTGCACCTCGACGAGCACTCCCGATCCCGGCGTCAGCATGTGAGACGGCTCCGGCTCGGGGAGCTCGACGAGCGCCAGAGCGCTGTCCGGGCCGGTCTCGTCGATGATCTGCATCGCCCTCATCCGCGGCGATTATTCCCGAGGCGCGGCGCCGGTGCGGTGTGCCTCCCGGCCGGGAGGCGCGCGTTACGCTGGCTGCCCCCCGTGAGCGCCGACCGCAACCGTCGCCTGACCTGGCTGCTGCCCCTCGCGCTGCTCGCCGGAGCGATCGTCTGGGCGCTCGCCGACGGGTCGAGCAGCGGTGGGACCGACCAGCGCTCCGCAGGCGCCGGCTCGGCTGCCTCGACCCACGCCGCCCCGGCGGTCACGACGCCTTCAGGCCCGCCCGCCGCGCCGGCCCTCGCGAGCGGCTCCGCTGCCGTCACGATTCCGAGCCCGGCGGCCCGGCCGTTGCCACTGGCAGGCCGGACGATCACCGTCGACCCGGGCCACGACGGCGGCAACTTCACGCACCCGCACGAGATCGCCCGGCTCGTGCCGGACGGCAACGGCCAGAAGGAATGCGACACGACCGGCACGGCGGCGCCGGACGGCTACCGCGAGGCGGACTTCAACTGGAGCGTCGCCGTGCGGCTGCGCGCGCTCCTGCGGGCCGCCGGGGCGCGGGTCGTGATGACAAGCTCGAGCAACTCGGGCGTCGGCCCGTGCGTGAACGAACGGGCCGCGATCGGGAACCGCGCGCACAGCGACGCCGCGATCTCGATCCACGCAGACGGCGGTCCGCCGGGCGGATCCGGCTTCGCGGTCCTGACGCCGGCGCCGATCCCGGGCGGACGCGACGGCGCGATCCTCGCTCCCTCCCACCGGCTCGCCGCCGGGCTGCGCTCGGCGCTCCTGCGGATCGGGTTGCACACCTCGACGTATGACGGCCACAACGGGCTCGCCCCGCGCACGGACCTCGGCGGGCTGAACCTGTCGCGCGTGCCGAAG
>JAOPZS010000147.1 GCA_025963965.1 Solirubrobacterales bacterium
CTCCGAGCGTCCGTCGCGTACCACGGTGGCCGGGGTGGACGCGCCGCCGACGTCGGCGGCCTCCACCCAGGCGAACGCGGCGAGCAGCCCGACGGCGGAGTAGTCCGCCAAGACGGCGATGATCTCGTCGGTGTGCGCCCGCGGCACGACCAGCACCGTCAGCGCCCGCCGTGAAGTGGTTGGCATCGACATCGTCAGAATGTTCCGCCCTCCGGAATCACCACGGGCCCAGCATCATCGAGAACGCCCGCCCCGGCGGTCGCCCTGTCCGGGGCCAGCGCCGCGGCCTCGCGTTGCACCAACCGGATCAGGGCTTCGGTCGCCCAGAACACATCGGGGGCGAGGTCACGGAAGACCGGCGTTTTCGACGCGGTCGACCGTGTCGGGATCGAGGTGAACACTCCGCCGGGCGTCGCACCCGGCATATCCGCGGGCAGGTACTGCGCGGCGACGTCGCGCACGTTGCTCAGCCACTCCACGGCGGCGGTGGCGCGCTCCACGGGCGTCTGCGCCGCGGCGATCGTCTCCAGCCGTGACGCCATGCCCGGCGCGCCGGCACCGCTGATCAAAAAGTCGCGCAGCACGTCTCGCGCCGACAACTCGACGATGCCGCTGGCCGGGTCCTGCGAATGCGAGTCATAGAGCGCGCGCAGCACGCCATAGGGTCGCAGCGAGCGCATGACGGGCGGCTCGTGGCTTTGTGCGATCGCCAGCAGGATGCTCTCCAGCACCGCCGGCAGCCAGTCATAGGTGGCGATGAACGCCGACGGCGGTGTCAGCAGCGGGTTGGGGAAATTCAGCCACTGCCCGGCATCGGCGTCATAGATGCGGACCGCTTCGGTGTAGGGCGACTGCGGAATCTGAATCCGGCCGACTATCTGTCCCAGGAACCACCCCGCGGTCATCGCCCGACGCTCGTCATCGGTCATCGGCAGGGATGCCTGCAACGGGCGCGCGCGACGGTAGCGCCAGAACGTACCGCGCCCCGGCCCGGCGATCTGGGCCCACTGCGCAGCAGCGGGTTTGAGCACCGAGTCGAACGCCAGCGGCGAATAGTTGGGGTAGGACCCGAAGATGTCCACCCGGGTCACGCTGTCCTCATCCGACAACGATCGGTGGTAGTTGTCCTTGGTGGCCTGGTCAATACGGGGGTTGTTGCGCAGCACTTCGAACAGCGCCTCGGCAACCGGCTGGCCGGCGAAGGGCACCTCGGAGAACTTGTAGCGATATTCCGTCTGCTGCCCCGGATGCACCCGTTGCAGCGCTTCGTCATTGACGCTGGCCAACGGGCGCGCCAGGGACAGCGCCTCGGCGAATTTCGTGGTGATATCCCGCCGGCGCGTGGCCAACTCCGATTCCGCGGCGCCCGCACCCTGCACGAAGTCTCGCAGCGACACCTTGCAGAACTCCTCGAACGCCTCCCCCGGCCGGCTTACGTAGAGTCGCGCCCGCGCCAACAGCTCCGCTGAGCGGGTGTGCACATCGAACTGCGCCATCGACGGCACTCGGGACCGACGCGTCTCGGGGTCCGTGCCCAATGCGCGCGTCACCCATGTCGCGGTGCGTTCGATGAGACCTCCCGGTGCCGACACCCCGCCCGTGGTCCGCCACTGTCCCAGAATCACCTGCGTGGTGGCGTCGTCGATCGCAGTGCGCAGCGGCACCATCGCGTTGGACCCGGCGACCGCCTTGGGCAGATCAATCTCGTAACGGCCCTTGAACGCTGACGAACTGATCAGCAGCACCTCGTTGTTGGCTTCGGCGAAGCGGGTCGGCACAAGTTCGTCGGCGTCGGCCGGCCACGCCGCGTACTGATCGGTGGCCAGTCGGGCCAGGCCGACATCGGTGGGCGGCTCTGCGCGGGCCTTCTCCAGCAGCACCATGGCCTCGCCGAGCGCTTCGCGTAACGGCGCCAACATCTCCGCGCCCATCGCCCGCATCACATCGCCGATCCGCGCGGCCGCGTCGGCGAACAATTGACGCCGCACATTGGTGCGGAACCCGTCCAGCGCGGTGGCCAGGACCTGATCGGCGTTGGACATCACCCCGCGCAGCGAGCGCAACGCCGCATCCACCTGCGCCGGCACCGCCACGATGTCCGACGGCCCCATCGTCCCCAGCTGCGCCACCCCGGGCGCCAGCACAACATCGATGTGGCGACGCAGCCGATCGACCAACTCCCGCGCGTAGGGCAGGCCCAACGTGGCAATTGCGTTGCCCACCATCTCTTCTAGGCGGCCGGCGAACTCGAGGTGCCAGCTGAACGCCATGGTGTACGCCGCGTCGGCGCAGGCGCGCAACAGCTCACTGCGCCGGTTCAGCACGGCCTGGCGGAAGATCGGCACCCACTGCTCGGCGGTCATGCCCTCGGGGTTGGGCAGGTACCCGCGCAGCTGGCGGTCGATGAGCCCGTTGACGGTGGTGGCCACCGCCTCGGCAGCGAAGGCGTCCGAGCCGATCCAGCGGCCAAGGATGCCCACCCTGGTTTGCTCGTCGCCCGGATTCGGCGGCAGTCCCAGCTCGCCGCAATGCGCCTGCCACTGGCTGCCCAGCAGTGAATCGAGTTGCTCGGTGCTGGACGCCGGGTTGCCCGTCTGCAGGTGCCCGAACAGCAGCTTGTCCACGCAACTGCGGGCCAGCCGCTGCGCGGCGTACTCGGCGTAGCGGTCGCGGCCCATACTGAGGCTGGTAAAACCGTAAGTGCCCCAAGGCAATACATCCCACGCCGAGATGCCCCAGCCCAGCAGGTCCCTGTCGCCCTCGGGCGAAGCGGTGTTGCCCAGGTCGTACGAGACGAACTGGTCACTGGCCGCGCCGCTCATCATCAGCCCGGCCAGCCCGCGTGCCAGGCCACGGTAGACGGCCCACTGCGACCCGTCTCCGAACAGTGTGCGGTCCGCGCCGATGAAGCGGCCCACCGGAAACACCCGCGCGAACGGGATCGGCTCGCCCTCGCCGTGATGCTGGCCCAGCGCCCGCATGATGCCCACGTCATGTTCGCGCGCCGAGCCGGCCTGGCTGGCCACGATCTCACCCAGCATGGCAAGCGAATTCGCCCGTACCCCAATGATGGAGCTCTGCGGCAACGAATCGAAGATGTCGGGGGTTACCATGAAGACGCCCATCAGTTTGGGGTCTAATCCCGACACCAGGGTCAGTAGCCGGCACACATCCAGCGCCATCGACGCGCCCGCGCCGCCGGCCATCGACGACACCACCAGAACCAGGGGCGGTTCGTTCGGGTCGAAACTTCCCATGCCGGGCACATCGGCGGTGGACATCTCCGAGATCGTCTCAACGCGGAACAGCGCATCCCACGCCGCTTGCAGGCGGTTGTGGATCTCGGTGGCCTTGCTGAGCGTGATCATTCGCCCGATCGCGCGGTACTGGCCTGCGCCGGCCGAGATCGGGATGGCCACCTCCTCCGGACTGCGTGGCGCCCAGGTGGCGACGGTGTCCAGTGCGGACTCGGCGCCCAGCCGCTGCGACACCGCCGCGTCGAGGATCGCGTAGCTGCTGCCCTGCGGTCCGCACCCGATGTAGGTGCCGCCCTGCTCGGGGACGTTGGCCAGTCCCTCGGGGCC
>JAOPZS010000119.1 GCA_025963965.1 Solirubrobacterales bacterium
TCGGCTTCTGGCTTGATCTCGAGCATGCATACCGCACCCTCGACGAGCCCTACATCGAGTCGGTCTGGTGGGCGCTCGCGGAGATCGCGGGTCGCGGGCTGCTGTATGAGGGAAACAAGGTCGTCCCCTACTGCCCGCGCTGCGAGACGACGCTGTCCTCTCACGAGGTCGCGCAGGGGTACCGCGACGTGGTCGACCCGAGCGTCTTCTTGAAGCTGGCTGTGAAGGGCGGCGAGGAGCGACTGCTGGTCTGGACGACGACGCCGTGGACGCTGCCGGGAAACGTCGCCGTTGCCGTCTCGCCGCGTGCGCTGTATGCCCGTGCGCGCGTCGGCGAGGAGACGTTCCTGCTGGCCGACGCGCGCGTCGCGGCGGTGCTGGGCGAGGACGCCGAGGTGCTGGAGCGGATGTCCGGGGCCGAGCTGGCTGAGCGCTATGAGTCCTACGCTGGCCCGATCTTCGACGTCGGGCCGCCCGCGGAGCTCCCGATCCTCACGGACGAGTTCGTTACGACCGACGACGGCACGGGGATCGTGCACCTGGCGCCGGCGTTCGGCGAGGACGACTACCGGGTCGCCGGAGCCTCCGAGCGGGTCGCCTTCGACCCGAGCAGGTCGGGCACGCTGCCGCGCCCTGTGCGACCCGACGGCACATTCGACGAGACGGTTCGCAACCGGGCCGGCAAGTCCTATGAGGGACGCCAGGTGAAGGACGCCGACGTCACACGGGAGCTGATCGAGGACCTGCGCGAGCAGGGGCTGCTGCTGAAGGTGCAGGACTACGAGCACGCCTACCCGCACTGCTGGCGCTCGGGCAACGCGCTGATCTACTACGCCAAACCGTCGTGGTACATCGCCACGTCGAAGCTCCGCGACGAGCTGCTGGCGGCCAACGAGACGGTCGCCTGGCACCCGCCGCACGTCAAGCACGGACGCTTCGGCGACTGGCTTCAGAACAACGTCGACTGGGCGCTCTCACGGGAGCGCTACTGGGGCACGCCGCTGCCAGTCTGGCGCTGCGGGGAGGGGCACACGCACCTGATCGGGTCGTTCGGGGAGCTCGAGGAGCGCGCCGGAGTGGCGCTGGCAGACCACCACCGCCCGTTCGTCGACGAGCTCACGTTCCAGTGCGTGGAGGAGGGCTGCGGGGAGCCGATGCGGCGCGTGCCGGAGGTGATCGACGTGTGGTTCGACTCGGGGGCGATGCCGTTCGCGCAGCACCACTTCCCGTTCGAGGGCCAGAGCGAGATGACACAGTTCCCGGCCGATTTCATCTGCGAGGCGCAGGACCAGACGCGCGGCTGGTTCTACTCGCTGCTTGCAATCTCGACGCTGCTGGGAAAAGGCGCGCCGTACCGGAACGTCGTGTGCCTCGGGCTGATCCTCGACGAGCAGGGACAGAAGATGTCGAAGTCCAGGGGCAACACGGTCGAGCCGTGGCAGGTGCTCGACACCTACGGCGCCGATGCCTTCCGCTGGTACTTCTTCACCTCCAAGCAGCCGTGGGACGGGTACCGCTTCTCGGCCGAGACGATCGGCGAGGGGGTGCGGCTGTTCCTCAAGCAGCTGTGGTCGACGTACTACTTCTACGCGCTCTACGCGCGGGCGGCCGCCGGGCAGCTCGCGGGAGCGGACGCGGGTCAGGAGCAGGACCTCGACCGGTGGGCGCTGTCACGCACGGCCGGCACGGTCGCGCTGGTCACCGAGCGCCTGGACGCGTACGACGCCACGACCGCGGGCCGCGCGATCGCAGAGCTTCTGGACGACCTCTCCAACTGGTACGTGCGGCGTTCGCGCCGTCGCTTCTGGGACGCCGATCCGGCGGCGTTCAGGACGCTGCGCACATGCCTGCTGGCCGTCGTGAAGATGCTCGCCCCGTTCTGTCCGTTCGTGGCGGATGAGATCTACGACAACCTCGACGGGGAGCACCCCAGCGTGCACCTTTGCGACTTTCCCGCCCCCGAGCAGATCGGCAGGCGCGAGGAGGAGCTCGAGCAGGCGATGGCGCTTGCTCGTGAGACGGTGCGGCTTGGGCTGGCGGCGCGCGGCAAGGCGAAGATCAAGATCCGCCAGCCGCTTCGCGAGGCGGCCGTCGTGGCCGACGGCCGCGAGCGCGAGGCGATCGAGCGGCTCGTGGACGTCGTGCGGGAGGAGCTGAACGTCGAGCAGGTGCGCTTCGTGGCCGGCGCCGAGGAGCTCGGCAGCTACGAGATCAAGGCGAACTACCGCACGCTCGGACCTGAGTTCGGCAAGGAGATGCCGCGTGCGGCCGAGGCGATCGCCGCGCTCGATCCGGCGCATGTCGCCGCGACGCTGCGCGAGGGCGGCGAGATCGGCATCCTCGTCGGCGGCCGCGACCACACGCTCTCGGCAGAGGACCTGATCCTGACGATGCGAGCGCCGCAGGGCTACAGCGTCGAGCGCGAGGGCGCCCACGCGGTCGCCCTGGATCTCGAGATCGACGATCACCTGCGAGATGCCGGCCGCGCGCGCGAGGTCGTCCACGCCGTGCAGAACGCCCGCAAGGCGGCAGGGCTCGCCGTCGAGGACCGGATCGCGCTGGCGCTCGCCGGCGACCCTGCCCTGCTGTCCGCCGCCGAGGCGCACCGCGACTACCTCGCCGGTGAGACACTCGCCGTCGAGCTGTCGCTGGGCGATGGCGCCGGGGGGTTCGACTACACCGAGACGGCGACGGTCGAGGGGCTCGATCTCGAGATCGCGCTGAGCCGGACCGGCTGATCGAACCCGGAGCGATCCCGCTTCATTTTGTATAGTGTGTCCTAACCGAACGACCGAGGAGACCCCCAAATGGCAGGCACGCTTCCGCAGATCACGGACAACAACTTCGACGCCGAGGTGCTCGAGGCCGAGAAGCCGGTGCTGGTCGACTTCTGGGCGCCGTGGTGCGGTCCGTGCCGCGTGGTCGCTCCGGTCCTCGAGGAGATCCAGTCCGAGCGGGAGGACATCAAGATCGTCAAGCTCGACATCGACGAGAACCCGCAGACGGCGGCGCGCTTCCAGGTCCTTTCGATCCCGACGATGATCCTCTTCAAGGGCGGCCAGCCGGTCCACACGGTCATCGGGGCCTACCCCAAGAAGAAGCTTGAGCAGGAGCTCGAGCCGTCGCTGACCGCGGCGTAGGGCCAAGCGCTCCGCGCCGAGTGCCGACCGCGGAGTAGAGCCCGGCGCCTCGGCGCTGAGCCTCGTCGTATGCCGTCAGCGGATGATCACGGTCCAACCTTCCGAGTGGCGCACGATCGGCGGATGCAGGTGGGTGACGGCTTCGAACAGGTGCGGCGAGACGTACACCTCGATGAACGCTGCGACCACGAGTACAGGTACGGCGATCGCCACCGTCACGAGCGTCGCAGCCAGCAGCTGCTCCCACTCGCCGTTGCGGCTCGCCAGGATCCAGGCGGCCAGCGGCAGGAAAAGCGCGATCAGCTCGGGGATGGCGTGTGGGAGCACACACAGCAGCAGCAGCGCCGGTGAGACCTGCAGGAAGTTCGAGATGCCGGCGAGCGTGTGGCCGATCAGGTAGGCCTGAGCGCTCAGCGAGAACGTCGTCGCCAACACGACGAAGCCGATCGCCAGGCGTCCGCCGTGCTCGTGCAGCCAGCGTGAGACGCCCTTGTGGTGCTCGGCCTGCATCGGCAGCGAGCTGCCGGCGATGAACCCTGCCACGCACGCCATCCCGTGGAGCGCGAGCACGAGCAGGTTCGAGCGCAGCACGTGCAGCACGTCGCCGATGTCGCCGACGGCGAACGGCGGCTGCAGCTGGAGAAAACGCGAATAGCGATTGTCGAGGGACGCGACGACCCAGACCGCCGCAAGGAGGCCCCCCGCCGCAGCGGCCGACCCGGTGACCCATCGCCCGACCACGGCTCCCGGGTTGCGTTGCCAGCCGTCCAGCGTCTCCCGGGTGTGCCGCACGCCGTGGGCGAACGCATAGGCGGAGGTGTCCATTCACCTCGTCATCGGCGCCGGGCAGGCGCGACATAAGAGCTCGCCGCCACGGCCGGGCGAATTTCCAGGGACCGGGCCGGGTCAGCCGAAGCGCAGCAGCGGCACCAGCCACATCGCCTCGGCGGCGATCTTCCACGACATCTTGCTCTGGCCGTGCTGGCGGTCGCGGAACGTGATCGGCACCTCGACGACGTTGAAGCCCCTCTGCACGGCCCGATAGGTGAGCTCGACCTGGAAGGCGTACCCGCGCGAGCGCACCGTCGCGAAGTCGATCGCTTCGAGCACCTCACGGCGAAAGCACTTGAATCCGCCCGTCAGGTCGCGGATCTTCAGCCCGAGCACGATCCGCGCGTACATCGAGCCCCCCTCGCTGATGAAGCGCCGCAGCATCCCCCAGTCCGTGACGCCGCCGCCGGCGACGTAGCGGGAGCCGAGCGCCAGGTCGGCGCCGCCGCGTACCGCCTCGAGCAGCCGCCCGAGGTCCGCCGGGTCGTGCGAGAAGTCCGAGTCCATCTCCATCACGTAGCCGGCGCCCTCGCCGAGCGCATGCGCGAAGCCCGCGAGGTACGCCGGACCGATGCCGGCCTTCTCGGTGCGGTGCAGGACGCGCACCCACTCGTGGCGCTCGGCCATCGCGTCGGCCAGCCGGCCCGTTCCGTCTGGGGAGCCGTCGTCGACCACGAGGATCCGAAAGCCCTCGGGAGCCGCCTTGGCCAGCACGTCGCCGGCAGCCGTCAGGACCGCCTCGACGTTGGCCGCCTCGTTGTATGTCGGCAGTATCAGCCAGGGCTCGCCGGGCATCGGTGCGGCGTACCCTAGAGCGTGGTGGCGATGCTCGCCCCGGGAGTGGACGGTGTGGCACGTCGCTGCCCCTAGGCTGGTGCCGTGGCCGCCGACCCGAGCAACGCCCAGATCGCAGATGCGCTGCAGGAACTCGGCGACCTCTACGAGCTCGACGGAGCGATCGTCCACCGGGTCGTGGCCTACCGCTCGGCCGCCAAGGCCGTGCGCGAGGCCTCCGTGTCGGTCGCCGCGCGAGCCCGTGAGGGCCGCGCCAGCGAGCTGCCCGGGATCGGCAAGACGCTGCAGGAGAAGATCCTGGCGCTGGCCGAGACGGGCACGATCCCCGCGGCCGAGCGGCTGCGCGCCAAGTTCCCCCCCGGGCTGATCGCGCTCACGCGCCTGCCGGGCCTCGGTCCCAAGCGCGCCAGGCTGCTCTACTCGGAGCTCGGCGTCGACTCCCCGGAGGCGCTGCGCGAGGCCGCCGAGGGACAGCGGCTCCGCTCCGTCAAGGGACTCGGCCCGAAGTTCGAGCAGAGCATGCTCGCCGCTCTCGAGCGGGCCGGGCAGCAGCCGCCGGACGGGGGCGGCCGTGTGCTGCTGCCGCGCGCCATGCAGATCGGCGAGGCGCTCGTCGCGGGGCTGCTGGACGGCGCCGGTGAGGACGCCAGGGTGGAGCTGGCCGGATCGATACGCCGGCGGGCCGACAGCGTCAAGGACATCGACATCGTCGCCGTGACCGACGATCCCGCCGCGCTGCTGGAGCGCCTCGGCGGGCTCGAGGAGATCGAGCGCGTGAGCTCCTCGGGCAGCGCCGGAGCGCGCGCCCGAACCCACGCCGGCGTGGGGGTCGACCTGCGCATCGCCGCGCCCGGCGCGCTCGGCTCGCTGCTGCAGCACTTCACCGGCTCCGGCGCACACAACACGGCGCTGCGCGAGGCCGCAGTCAGGCGCGGGCTGCACGTCTCCGAGTACGGGATCCTCGACGACGCGACCGGCGAGACCGAGCCGTTCGCGACCGAGCGCGATGTCTACGCGCGCCTCGGCCTCGCCTACATCGAGCCCGAGCTGCGCGAGAATCGAGGCGAGCTCGCCGCCGCGGCCGACGGCACGCTGCCACGGCTGATCGAGCTGGCCGACATCAGGGGCGATTTGCACAGCCACACGATCGCCTCGGACGGGCACTACACGATCGAGGAGATGGGCCGCGCAGCTCGCGAGCTCGGCCACGAGTACCTGGCGATCACCGATCATTCCGCCAGCCACGGCTTCGGGAACGCCGTCTCCGCCGAGCAGCTCGAACGGCAGATCGAGCTCGTCGCCGAGGCCAACGAGCGGGTGGACGGCATCGAGCTGCTGGCCGGCAGCGAGGTCAACATCCTGCCGGACGGCTCGCTCGACTACGACGACGAGCTGCTCGCCCGGCTCGACTGGGTGATCGCGAGCGTCCACACCTCCTTCGGCGCCTCCGAGCAGGCGATGACCGAGCGGATGATCACAGCCATCGAGCACCCGCTCGTGCGGGCGATCGGCCATCCGACGGGACGCAAGATCGAGCAGCGCGACCCCTACGCGCTCGACCTCGAGGCGGTCTTCGCCGCTGCCGCCCGCGCCGGGACGATGCTCGAGATCAACGCGAATCCCGACCGCCGCGACCTCTCCGACGTGCATGCCAGGGCCGCCGCGCGCGCCGGCGTGCAGATCCTGATCGACTCCGACGCCCACCGCACGGACACGCTCGGCAACATGCGCTGGGGCATCGCCACGGCCCGGCGCGCGTGGCTGAGCGCCGATCAGGTCGCCAACACGCGGCCGTGGTCGAAGCTACGCCGCAAGCGCCGGCCGCGCCCCGCGAAGTAGCCGCGGAAGCAGCTGCTGCGCGACCAGCGCGTCGAGCGCCGCCGTTCGCAGCGGCGCAAGCTCGGCCAGTGCGCGCGCCGCGTATCCCTGCCGGTCCGGGTGCGCCAGCGCGCGCGACAGCGCCGCCGCCAGGTCCTCCTCGACGAGTCCCGCCTCCAGCCGGCGGGCGATCGGCAGCGCCGCGTACGGGCCCGGCGCGGGCGTGGTCGCCAGCAGGCACCCGTCGGCCAGCGCCTCGAGTTGCGCCTGCCCGTAGTCCTCCCGGCGCGGCGCCGTGACGAACACGCGCGCCCGGCGCAGCAGCGCGCGGTACTCCGGCGCGGCGAGCCTGCCCACGTCGCGCACGCCGGGCTCTGCGGCGAGGTCGATCCCTGCGCCTCGCAGCTCCTCCGGCGAGGCGCCCGCCACGATCAGCTCCGCCCCCTCCTCCGCCGCCGGCCGCGCCTGGCGCCAAGCCGCCAGCACCCGGTCGAGACCCTTCTTCACGGGATTGCCGGCATAGGTGATCGCGGCCAGATCGCGCGCAGCGGGATCTCCCGACGGCTCGACCGGGAGCGGCACGATCAGCGTCCGCGCGGCCGAATCCGGGCCGAGGCCCGTCTCGGCCAGGCCGCCGGCGCTGAGCGGCAGGAGCAGCGGCGCCCGCTCCAGGCGACGACGCTCTGCCGGACGCTGCCAGAGGCCGTGGCGGCCCGGCCGGTTGCCCGCCGCCGGCGCGTCGAAGCGGATCGCTCCCGGCACCGGCCAGAGCAGCGCTGCGGTCGTCGTCGAGTAGACGATCGAGCGCGGCGCACAGGCCTGCAGCGCCTCCGTCGCTGCTGCGCGGGCGGCACGTGCCCAGGCGAGGTCGGTGAGCATCAGCGTGCGCCTCGCCCCCGGCCGCGCGGCGCCGGCCAGCGCGACGCTCGCCCCGGCGCGGCGCAGCGACGCGGCCAGCTCCTCGTCGGCGGCCCGCAGCCCTGTCGTCGAGCCCAGCGAGACGATCAGCACGTCGACCGCGCCGGTCGCGGCGGACGGGCTCATCTCAGGTGACTGCCCCGTTGACGCTCTCCGCGCGGATCGCTTTGAAGCCCGGCGTACGCAGCAGCGCGATCGGTCGCAGGGGTGACGTCCGGCGGACGTAGAAGCTGGCCCCATCGCGCTCCTCGATCGCCGCAACGGCGGCGTCCTGCCGGCGCCAGGCGAGCGCCCAGATGATCGCGAAGCCCGCCGCGATGCCAGGGACCTGTGGCGCCAGGAACGCCAGGCCGCCTGCGAGCAGGGTGAAGATGAGCAGTGGCCACAACCGGTTCAGGAGGATCGCGCTGGGGTGCTGCTCGGGCAGCGTCGTGCTCGACTTGGCGTCCGCCAGCAGGCGCGCGATCGGCGGGCTCGTCGCGGCGCGACGGCCCATCCGCAGACCGACCACGCTCGCCACCACCCACCAGCCGACCGACACCTCGACGAGCAGCTGGTTGGAGTCGGCCGCCGCCGCCAGCACGGTGATGACGCCGAGCGCCGTGGCCGCCCCGGCGCTTAGCAGCACAGTGGTGCGGAGGAAGTCGACGAACCGCACGGCGCTACAGCAGCGCCTCGAGCAGCCCCCGCACGCCTCCCGGGCCATCGACCGTGAGATCCGCCTCCCGCGCCAGGTCCGGCGGCGCTTCGTCGGAGCGCACGGCGACGCAGAGGGCCGTCTCGAGCTCGCCTGCGGCGACCAGCGAGCGCAACCCGCGGAACGCGTCGAGGTCGGTTGTGTCGTCGCCGACGTAGACGGCCGCCGAGACCTCGGCGCCGCGCACCAGCGCGGCGATGCCCAGCCCCTTGTCGAACTCGACCGGCGGGCGTACCTCGAGCACCTTGCGGCCCCAGTGCACGGCGAAGCCCTCCTGCTCGGCACGCTCCGCGATCACCCGCACGGCCCGCTCGGCGGCGTGCTCGTCGGGAGCCCCGCGCCAGTGGAACGCCGCGATCACGCCCTTGTCCTCGTAGCGCACGCGCAGCCGCTGGTTCTCGGTCGTGTCGGCCCGCCCGGCGAACTGTCGGATGCGCTCGCTCCACGCCGCCAGCCTGGGGTCCACCTCGGCCGAGGTGGACCCGGGGCGCAGCAGCTCGCCACCGTGATTGCCCACGTACGCGATCGTGCCGATCGCGACGATGGCCCGGGCGGTGGCGGCACGGCGGCCGCTGACGCAGCCCACCACGCCGTAGCGTCGTGACACCTCGATCAGGACGGCGCGCGTCGCCTCCGGCACATGCGCGTCACCGGCGTGCCTGACGATCGGCGCAAGGGTGCCGTCGATGTCGAGCAGGACGGCCGAGCGGGCCGGCTCGGAGCGGATCGGCCCGAGCGCCTCCACGAGCGTTGCGGCGGGCGACACGCGTCTAGTATGCCGCGCATGGTGGCCCGGCACCGCCCTGATGCAAGCGGTCGCTGAGAGCCGCGCCGGGCGCACGCGCAGGCTGGCCCTGATCGGCACGCTGGCAGGCCTCTTCAGCGGGCTGTTCGGCGTCGGCGGGGGCAGCGTGATCGTCCCCCTGCTGATCCTCTGGCTCGGCTACGAAGAGCGCACGGCGACCGCCACGTCGCTGGCCGCGATCATCTTCGTCGCCGCGTTCGCCGCCGCCACGCAGGGCCTCTACGGCAACGTCGACGTGCGAGACGCGGCCGCCGTCGGCGTCCCGGCGGTCGCCGGCGTGCTCGGCGGCGCCTGGCTCGCGCAGCGCCTGCCCCGGCGTGCGATCGCGCTGCTGTTCGCGGTCGTGCTCCTCGCCAGCGCGGTGGAGCTGGTGCTGCGGTGACCGGCGCGATCCTGATCGGCCTCGCCGGCGGCGTGATCGCAGGGCTGCTCGGAGTCGGCGGCGGCGTGCTGTTCGTTCCCGGCCTCGTCTTCTTCCTGGGTCTCGACCAGCATCATGCCGAGGCCACGTCGCTGCTGGCGATCGTGCCTGTGGCAATCGCCGGAACGCTGCGCCACGACAGTTACGGCAACGTCCGCCGTGACGACGCGCTGCTCCTGGGGCTGCTGTCGCTGGCCGGCGCGGCCAGCGGCGTCGCGCTCGCCAACGTCCTGAGCGGCCAGATCCTGCGCGACGGCTTCGCAGCGCTGATGGTGCTGGTCGCGTTCCAGCTCGTGCGCCGGTCGCTCGCGGTCGACGAGCACGGCGGTGCGGCCGGGCGAGAGCCGGCGCCGGCGCCGGCCGCGGCTGGAGGCGATACGGCAAATGCCTCCCCCTCGCCCCGCGAATGACCTAGACTGATGGCAATGGGACTCGATAACCCACTGCACATCGCCTTTCTTGTGGTGATCCTGCTGTTGGTCTTCGGCGCCAGGCGCCTGCCCGAGATCGGCCGATCGCTCGGCTCGGGCATGAGGGAGTTCAAGGACTCGATCAGCGGTGAGTCCAAACAGCCCGCCCTCAGCCAGAGCACCGAGCAGCAGCCTCCCGCGCCGCAGCAGGCGCCGGTCGCCCAGGCGCCTGCAGAGCCGACGCGCCAGGCCTAGGTCGCACGACCCCGCCCTGGACGGGCGCCCCTCGCGGGCGCGTGGGTTATACGCGCCGCGGTGAGCGGCACGCTGTAGGCGCAGCTACCGGATGATCGGGCCGGTGTCGAGCGCTTCGAAGGCCGAGCCCGGGACCTGCTTGAGCTGCTCGAGGCTCGCTTCGTTCCAGCCCGCTGAAGGCGCTCCCGTGATGTACCAGGGAGAGCCGTTGTCGGCGACGATCAGGCCGTAGCGCTTGAGCGCTACGAGGATGATCAGCGCCTGGCCGCTGAAGCCGGCCAGGCTGTACCCGGCCTTCAGCCGCAGCCGCAGTCCCATCGGCGGCAGCGCCGTGTCGGCGCTCGAGGAGGCGAAGTGCGTCGCCGGGTGGATGTAGGCCTTCTGCGTGCGCGGCACGGTGACCCGCAGCGCATGGTCGATCGCGCCGGCGCCGACCTCCTGATAGCGCGCAAGCAGCGGCAGGATCGGCAGCCCTGCCGCGTCGGCGGAGGTCCAGCGTTCGGGCCGCAGCGCGTTGCTGCGCAGGTTGAAGACGGCGCCCGAGGATGCCTTCCAGCCTGCGCCCCGGCTGTTGCGGGAGGCTTTGTAGAGCTCGTAGTCGATGCAGCTGCCTTCCTGCATGACCAGCACGTGCTTGTCGCCCCTGCCCTTCCTGCCGCCACCCTCGATCGCCGCGTCGGCTGGGATCGGGTACGGGCCCGGATCGGATTCGCTGCGGTATGCGCCGAACTTGACCGGCACCTTCGGCTGATCGGAGGCGACGACCTCGTAGGGGATCCCATAGGCGGGGTTGTTGCCGAAGTCCGGGTGCACGTGCGCGGTCAGCCCGATGCTTTCGATGTACGCCTGCGAGTTGGGGCTCGCCGGCAGCGTCGCGACTTCCTGGTTCAGCGCGTTGTCGGCCGGAAACAGCGGGCAGCCGCCTTCGGCTGCGCTGCGGATCGCGTGACGCGAGTGGCGGTGGCGGGCTGCGTCGGCGATGCGCGCGCCCGCCGGGACGGCGCCCACACAGCAGGCGAGCACGGCGGCGAGCGCGGCGGCGATCTGCAGCGCGCGGAACATGCCTTGGCTGCAAAGCGGTGCTCTCACCGCGGGCCACTGTAGTCAGGGGCCGCGACGGCTTCGCAGCCTCTGGACGAAGCTACGGGCGCTCTTGCAGGGAGGCCGGGCGGGCCTCCTCGAGCAGCGAGTGCCCGCAATGCCAGCAGAAGGCGGCACCGCGACTGTGCACCGCGCCGCACGAGCGGCACTGCCCGTGGATCCCCGCCTCGGCGCCGGCGAGCAGGCGCTGGACCTCGTCGAGCTCGGCGTCGGCCTGCTGCAGTTCGGCAGCTTTGCGCGCGATCACGTCGAGCCGGTAGTGATCGCGGATCGCCATCTCGTAGGCGAGCCCACCGAGGTCCCACGTGAGCTCGGCGACGCGCTGAGCAAGCGCACGGCGGCGGTTTCGCAGCTCGCGCATCGAGCCGCCCGGTCCTTCCTCGGCGGCGAGGCCCCCGACGGGCAGCACCGCCGCGCTCGCCCCGGAGCCCTGCTGTGGCGCGTGGCTGTCCTCGCTCGTCGCCACGGCTAGCCGGTTTCGATCGGTTCGGCGCCGAGCGCGTTGATTTCTTCCTGGTGCTTTTTGCCCTTGCTCTGCGTCAGTTTCTGGAGCGTCCCGGAGCTGACCTTTTTCGGCGCCTTCGGCGGGGCTTTTTCGGCTTTCGTTTCGTGCGCGCCTTCGGCGGCTTCCTTTGCTTCCTGTTTCGAGGACGATTTCGCGGCGGCAGGCGTCGAGCTGCCGGATTCGGCCGGGGTCGTGCTCGCGGCGGCGCCGCCGCCGGACCCGGCCGCGGCGAGACCGCCGAGGCCTTCGATCTTCACCGTCGTGTTGGCAGGCGACTTGCTCTGGCTGACCCAGTGCCCGACCAGCAGGCCGGCCAGCAGGAAAAGGCCGAGGATCGCCAGCAGCCCGAGCAGCCCCGAGTTGCGACGAAGCCAGGCGTTGGGCCCCTGCTGGGGCTGGTAGGTGACGAAGCCCGCCGGAGCCGCCTCGATCGTGGCCGGGCCGGCCCATGCCGCGGGAGCGCTTCCCGTGGGAGCCGGGCTCGACGGGGCGAGCACGTCGAGGAACGCGAGGCGCACGGGCGAGACGGGCTGGCCACAGCTCAGGCAGTAGCGCTGGTCGGCGACCACCGCGGCGCCGCAGTTGGCGCAGGTCGCGTCGGGCTGCTCGGAGGGCACTGGCGCGAGCGTCATCGGCCGCGGATCATCCGAAGGCGCCGCCGACGTAGTCGCGCGTGCGGGTCGCGCGCGGCTCGTCGAAGACCTGCGCGGTGCTGCCGTACTCGATCAGATCGCCGAGGTACATGAAGGCGACCTTGTCGGCGATGCGGTGCGCCTGGGCGAGGTTGTGTGTCACGACGACGACGGCCAGGTCGCGGCGCAGCTCGCCGATCAGCTTCTCGATTGTTTTCGTCGAGATCGGATCGAGCGCGCTGCACGGCTCGTCCATCAAGAGCACCTCTGGGCGCGGCGCGATCGCGCGGGCGATGCACAGGCGCTGCTGCTGGCCGCCGGACAGCCGCAGCGCAGGGCCGTCGAGGTTGTCCCTGACCTCCTCGTAGAGACCCGCCCGGCGCAGCGCTTCGATCACCTGCGGCTCGAGCTCGCGCCGGCGCGGGCGCTTGCGCGACTGTTCGCGCAGCGCGAAGGCGACGTTGTCGAAGATCGACATCGGAAAAGGGTTGGGCTGCTGGAAGACCATCGCCACGCGCCCGCGGAGCGTCGTATCGGGCAGCTCGTGGATGTCCTCCCCGTCGAGCATGATGCGCCCGGCGCGTGAGGCGCTCGGCGTCAGCTCGGTGAGGCGGTTCAGCGTCCGCAACAGCGTCGTCTTGCCGCAGCCGGAGGGGCCGATCAGCGCCAGCACCTCGCCCTGGTGGATCGACAGCGAGACCGACTTGACAGCCTGCTTGGGGCCGTAGTCGATGCTGACCTCCTCGAGTCGCAGCCGCTCCGGTCCGGCGCCGGCAAGCTGGGTTCTCACGGATGCCCGCTCGCTCGGCGGAGGCGCGGGGAGCGGCGCGCGGTCGAGCACGATCGTGCGCACAGGCGGCACGACAGGACCCTGCCCCGGCTGCTCGGCGGCGTGGATCCGCCGCTGCGGCTGGATCCGCTCCGGCTCAGCCTCCGCGGCCAGGCGCAGCGGGTCGAGCAGCATCTCCTCAGGGCTCATCACGAGTCCTCCCCCTCGAGCGTTTCAAACATCTTGTTCATCGGCTTAATCATGTTCATCGACTTACTGACCTATCACGGTAGCGGTTGCACGGCGGCTTGTAAAGCAGCCGTCTGGGGCGTCCGGCTATACGACCGCCCCGGCGACGTTGAGGCCGTTGGCATCTGCGTGCGAGCGCCCGATCCTGTCGACCAGCAGGTTCAGGCCGAGCACGAAGACGATCAGCACGAAGGCCGCCGCGTAGGCCTTCTGCGGGGCACCCCCTTCGCCGGCGGGCGAGTTGTCGAACACATAGCTCGTCAGTGTCGAGCCGGTGCCACGGAGCAGGCCCGTTACGGGGGCTGAGCCCTGCGGTTCCAGCCGCGGCGTGTCGCCGAGCAGGAACACGACGATCGCCGTGTCGCCGATGATCCGGCTGATGCCGAGCGTGACGCCCGTCGCGATGTTCGAGCGGACGCTCGGCAGCAGCACCGCTCGGATCGTCGCGATTTTTGTCTTGCCCAGCGCGAAGGCCGCCTCGCGCATGTGGTCGGGCACCGCCTGCAGGCCGTCTCGGGTGGCGGTGAACAGCGGCGGCAACGCGATCAGCGACATCATCGAGCCGGCGGCCAGGAACGAACGGCCGAACACGCCGCCTCCGGATGCAGTGAAGGAGAACGGCGCGAGCAGCGGCAGCTGGAAGATCGCCAGTCCGAACAGCGCGATCACGATGTCGGGCGTCCCGGCGACGACCTCGATGCTCGACTCGACGATCCTGGCAAGCCAGGTCGGACGGCCGTACTCGGCGATCCACAGAGCGCTGCCGATCGCCAGCGGCGCCGCCAGGACGATCCCGATCGCCGTCAGCATCAGCGTGCCGAGCACCGGGTCCAGGAACCCGCCCGAGCCGCTTTGGGAGAGGCTCACCTCGGGACGGCTGACGAGCAGCGACGGCCGCAGGTACTGGACCCCGCGGTAGCCCATGTAGAGCACGATCGCCGCAGCGATCGCGCAGAGCCCGAGCCCGGCGATCCAAGCGAAGGCGAGCGCCAGACGGTCGGTCCAACGCCAGTGCAGAGGCGAGGAGCGCCTGCCCGGCCCGCTCTTCATCGGCGGCCGCAGCCTGATCCCGTACGGACTCGAGACGCTCATCCGCGCACCTCGTTGCGGAGGCGCGAAGCGCTCATCCGCGGACCTGATACTTCCGCATCGGCAGCTTGATCAGGTAGCCGCCGACCGACAGCGCAAACGCCGAGAGCAGCATCAGCAGGGCGAAGGCGTAGAGGGTCGACTTCAGCGCCGGCGCGCCGATCCCGTCGTGGTAGTCGACGATCGCCGAGGCGAGCGTACGCAGCGGCTCGAACAGGAACGTGATGCCGTCGGACAGCCGTGGCGCGAAGTCACGCCCACCGTCGACCATCGAGATCATGATCGCCTCGCCGAGCGCCCTGGCCGTCGCCAGCACCGCGGCTGCGACGATCGCCGGCCGGGCGGCGCGCACCGTCACGGCGAGGATCGCGCGCACCGGATTGACGCCCAGCGCGATCGCACCCTCGCGCCAGGCGTTCGGCACCGACGCCAGGGCCTCGCAGATCAGCGCGATCATGATCGGCGTGATCATCACGGTGAGGATCACGATCGCCACGCCGAGGCTCTTGCCCGTGAGCAGCACCGTGTCCTGCACCGAGGTCTTTTCGGCCGGGCTGATCACGTGGTTGCCGACGAACGGCACCAGCACGAGGATCCCGATCAGGCCGTAGACGACCGATGGGACCGATGCGAGCAGCCGGATCACGGGGATCGCGATGCGGCGCAACCGCGTGGGCGCGAGCTCCACGATGAAGATCGACGACAGGACCGCGATCGCCAGGCCCAGCACGACCGCCACGCCCGCCGTCAGGATCGTCCCCCAGATCAGCGGCCACGCCCGCAGGTGGTAGGCGGACGCCGGCGGGTGCACGCTCGTTTCCTGCATCGCCGAGATCTGTTCTTCCAACTTGCCTCCCGAGCCCAGCCAGCTGAGCCCGTTGTGGCTGAACGTCGGCCACGCCTGGATCGTGACGAACACGACCATCGCCACGACGGCGAAGCCGATCAGCAACGACACCGCGCCGAGCGAGAGCTCGGCGCGGCGGTCAGACCATGGACTTCTCAGGCGTTCGAGCACCTGCGCTCAGCCGATCGGGACCCACTGCGTCGCGATGATCTTCTTGGCGGCGGCCGAGTGGATGATCCAGCCGATGAACGCAGAGGCCGCGCCCGTCGCTTTGCCCTTCGTGACCTCATAGAACCGGGCCGTGCCCGTGTAGCTCCCGGAGGTGACGGTCGTGCGGTTGCACGCCGTGCCGTTCAGCGAGATCGCGTGGACCGTGCCTTTGTCGGCCTGGTAGTTCGACACGAAGCCGATCGCGGCCGGGTCGCTTTCGACCTGCTGGCGCATCAGACCCTCGGAGGGCTCTTCGGCGGCGATCGTCGAGACTTTCTTTCCTTCCAGCAGGATCGTCTGGAAGTTCGTGAGCACGCCCGCGACCGACGTGCGGCTGATCAGGTCGATCGTGCCGCTCTGCGTCGCGCCGGGGAGCCCCGCCCACGTGCGGGTCTTACCGGTGAATATCGAGATCGCCTGAGCCGTCGTGAGGCTCGAGACGGGGTTGGCCTTGTTCGTGATCATGCAGATCCCGTAGCGGGCGATCGGGTAGAAGACCAGCCCGGCCGGGTCGGCCGCGATCGGGTCGCGCGAGACGTCACCGATCGTCACGCGGCCGGCGGCCACGTCGTTGACGCCGATCTGCGCGCCGCCCTGCGTGATCTTGAACTTGACTTTGTGCGGATGCACTTTGTTGTACTTCGACGCCAGGAGCGAGACCAGCGGAAAGGAAGCTGTCGCCCCGCTGATCGTGATCGTGCTCAGCGCGGAGGCGGCCGCAGGCGCCGCGGCAACGAGCACGCCGGCCACCATCAGCGCAGCGGAGATACGGCGGAAGCGATTCATCTAAGAGGGACTCCGTTTCGGGTCGTTGACAACGGCGGGACCCGAACATATCATAATCCCGATAGAATCGATCCACTTACCCTGTTTTGTGGGGAACGAAACAAATCTCGTCAACTCTGCGATGGAACCGACCACCGACAACTTGCCACCCGACGGCAGCGCCGAGCCTCCGGGGCCCGTCCGGCTCGCGCCGGTGCGCATCCCCTCGCGACGCTGGACGGCGGCGCTGGCAGCGGCGATGCTCGGCATCGGTGTCGCCGCCGGCGCGGCGATCGGCCCGGCACCGGCGGCGTCGCTGGCCGGCGACATACCGAGCCTCGCCAAGGAGCTGCCGCTGCTGATCGCGGGGCTCGAGGCCAAACACCGCGCGAGCACGGCCACGGCCCCGGCGAAGGCCGCCACCCCCTCGCCTGCCGTCACGCCCGAACCTTCACCGGCTCCTACGCCGGTCAAAGCCGCGACGCCGGCAAGCGCCACGACGCCGGCGGCGAGCGAAGAAGCGAGCCCCACCGAAACGACGACGAAGCCCGCTGCCACGAAAAAGCTGCCGGCGATCACGAACGTGTGGCTGATCGAGCTGGCGGGTCCGACGTTCACAGCCGCGCTCGCGCAGAAGGCAGCGGCGCCGTACATCAACGGCTCGCTCGTGCCCGCCGGGACGCTGCTCGGAAGCTGGTCGGCAGTCGACGCCACGGCGTTCGCGGCCGAGGCGACGCTCGCCGAACCGCCGGTCGCGGGCGCCGTGCCGCCGCTGCTGCACTCGATCGTCCAGCCGCCCTGCCCGGAAGGCGCCGCGGGGGCGGCGTGCGCGCCCGAAACGCCCTCCCAGCTCACCGCCGCTGACGAATTCCTGAAGACGACGCTGGCGAGCATCACGTCGCTTTCGACCTACAAGGAACACGGACTGATCGTGATCACCTTCGCCACCGTCGGCATCGCCACCCAGTCGGAACTGCCCGCCGGCGCCTCGACCTCGACGCTCGCCTACCAACCGCCGGCCGGCGTGGCACTGCTCTCGCCGTTCGCCAAGGCCGGCGCGCACCCGTCGAGCGCCTTCAACCCCACTTCCCCCAGGCAGAGCCTCGAAAAGCTCCTGCACTGAGGAAGAACAGCCAACGAACGAACGGAGACTCCCGTTGCACGCACCACTCACAGCCCACCGTAAGTCCAGCCTGTGGCTGCTCGCGCTCGTGGGCTGCATTGCCATGCTGCTCGCGGCGCCGGCGCTCAGTCAGGCCGACGAATCAAATCCCAACAACCTCTCCTGCCTGGGCACCATCGGCAAGGGCGAGCCGGAAGAAGGAAGCGAAGAACAGCAGGTCGCCTACGGCTTCTACTGCAACGGGCCGATCACGGGGTACCAGCTGCAGGCCCAGGTGCCCGTCTCGGGCATCGGCAGCGCGCCGCTCGTCAGCGCGCTGGCTCCGGCCCTCACGGCCGGACCGGCCCTGAAGGACACGTTCTCCTGCTCGGGTGAAATCCCCGGCTACGCAGTGAACTGCGTCGGCGCGGCGAAGGCCGGCTACGAGCTGATCGCCGGGCAGTTCGCGGTCGAAAAGGGGCTGTGCGTCGAGCCGCGCGTCGATCCGCTGCTGAGCGTCACCTACGCCTACCTCGAAAAAGGCGTCGTCACCCAGGCGATCTCCGGTCCGTTCGACCTCGGCCGGCCGAAGGGCTGCAAACCGGACGCCTTCTCCGGCGGCACCCGGCTGAACCCGAAGCCGACCCCGGCTCACAAGAAGAAGTCCGCGAAGAAGCACAAGAAGTCGACGAAGAAGAAGTCGGCGAAGAAGTCCGCGCACAGGGCGTAGGCCACGGCCCACAAGGCCGTGCGCAGCCAGCGCCGGCGCGCGACGAGGGGTCCTCACCCGCGGGCCGCCTGCTCCGAAGGGGAGCGGGCGGCCCGTCTCGCGTGAGCGGAGCCGTAGGCTTTCAGGGGTGAGTGCCGGCACCCCGCATCGCCGTCGCCGTCGTCGCGGCCTCTGCGCGGCGGCTCTCGGCGCCTACGCGCTGCTCGGCTGCGCGGCCTGCGGCGCGGCCCCGGCAGGGCGCGACGCCGGCAGCGCCCGGACCCCGGCCTTCACGGCGGCCACGGCGCCGGCGAGTGCTGCCCAGCCGAGCGCGGCGGCTCCCGGCGGCACCCCTTCGACGTGTGCGGAGACGGTCGCTGCGACGCTCGGCGAGATCGCTGGGCGGATCTACCACGCCGCCGCGACGGGCAGCAACGTCGGGCAGGCCGTGAAACGGGTCCGCGGCTCCGCCGCCCTGGCCCGTGCGGTGTCGGCGGGCGATGCCGCGGCCGCGCGCTCCGCGCTCAACTCGCTGCTGGCGGGACAGATCGCGCGCGTGGAAGTGCTGCGCGGCGGGCGCCAGCTTGCGGCGGCCGGGACAGGCGCGGCGATAGCGCCCGTGACCGGGACGATCCCGGGCACGGGCGGTGGGCGCTTCGTCCTGTCGGTCCAGTCCGACCGCACCTACCTGCAGGTCACCCACCAGGTGACCGGAGCCGAGGTGCTGCTGCTCACCGGCAGCCACGTGGTGGCGGGCACGATCACGCCGCCGGCGAATCTGACGGTCCCCGCCGCCGGGCCCCTGAAGGCCGGCTCGCGCGATTACCAGGTCGCCTCGGTGACCGGCGCGGCGTTTCCCTCGGGTGCGCTGCGAATCGCGTTGCTCGTCCCCGGCAGCGAGATCTCCTGTCCCGCCGTGGCCGGGCAGACGCGCGCCGCGGTGCTGGGACGGGTCGGTGAACGAATCTATGAAGAGGAGGAGCACAGCCCGTACGTCGTGGCGACCGTACGCAAGATGGAAGCGACGGGGGCTTTCCGCTCGGCCGTCGCGGCGCGCGACGCCGCCGCCACGCGCCAGGCGATCCTCGGCTTCTTCGCGGCGCACATCCACGTCGTGCGCGTGCGGGTGGCGGTCGCCGGGAAGCTGCTGATCGATGTCGGCGGGCCTTACGCGCTGGCGCCTGTCGCGGGCACGCTGCGCAGCGGCGGGCGCGTGATCGGCACGTTCCTGATGGCGATCCAGGACGATGCCGGATATCTGCGGCTCGCGCGTCTGTTCACCGGCGCGCAGGTGCTGATGCGCGTCGGCTCCAAGCAGGTGATGGGCACGCTCGCCCCCGGCCCGGCGAGCGTCCCGGATCGCGGCACGGTCGCCTACCGCGGACACAGCTACGAGGCCTACTCGTTCACCGGCACGGCGTTCCCGTCCGGGGCGCTGCGCATCTCGCTGCTGTTCTGAGCCCGGCCCTCTCCAGCTAGAGCAGGCTGGTCGTCATGCGTTCGACCTCGGCGATCGAGGTCGAGCCTTCGCGCACCTTCTGCATGCCGTCGTCGCGCAGCCGCTGCATGCCTTCGTCGAGCGCGACGGCGACCATGTCGTCGACCGACGCGTGCTCGAGGATCAGAGTGCGGATCCTTTCGCTGACGGTCATCACCTCGTAGAGGCCGACGCGTCCGCGATAGCCCGAACCGGAGCAGCGTGAGCAGCCGACGGGCTCGTACGGTTCGGCGCCCTGCAGCCCGTACTCGGCGAGCACCGACTCCGGCACGCTCTGCGGCTGCTTGCAGTGCTGGCAGAGCGCGCGCACGAGACGCTGGGCGACTATGCAGTCGACGGCAGAGGAGACGAGGAACGGCTCGATGCCCATGTCGATCAGGCGTCCGAGTGCGCTGGGGGCGTCGCGGGTGTGAAGCGTGGAGAGCACGAGGTGACCGGTCAGCGCCGCCTCGACGGCGATGTGGGCGGTCTCGCGATCGCGGATCTCGCCGACCATGATCACGTCGGGGTCGGCGCGCAGCATCGAGCGCAGCCCGACGTCGAACGTGATGCCCGCCTTGGGGGCGATCTGCATCTGCTTGACGCCTGGGATCCGCTGCTCGACGGGGTCCTCGATCGTGAGGATCGAGCGCTCGCCGTCGTTGACGACGTGCAGGGCGGCGTAGAGGGTCGTCGACTTCCCCGAGCCTGTCGGTCCGGTCACGAGCACGGCGCCGTTGGGACGCTGGATCGCCGCGCGGAAGCGGCTCAGCTCGGCGTGCTGCATGCCGAGTGACTCGAGCCCGTCCACGACGACGGACTTGTCGAGGATTCGCAGCACGGCTCCCTCGCCATGAACCAGGGGCAGCGTCACCACGCGGATGTCCACGCGCCGGCCATCGACGGTCAGGGCGAAGCGGCCGTCCTGTGGGACGCGCCGCTCGGAGATGTCGAGGTCGGCGAGGATCTTGATGCGCGAGACGACGCCTGCAGCCATCTTGCGCTTGACGGTTGCGGCCGGAGTCAGCACGCCGTCGACGCGGAACAGCACGCGCGTGTCGCCTTCCTCGGGATTGACGTGGATGTCGGAGGCGCCCTGTTGAATCGCCTGCGCGACGATCGAGTGCACCAGCTTGATGATCGGCGCGTCGTTGTCGGCCTCGTCGACCAGCATCGAGGTCGCGTCGTCGCTGTCCTCGGCTTCATCATCGACGAGTTCTTCGATCGAGTCGTCCATGCTCGTCAGACGGGCGAGCAGCAGGTTGAGATCCTCGACGGAGGCGGCGGCCGGCCTGATCCTGCGGCCGGTCATCATGCCGATGTCGTCGATCGTCAGGACGTTCGTCGGGTTGGCCATCGCCAGCACCAGCGAGCCGTCCTCGGCGTAGCCGACGGGCACGGCCTGGTAGCGCTTGGCGGCGTCGACGCTGACCAGGTTGACGGCGCCCATGTCGAGGTCATAGACCGACAGGTCCACGAAATCGAGGCCGAAGCGCTCGGCGACGACGCGTGCAAGCTGGTCGTGGCGCAGGATCCCGCGCTCGACCAGCACGAGGCCTGTCGGGCGTCCCTGTGCGCGGGCGGCGCCGACCGCCTCCTCGACGGTCTCGAGGTCGGCGAAGCCCAGGTCGACGGCGACCTCGCCGATCATCCGGGTCGAGCGACCCGAGTTCTTCGGCGCGTACAGGCCCGTGTCGCCGCGCTTCGACGGCCGCGGCGCGTCACGCCGCTCTGCCTCGGGCGCGCGAGCGGCGTCAGCCGCGCTGAGCGCGGCCTGCTGCTCGGCGTCGGACTCCTGGCCCGTCGGGGTGCCCTGCTCGCGTTCGTCCGTCGCGGCCGGCGTGTCGGCGCGCTGCGAGGGAATGGTTGGCATGGCGCTGTCGCCCATCATTGACCTCTATCGGCATTCGCCGCGCCCGTCTTGACAGATAGACGATGTCAGCGCTGTGACTTGGCAAGCCCGTGCTCGACGGCGCCCTTGACCTGCGCGTCGAGCGCATTGAGCCTGTACAGGGCGATCGCCTCGACCGAGGCGAAGCGCTGGCCGGCCGTGTGCTCGCCGCCGTGGTGGGAGATCACGCAGTGCTCGAGCTCGAGCCGCCGCTCCGCCGCAAGCGACGCCGGCGCGTGTGCGGCGATCAGCCGCAGCCCCAGCTCGACGTGCCCGAGCAGAACGCCCTCGCGGCTGCGCTCGATCTCCGCGCCATAGCTGTACTCACGCGTCTTGCCGAGATCGTGGGTGATCGCTGCGCTCAGCAGCAGGTCGCGGTCGATCCGCGGATGCATCGTGCACAGCTCGATCGCCATCGTCGCGACGCCCACCGTGTGCTCGAGCAGGCCCCCCAGATAGGCGTGGTGGGAGCCCGGCGCAGGGCGGCCCCCCTGCGCGCCTGCCGGTAGCGAGCAGGGGGCACGGCGCAGCTCACTGCGAAGCGTCGCGTCGGCCATCAGGCGGTCGAGCAGAGCGCGCAGGCCGGGGTCGTAGACCTCGCGCACGAGGTGCTCGAGGAAGCCCTCGAGCTCGTCGAGGTCGCGGTAGGAGCTCGGGAGGAAGCGCGCCGGGTCGGCCTCCTCGCCCTCGGCCCGCGTGATCGAGTCGATCTCGATCTGCAACTGCTCGCGGAAGCGCTGCACGCGGCCGGCGACCCGCACCAGCTGGCCGCGCTCGAAGCGCCCGGCGAGCACGTCGGCGTCGCGGAACGCCCGACCCACGATCGAGCCCGTGCTGTCACGAAGCTCGAGGGTCAGAAACGGCGTGCCGCCACGTGAGATCTGGCGCTCCTTGCGCGTGCAGGCGTAGACGCCGTCTACCTCCTCGGACGCGCGCAGCGTCGCGACAGTCTGGGCGCGCTCGGGCGGAATCGAGGTGGCGGAGGCCATCGGCGCATGATGTACGGTGATCCGGATGCAACCGCTCATCTGGGACCGGCGCCCCGACGGCCTCCGCGCGCCCGCGATGGTGTGCGCGTTCGAGGGGTGGAACGACGCCGGTGACTCGGCCTCGAGCGCCGTCTCGTTCCTCGCCGGAGCGCTCGGCGCGAAGCGGTTCGCGCGGATCGACTCCGAGGATTTCTACGACTTCCAGTCCAACCGCCCCACGATCAAGCTCGACGGACGCGAGCGCCGCGAGATCGTCTGGCCCGGGGTCGAGATCTTCGAAGCGACCGCGCCCCGTGCGCCGCGGGATGTCGTGCTCGTGCAGGGCGTCGAGCCCTCGATGCGCTGGAGCTCGTTCTGCGCGAACCTGGTCGATCTCGCCGAAGCGCTGGGTGTGCAGGTCGTCGTCTCGCTCGGCGCGCTGCTCGGCGACGTGCCGCACACGCGGCCCGTGGCGATGACCGGCCACGCCTCCGACCCCGCGCTACTCGAGCGCCTCGGCATCGGCTCGTCGGCCTACGAGGGCCCGACGGGCATCGTCGGGGTGCTTCATGCCGCCTGCGCCGACGCCGGGCTCCCCGCGGCGAGCCTGTGGGCGGCCGTGCCTCACTATGTGGCTGCGGCGACCAACCCGAAGGCGGCGCTGGCGCTGGTGCGCCGCGTCGAAGTGCTGATCGGCGTGTCGGTCGACGTCTCGGAGCTCGAGTCGGCGGCGACCGACTACGAGCGCCAGGTCGGCCTGGCGGTGCAGAGCGACCCTGACATCCAGGCGTTCGTCGAGCGGCTCGAGCAGGCGGCCGAGACCGACGAGCAGTCCTCGCCCGCCGAGGTCCCCTCAGGCGACGCGATCGCCCGCGAATTCCAGCGGTTTCTGCGCCAGCGCGGCCGGGAGCGCTGAGGCGCTAGGCCTCGGCGGCCGGGCAGACGATCCGGTAGTCGCAGATCCTGCAGGCCGAAGGCGAGGGCGTCGGCTCGAAATCCTGGGCGAGGATCCCCTCGCCCACCTCGAGCACGATCTCGCGCACGGCATCGGTGTCGCGCTCGTCGCGGGGTACGGGAACGCGGACGTCGTCGAGCACGTAGTAGTAGGCCTGCCGCGAAGACTCCAGCTGCCAATCCTCACGCGCGGCCAGGGCGTAGAGGGAGAGCTGCACGTCGTCGCGCAGCTGCTCGGTGCTCTTCGGGCGCGAGGTCTTGTAGTCGATCAGCTCATACTCGGCCTCGCCGCCGGCGGCGAGGCGATCGACCCGGTCGACGCGGCCACGCAGGTGATGCGGTCCGAGGCGAAAGGAGAAGGCGCGCTCGAACCACACGGGCTCTGAGTCCTGCCCGTGCAGGCGGGCGTGATAGGTCGTCAGGGCGACACGGGCCTTCTCGAACAGCTCGCCGTCCTCGCCGTCGCGGCCGAAGCCGGCCCGGCGCCATCCCGTGTCGAGCAGCTCGAGCAGCCCGGGCAGAGTCGTGCCGCCGTCTGAGTGGTAGCGCTCGAGCACCTGATGGACGACTATTCCGAAGCGCTGGTGGATGGTCTGCTCGCTCGGGATCCGCAGGACGCGTGCGAACTTGTAGCGCAGCGGGCAGCTGCGGTACGTCTCGATGTCAGAAGCGGACATCGCCAGGCCGCTGCCGCGGCGGGGCAGGAAGGCACGCAGCGAATGCTCTTCGCGAAAGCCGATCGGCGGCGCGTCGGCGCCTTCGGCGAGCAGCGACTCGTCGAGCGTCGAGGTCTGGAGGATCTCCCGCTGCAGCGGTGTGGCCGCAGCCAGCAGGCGCGCGTTGATGTCCGACAGCGCCTCGGCGAGGTCCTGGCCGGGCGGGCGCTGCATCAGCGCCGAGACCTTGAGCAGCTCGAGGTAGCGAACGACGCCGTGGGAGATGTCCAGGTCGGTGTCGAGGCGCAGCTCGCCGAGGCGCCCGCCGATCCTGGCGACGCCATCTGAGAGCTCCTCGCGCAGCAGGGCGAGGGCGGCCTCGACGTGATCCTGCACGGTCTCGCCGGCCGGTGGCTCCTCGCTCGCCTGCACGCCGCCGTCCGGCCCGGGCAGGGCGGTTGCGAGGTGGCGTGCCAGCTCGCGGGTGTCCGAGCCGCCGTCGCCGACGAACGCTCGCGCCATCCCGAGCAGCCGGCCCATGCTCTGCTGCTGCTCGGCGAGGTCCTCGGGTGCGAGCAGCGAGCGGCCGGGCATGCCGAGGCGCTCGATCAGGCGCTCGAGGAAGACGTCCGGCGCGACGGCGTCGAGGTCGGCCGAGGCGCGGCGATGCAGCTCGACGAACCGCTGGATCCGCTCGCGCGCCTCGGGCGGCACCTGCGGCGACTCTGTGGCGGCGGCGAGACCCACGACGAGGTCGAGCTTGCGACGCCGTGCCACCTGGATCACGCGCGCGAGATCGACCTGGCGCAGGCCGATCGGCGGGCGAGCCAGCGCGCGCACGACGGCGGCCGCGTCCTGCGGCTCGAGGAGCAGTCGCAGCCAGGCGAGCACATCGCGAACCTCGGCACGCTTGAGGAAGCCTCCACCCGTCTGCTCGGCGCCGGTCGAGCCTGCGGGCGGCGGCACGGCGATTCTCGAGGCAGGCACATTCCAAGGATACGCGGGCGCGCGAGCGGCGCATGGCTACGCTCTGAGGGTGGACGCGATCGATTGGCGAACGGCTCAGAGGATCGGCGAGCTGATCGCCGGGTCCCCTCCCTACGGTGGGCTCCGCGTCGACGCCGTCGAGCCGCTCGCGCGGGATTTCGCCGCTCGCGTCAGCGCCTACAGCCGGCTGCCGCTGGATGGCGAGCTGCCGGCGCTCGAGATGGTCGACCGCCCGACCTGGATCGCGGCGAACCTGCAGACGATGCGCCCGCTGATGGCGCCGCTCAGCGAGCGTCTCGGCGAGTCGCGGGGCGGGCTCAGCGGCTCTCTCGGCTCGGTCTCCGGGCTGATGCTGGGCGCGCAGGTCGGCGCGCTGACGGGGATGCTCTCCCAGCGCGTCCTCGGCCAGTACGACCTGGCGCTGCTCGACGCGACGGTGCCGCCGCGCCTGCTGCTGCTGGCGCCGAACCTTGCGCAGGCCGCGGCGACCCTGCGGGTGGACCGTGACGAGCTGGTCCTGTGGGTGACGATCCACGAGATCACGCACGCCGTGCAGTTCACCGGCGCGCCGTGGCTGAGGGAGCACATCGGCGGGATGCTGAAGGAGCTGCTCGAGGGTCTGCAGGTCTCACTGACCCCCGACGGCAAGGGCGAGGGCAACGACGGGCCGTGGCCCCGGATGCCGAAGCTGCCGGATGTGACCGAGCTGAAGGAGATCGTCGAGCGGGCCCGCAGCGGGCAGCTGCTGCGCCTGACCCTTGGCGAGGACCGCTGGCGTCTGGTCGAGCGCATGCAGTCTGCGATGTCGTTGATCGAGGGACACGCCGAGCACACGATGGACGCTGTCGGCGCCGAGGTGCTGCCGTCGCTGCCGCGCCTGCGCGCCGCGATGACGCGGCGGCGCTCGCAGCGCGGCCTGCCGTGGCGCGTGCTCGAGAAGCTGCTCGGGCTGGAGTTGAAGATGCGCCAGTACGAGACGGGCAAGCGCTTCTGCGACTCGGTCGTGGCGGAAGGCGGACCGGAGCTGCTGGCCCGCGTGTGGTCCTCGCCGGCGGCATTGCCGAGCGCCGAGGAGCTCGAACAGCCGGCGCAGTGGACCGCCCGAATCGGCGCCGTAGCGGCCTGACAGCGCCCCGTCGGACCGAACGCACGTTCCATGTGTTACAAGCTGCCGGGCCGGGATGCCCCGTGATTACAGGCTCTTCACGGGATGGTAGGATTGCGCTGTAACGATCTTTCACGAACGGGTTACAAACAGGTGTTCGCCCCTCTGCAAAACGGGTACAGGCGAACAGACCGTCCCAGACCCGTACCTCGCGCTCGAGCGAGGAGGACATAGGAGATCGAACCAGAGATGCCTACCGCCACCACCACTTCAAAACCCCGCGCTAAAGCCGCTCGTAAAACGGCTGCGCGCAAACCGGCCAAAGCCGCGACCCGTCGCACCGGCGCGAGCAAAGCCAGCGCCAGGAAAGCTCCCGTGCGCAAAGTCAGCGCGAGCAAAGCCAAAGTCACCGCGGCGAAGGCTGCCCGCACCCGCGCCGTCCACCAGGCCGAGGCCGCAGCTCGCTCGACCGAGACGGCCACCGCGCAGACCGCAGGCGTCGTCGGCGACTACGCCGAGCGCGCCGTGCTGATCCCCGTCGGTGCCGCGCTGACCGCCCGCGACAAAGTCGTCTCGTCGGTCAGCGACACGCTGTCCAACTACTCCTCGAGCAGCAAGGCCCAGGCCCAGCTGCGCAAATTCGAGCGCCGCGGCGAGACCGCTCGCAAAAGGCTCGAGCGCGAGGTTCGCAAAGCCCGCGTCCGCGTCGAGCGTGAACTGCGCCAGCGCCGCAAGACGATCGAGAGCTCGCTCAGCGACACCGTCAGCGAGATCGACGGCCGCCGCGAGAAAATCGTAAAGAACGGCAGCGAGATCGCGAACCGCGTGCCGGAGCTCGCCTCGCAGGCCCAGGAGCGGATCCTGAGCCTGGTCTAGGCAACCGTTTACCCCGTCCGGTCGGAGAGGCCGTGTCGGGAGAGTCTGCCGGCCTCATATCCCGCCGGCAGTAGTAGCACCCTCTCCTCCCTCGACCCCCGGGCGGCCCCCACTGCCCGGGGGTCACTTTTTTGTGGGGCACCGACCCGCGCCCACGTGGAGCACCAAGCCGGGCCCTGGAGGCCGAGCCCCTAGAATGCAGCCGTGATGGTCGGAAACGACGAGATACGCAAGGCCCTCGAGGTCGTGATCGACCCGGAGCTGCACCGCTCGATCGTCGAGCTCGACATGGTGCGCTCGATCGACGCGAGCCCCAACGGCGTGGTCGATGTGACGGTCTCGCTGACGACGCCGGGCTGCCCGATCAAGGGCCACTTCCAGACCTCCGTCGCCGACGCCGTCGCGAAGCTCGACGGCGTCACCCACGTCAACGTCTTCTTCGACGTCCTCTCGGACGAGCAGAAGTCGGCCCTACAGCAGAAGCTCGGGCGCGGCGCGCTGCCGGAGGGCTCGCTCGCGCAGGTCGCAAACGTGATCTGCGTCGGCTCGGGCAAGGGCGGCGTCTGCAAGTCCACCCTCACTGCGAACGTGGCCGCCGCGCTGTCGGCCGAGGGCAAGCGCGTCGGCGTGCTCGATGCGGATGTGTGGGGCTACTCGATCCCGCGGATGTACGGGCTCGGCGCGACGAGGCCGGCGGTCTCCCCGCAGCGAAAGATCATCCCGCTCGAGTCGCACGGCGTGAAGGTCATGTCGATCGGCTTCTTCGTGGAGGAGGACGCCGCCGTCGTATGGCGCGGCCCGATGCTCCACAAGGCACTCACCCAGTTCCTGCAGGACGTCGAATGGGGCGTCCTGGACTACCTGCTCGTCGACCTGCCGCCCGGCACCGGCGACGTCTCGATGACGCTCGCGCAGCTGCTTCCCCAGGCACGCTTCCTGATCGTCACGACGCCCCAGCAGACGGCCCAGAAGGTCGCGCGCCGCGCCGCTCAGATGGCCGAGAAGGTCGACCTCCAGATCTGCGGCGTGGTTGAGAACATGGCCGGCTTCACGACCCCCTCGGGGGAGCGCTTCGCGATCTTCGGCGAGGGCGGCGGCGTCGAGCTCGCCGACGAACTCGACGTGCCGCTGCTCGGTCGCGTGCCGCTGACGATGCCGCTGCGCGCCCAGGCCGACGCGGGCACGCCGCTCACGATCGAGGACCCCGACGACCCGGCCGCCCAGGCGATCCGCCAGACCGCCCGGGGCCTGATCGCGATCGCCCCGGTGCAGCTGCCCACGCTGCCCCTGGTCGAGGTCGTGCCGCCGGCTGCGCCGGCCGCTCCGGACGAGAGCCGGAAACCCGTGGGCATGTCGCTGCCGATGGCCTGACCCCAGGCCGGCGCCTCACGACATGCCCGTTTCCGACCGCCGGACCTGACGGTCCGCGCGCCCACGCCCGCGTGAACGGCCTGCGCGGCCGCTTGACAAGAACCCGCCAACTAAAGGATCGTCCTTTCGTCATGTCGACATCGGAGCAGGAGCACCCCATCAAGGGAGACGAGCAGGAGGACTCGTCCAAGCAGGCTGCCGCAGAGGCCGCCGAGGGCGGCGATGGCGTCGTCGAATTCGACGAACGCCGCGCGAAGATGGAACGGCTGCGGGCCGAGGGGATCGATCCCTATCCGGCCGTGTCGCTGTGGGGCAGACGCACCCGAGTCAGCGAGATCCTCGCGGCGCACGACCCGAGCGAGCTCGAGCCCGGCGCGCATCCGGAGATGCGCTACCTGATCGCCGGGCGGCTCGTCTCGCGACGTGGCCACGGCAAGACGGCGTTCCTGGACCTGCGCGACCTGTCCGGCTCGATCCAGGTCGTGCTGCGCGTCGACTCGCTCGGGCAGGAGACCTACGACCGGATCCTTGGACTCGACATCGGCGACATCGTCTCGGTAGAGGGCTGCGTGTACGTGACCCAGCGCGGTCAGCTGGCGCTGGAGGCGGTCGAGTGCACGCTGTTGACCAAGACGCTGCGCCCGCCGCCCGACAAGCACCACGGGCTCGGCGACACGGGCACGCGCTACCGCTACCGCGAGCTCGACCTGATCGCAAACCAGGAGACGCGCGAGCTGTTCATCACGCGCAACAAGATCATCCTCTCGATCCGCGAATGGCTTGCCGAGCGCAACTTCACCGAGATCGAAACGCCGGCCCTGCAGTCACTCGCGGGCGGCGCCGGGTCGCGCCCGTTCACGACGCACCACAACGCGCTCGATCGCGATCTCTACCTGCGCATCTCCGTCGAGCTGTTTCTGAACCGCTGCATCGTCGGCGGCATGGAGAACGTCTACGACATGGGCAAGGTGTTCCGCAACGAGGGCATCTCGCCGAAGCACTCCCCCGAGTTCACGATCATCGAGTTCATGTGCGCGTACTCGGACTACAACGACGTCGCCACGGTCACCGAAGAGATGTTCCGGGACGTCGCCCAGAAGGCGCTCGGGCGCACGGTCGTCAAACGAAACGGCGAAGAGATCGACCTGGCCAAGCCCTGGCGGCGCGTGACGATGCGGGAGCTGATCTTCGAGCGCTTCGGCCTGGACTTCATGGAGTCCACACGCGAGCAGCTCGCCGAGGTGCTCGACTCGCCGATCGACCCGAGCGCCACGTGGGCGGAGGTCGTCGCCGACATCTACTCCGAGAAAATCGAGTCGACGATCAACCAGCCGACGCACGTCTTCGACTTCCCGCTGGAGCCGTTCCCGATCACCAAGCGCCACGCCGTGCACCCCGAGCTGGGTGAGCACTTCGATGCGGTCATCGGCGGCATCGAGCTGGTCAGCGGCGACACGGAGCTCAACGACCCGGTCGACCAGTGGCAGCGCTTCGTCGACCAGCGCAAGCGGCGCATGATCGACGACGAGGATGTGCCACATCCCAACGACGAGGAGTACGCGCGCGCGATCGAGTACGGCTACGCGCCGACGGCCGGCGGCGGCATGGGTGTCGATCGCCTGGTGATGATCCTGACCGAACGCGACACGCTCCGCGAGGTGATCCCGTTCCCGATCGTCAGAGACCTGCGATGAGCACGCCCGGCTCGAAGCTCGGCCTCGACACGGGCGTGATCGCCGCCTGCCGCCAGGCGGCGCGCCGCATCGCCGACGACGTCGCCGAGCACATCTCCGGGCGCACGACCGTCTCGGTCGAGCGCAGCGTCACCCGGCTGCTCGGCGTCGACGGCGCCGACCAGCTCGAAGTGCCGCTGCCGAACGTGCTCGTCGACCACGTCCACGAGCGCGGCGGCCTCGACCGGGGCATCGCCCACTGGCTGGGCAACGCGATGCTCGCCGAAGGGCGCTCCCCGCAGCAGATCGCCGAGGCGGTCAGCGCCGGCGAGCTCGACCTGATGGCCCTCGAGCAGGCCGAGGAGGAGGCGATCCGCGAGCGCGTGCTTGCCGAGACGCGCACGCGCCTCACCGAGATCTCTCGCAAGTTCGACGAGCGGGCGGCAATTCGCGAGCGCCTCGGCGACTCCGGAGGGACGCTGCGCTACGTGCTGACTGCGACCGGTGACGTCTACGAGGACGTCGTGCACGCCAAGGCCGTCGCGCAGGCGGGCGGTGACATCGTCGCCGTGATCCGCTCGACGGCGCAGAGCCTGCTCGACTACGTCCCGTACGGACCGACGACCGAGGGCTACGGGGGCACGTTCGCCACGCAGGCGAACTTCCGGATCATGCGCGAGGCGATGGACGAGTGGTCTGAGCAGCACGGCCGCTACATCCGCCTGTCGAGCTTCTGCTCCGGGCTGTGCATGTCGGAGATCGCCGCGATGGGCGCCTGGGAGGGGTTCGACAACATGGTCAACGACGCCCTCTACGGGATCCTCTACCGCGACATCAACATCGTCCGCGGCCTGATCGACCAGCGCGTCTCGCGGATGATCAACGGGCACTTCGGCGTCACGATCAACACGGGCGAGGACAACTACCTGCGCACCGCCGACGGGGTGGAGGCCGCGCCGTCCGTGACGGCGTCGCAGTTCATCAACCACCAGCTCGCTCGCGACTCGGGCGTGCCCGATGCGCAGATCGGCCTTGGCGACGCGTTCGAGATCGACGTTCCCGTGACCAACGGCTTCCTGTTCGAGCTAGCCCAGGCGCAGCTGACGCGCGAGCTGTTTCCCGACTGCCCCGTCAAGTACATGCCGCCGACGCGACACATGGACGGCAACCTGTTCCGGACGCACGCGGCCGACACGATGTTCAATCTCGTCACGATCGCCACGGGACAGGGGATCCAGACGATCGGCGTGCCGACCGAGGGGATCTTCACGCCGCACCTCCACGACCGCGTGCTCGGCCTGCAGAACGTCGACTACGTGTTCAACTCCGCGCGCGACCTCGGCGAGGAGATCGAGTTCAAGCAGGGAGGGATCATCCAGACGCGCGCTCAGGACGTGCTGGGCGCAGCGCAGGAGCTGCTCGAGCGGATCGCCGAGCAGGGACTGTTCGCGGCGATCGAGCAGGCGACGTTCGGTGACGTCAGCCGCCGCGCCGACGAGGGTCGAGGCCTGGAGGGGATCGTGAGGACCGCCGACGGCTACCTGAATCCGCTCGTCGAGCTGATGGGGCAGGCCAGCTATGCCTAGAGAGGTCGATCTCAGCGCGGTTCGCCCGTACGCCGACCACCTCGGCGACGGGCTCGTGCAGATGAGCTTCACGCTGCCCGTCCCGCACTCGCTGGCGGCGCGCAAGGCCGCGCTCGAACTGGCCGCGAGCATGGGCTTCGAGGAGCCCGAGGTCGTGCACTACGAGGAGCTGACCGAGGGCTACACGTACTTCGTGATGTACGGGCGCTGCGTGCGCACCGTCGACTTCGCCTCGCTGCAGGGCGAGGGCTTCGACATCGAGTACATGAGCGAGGACGAGATCGAGCGCTTCGCCGAGCGAAACCTCGGGCGCAGGATCATCGTCGTCGGGGCCAGCACCGGCTCGGACACGCACAGCGTCGGCATCGACGCGATGCTGAACCTGAAGGGCTACCACGGCCACCACGGGCTCGAGGGCTACCACTCCTTCGAGACCCACAACCTCGGCAGCCAGGTGCCCAACAGCGTGCTGCTGAGCAAGGCGATCGAGGTCAACGCCGACGCGATCCTCGTCTCCCAGACGGTCACCCAGCAGAACCTGCACGTGCACAACCTGACCGAGCTGGTCGAGATGGTCGAGGCGGAGGGGCGCCGCCACCAGCTGATCCTGGCCTGCGGCGGCCCGCGTGTGTCCAACGAGCTTGCCAAGGAGCTCGGCTACGACGCCGGCTTCTCCAAGGGCACGTACCCGCACCACCTCGCGACGTTCATCGTCCGCGAGCTGGTCGCCCGGGAATCGGGCGACCGCGTCCCTGCGGCCGGCTGAGCCGTTGGCGACGCTCGCCGAGCTGACCGCACCTGCTCGCCGCCTCGCGCTCGTCGGGCTCGCCAAGAACACCGGCAAGACCGTCACGTTGGCGGCGCTCCTGGCCGAGCTGGCGCAGGCCGGCAGGACGGTCGGCGTGACGTCGGTCGGGCGCGACGGGGAGGAGCACGACGTGATCGACTTTCGCATCGACAAGCCGCCCGTGCAGCTCGGCGCCGGCGCGTTCGTCGCGACCACGGACGGGCTGCTGCGGGCGAGCGGCGTGCCCCACGAGCTGCTCGAGCGGACCGCGATTCGCACGCCGCTCGGTGAAGTGCTGATCGCGCGCCTGAAGGGCGCGGGCACGATCGAGGTCGCAGGGCCCTCGGCCGCCGTCGACGCGCGCCGCGTCGCCGACGCGATGCTCGGACACGGCGCCGAGCAGGTCCTGATCGACGGTGCGATCGACCGCCGCGCGGCGTCCTCGCCGGACGTCGCCGACGGGCTCGTGATGTCGACCGGCGCGATCCTCAGCGAGGACCTCGGCGAGATCGTGCAGCGCACCGCCGATGCCGTCGCTCTTGTGCAGCTCGACGCCCTCGACGTGAGCACCGGGGAGGGCCGGCGCGTGCGGGAACTGGCCGAGAAGCTCGAGCCGAGCGTCAGCCTGATGCTCGACGAGGACCTGGTCGAGCACGCGCTGCCGCCGCGCTTCGCGCTGACCGCCGAGCCGCCCGCGATCGCCGATCTCCTGCGCCGCGTCGGCTCACCGCGCTGGCTGCTGATCTCAGGCGCGCTGCCCGAGGCGTTCCTCGAGGGGCTGATCCCGCTGGCGCGCCGCCGCAGGGAGCCGCTGAAAGTGCTCGCCTCGGACCCCACGAGGGTGTTCGTCTCCAAGCACGGGCCTTCCCACTACCTGAAGGCCGGCATCGAGTTGCGCGTGCTGAGGCCGATTGGCCTGCTCGCCCTGACCGTCAACCCGGTGGCGCCGCAGTCGCACTCCTTCGACTCGGCGCGGATGCGCGCGCTGCTCGGCGAGGTCATCCACGACGTGCCGATCTTCGACGTGATGCATCCCTCCTACACGGGCTCGCCGCCGTCGATGCCGCGCGCGCCGGCCGGCCTCCCGGGAGCCCCCGGCTAGCAGACGGGCCGCTCGGGCACGCGCGCGACAGGCTCGAGCGCCGGGGCGACGTGCGCGGGCACGCCGCTTGGGCTCCCACCGCGTCGCACGCGCAGCTCGCCGGAGGCGGCGAGCGCCGGGCGGCCCTCGATCGGCGCGCGAGCGGGGACCGGCCCCGGGACCTCGCCGGAGGCGGGGCGCGCCGGAGGGACCGGCTCTGGCTCAGACGCGCCGCGAGCGAACAGGGCTGGCAGACGCCCACCCGGGCGAGAGGATGCCCGCAGATCACGCTGGTGCTCGGCGACGAGCTGTGCGGCTATGTGGTGGCTTCTGATCATGAATCCCATTCTGCGGGCTCCGAGTTCAGGCACTAACACATTTAGACTGAGCTAAATGGATGGCGGGCGCCGGGGCGGGGCCCGATGATGCGAAGCGAGCCGAGATGATCCTTGCCAGATTCCACACCGAGGCCCTCACGCGGGTGCGCTTTGCGATCTCGCCGATGTTCGAGATGATCCGCAGCGTCCGCACGCTGCATGACCCGGCGGGCGCAGCGCTGCACCTGCCGTGGGTCGAGCAGGCCGCCCCGCTTGTCGGCGACCTCGACCTGACGCCGCTCGTCGCGCTGCAGAGCGCCCCCGTCTACAACCCCGACTTCGTCAACCCGCCGCCGAGCGGGCCGCTCGTCGAGTTCGAGGACGAGCTGGCAGTGATGGTCGCCACGCCGGCCAGACAGATCGCCGCCGAGGTCCGCTACGCCTACGGCGACGCCCCCCTGCCCGCCGTGCTCGAGCCGTTCGTCGAGAGCCCGCGCAAGGCGATCGAAGGTCTCGCGGAGCTGATGCGCGAGTACTGGCAGCGCAGCCTCGCCGCCCACTGGCCGCGCGTACGCTCCCTGCTCGAGCACGACGTCCTCTACCGCTCCCGCCAGATCGCCGACGGCGGAACGGCACGGCTGTTCTGCGACCTGGACCCGAGTGTCAGCTGGAGCGACGGCGTGCTGACGATCGAGTGCGGGGAGTGCGAGTCGGATCTCGATCTCGACGAGCGCGGGCTCTTGCTCGTGCCTAGCGCGTTCGTATGGCCGATCGTCACGATTCTCACGCTCGAGCCGTGGCAGCCGACGCTCGCCTATCCGGCGCGGGGCATCGGCATGCTGTGGAGCCCCGAGGAGCCCTCGGCGCCGGACGCGCTCGAGCGGCTGGTGGGCCGCACCCGGGCGACCCTGCTGAGCGCGCTCGACTCGCCGCGCTCGACGACCGAGCTCGCCGGCACGCTCGGCATGACCGCCGGAGGGGTCTCCCAGCACCTGACGGTCCTGCGCGACGCCGGCCTCGTCTGCGGCAGGCGGGTGGCGCGGTCCGTGCTCTACCTGCGCTCCGCCGAGGGCGACGCGCTGCTCGACGCGTCGCACACCCCCGAGGCGCTCGACGAGCGCGCTACGGACGCGGCGGCGCTTGCGAGCGGCGCCTCGGCCGCCGTGCGAGGCTAGACCCGGCGGCTCAGCCGGTGGCGGCGGCGCCGCCGCCGCCGGAGGCGAAGTAGTCGGCGTTGATCTGCGTGTACCTCTGCCACTCGTCCGGGAGCTGGTCCTCGGCAAAGCAGGCGTCCACCGGGCACGCCTCGACGCAGGCATCGCAGTCGATGCACTCCTCCGGGTCGATGTAGAGCATCTCGGCCGCGTCGTATCCGGGCTCGTCGGGCGTCGGGTGGATGCAATCCACGGGGCACACCTCGACACAGGAGTTGTCCTTGGTGCCAATGCACGGCTCGGCGATTACGTAGGCCATTCGCTTCTTTCTAAGTCGTTTGCGGTGGGCTCGCTGGCAGCGAGGGGCCTATTGTACGAATCATGCTGCTGCTAACCGGCGCGACCGGCCTGGTGGGCTCGAACCTGCTCAGCCGCCTGCTCGCGGAAGGGAGGCAGGTGCGCTGCCTGGTACGCGATCCCCGGCGCCTGGGCACGCAGCGCGTGCGGGTGCAGATCGCCCTCGGCGACCTGACCGACCCCCCCTCGTTTCGGAACGCCCTGCGCGGCGTCGACACGGTCGTGCACCTCGCGGCGGCGATCCGCGACCAGCCCCGCGGCTCGATCGAGGAGCTCGACGGGATCGCCACGTGGCGGATGGTCGAGGCGGCCGAGCGCCAGGGCGTCGAGCGGTTCGTGTTCTTCTCGGCGCTGGGAGCCTCCACGCACAACCGCACTCGCTGCCTGCGTGCGAAGGCGCTGGCCGAGCAGGCGGTCGCCGAGGCTGACCTGCACTCGATCGTGTTCGCGCCGTCGCTCGTCTACGCGCCCGGTGACCAGTGGCTGACGCTGCTCGAACGCCTGGCGCTGCTGCCCGTGATGCCCGTCTCGGGACGCGGTCGAGCCCGCTTTCAGCCGATCTGGGCGGAGGACGCGGCCGACTGCGTCGTGGCGAGCCTGCGCGACAGCGACGGAGAGCGGCGCCGCCGCTATGAGCTGGCCGGCCCGGAGACGCTCAGCCACACCGAGATCGTCCGCACCGTGCTGCGCGCCCTGCGCCGCAACCGGCCGCTGCTGCACGTCCCGACGCCGCTCGTCTCACGCGGCCTGCGGCTGCTCGAGGCGGCGATGGGGCCGCGCGCGCCCGCGACCTGGGACGAGGCGGAGCTGATGGAGGTCTCGATGCTCTCCAGGCATGGCAGCGCGGACGTCGAGGCGCTCGGCGTGGTGCCCCAGCGGATGTCTGCGGTGCTCGAGGCGGCCTGAGCTCAGCCGGAGACGGCTTCGCCGACCGTCGGGCGCCGCTCAGCCCACGGCTGCGCGGCTTCGAGCTGGGAGGCGAGCGCCAGCAGCCGCTCCTCGCCGGCCGGAGCGCCGACGATCTGCACGGCCAGCGGCAGGCCGTCCTCGCCCTCGTACAGCGGCACGGAGATACCGGGCTGGCCGGTGGCGTTGAAGACGGGCGTGTACGGCGTGAACAGGCCGGAGCGGCGGAACGTCGACATCGGATCCTCGGCGGCCGTGTCGAGCGTGCCGAGCGCCAGCGGGCGCTCGGCCAGCGCAGGCGTGAGCAGCGCGTCGTACTGCGAGAGCCATGCGACGAGGCGCCGCGCGTAGGCCTGCAGCCGCACGACGGCCGCCTGGGCCTCGAGCGTGCCGAGCTTTCCGATCATCGAGAAGATCGCCCAGCTCATCGGCTCCATGTCCTCGGCCGTGGGCATCTTGCCCGCGACGAGCCCGGAGTAGCCGATCGACAGCGCGATCTGCGAGGAGAAGACCATCCCGAACAGCTCAGAGAGCCCGTCCTCCCGCCATGGCGGATCGGCCTCGACGACCTCGTGGCCGAGCGATCGCAGCAGCTCGGCCGCCTCCTCGGCGCCGCGCGCGGCGATCGGATCGAGTTGCGCGTCGGGCGTCGGAGTCAGCGTGCTGAAGGCGATCCGCATGCGGCCGGGCTCGGCGGCGGCCGCCTCGGCGAACGGCCGCGACGGCGGCGGCGCCCAGGTCGCGTCGCCGGGCTCATAGCCGGCGAGCACGTCGAGGATCGCGGCCGTGTCGGCGACGGTGCGCGTCAGCATCCCGTCGATCCCCAGCGAGGAGTCGCCGAGTTCGGGAGCGGCGGAGATCCGCCCGCGGGCCGGCTTCAGGCCGACGAGCCCGCAGCACGCCGCCGGGATGCGGATCGAGCCGCCGCCGTCGTTGCCGTGAGCCACCGGGACGAGTCCTGCCGCGACGGCCGCCGCGGAGCCGCCGGAGGAGCCGCCGGGCGTGCGCTGCAAATCCCACGGGTTGCGCGTGGGACCGAAGATGCGTGCCTCGGAGACGGGCAGGATGCCGTACTCGGGCAGGGTGGTCGTCCCGACGATCACGAACCCGGCGTCGCGCAGGCGCCGCGTGATGTTGTGGTCGTAGTCGCACATGTTGTTCTCCATCAGCGGGCACCCGTAGGTCAGCCGCAGCCCGGAGACGGGACGGTTGTTCTTGATCGCCACGGGCACTCCGGCGAACGGGCGCTCGTCGCCGGCACCGATCTGCGACGCGCTCTGCAGGGCGCGCTCGCCGTCGACGTCGACGAACGCGTTCAGCTCTGGGTTCAGCTCCTCGATGCGCCCGAGCGAGATCTCGGTCAGCTCACGGGCCGAGATCTCGCCGGAGCGCACCATCGCCGCCAGCTCGACGGCCCCACGGAACATCAGATCGGTGTCGGACATCGTCCCTCCTCAAGGGGTTTCGGCGCCACGCTCCGGTCAGCCGGGCAGGACGGCCGGGTCGCACTGCAGCCTACTCGCGCGCGGATTCCTGCGACGATGTGGGTCTGCCCACAAGGCAGCAACCCCCGTCGAGCATCCAGCCCAGAAAGCGAGTGCAATGAGCGCGGTTCAGTCACCTGAGGTCCAGTCGGGCCTGGAAGGCGTCGTCGCCTTCGCCACCGAGATCGCCGAGCCCGACAGAGAGGGTGGCGCGCTGCGCTACCGCGGCGTCGACATCGAGAGCCTGGTCGGCGCGATCCCGTATGAGCAGGTGTGGGGCCTGCTGGTCGACGGCAAGCTCCGCCCCGGCCTGCCGCCGGCCGAACCGCACGCGCTGACGGTCCGTTCGGGCGATCACCGCGTCGATGTGCAGTCGGCGCTGGCGATGCTCGCGCCAGAGTGGGGCTTCGGGCAGCTGATCGACATCTCAGACGAGGAGGCGCGCGACAACCTCGCCCGTGCCTCCGTGATGGCGCTGTCGTTCGTCGCGCAGTCGGCGCGCGGCGCCGGGCAGCCGCCTGTGCCGCAGGGCGAGATCGACGAGGGCCGCACGATCCCCGAGCGCTTCCTGATCCGCTGGCGCGGCGAGGCCAACCCGGATCACGTCAAGGCGATCGACGCCTACTGGATCTCGGCGGCCGAGCACGGCATGAACGCCTCGACCTTCACGGCCCGTGTGATCGCCTCGACCGGCGCGGACTGCGCGGCCGCGATGTCGGGCGCCGTCGGCGCCCTGTCCGGCCCGCTGCACGGCGGCGCGCCCTCGCGCGTGCTGAAGATGCTCGAGGAAGTCGAAGCGATGGGCGACGCCGAGAAGTGGGTCTCCGACGCGCTCGACCGCGGCGAGCGGCTGATGGGCTTCGGCCACCGCGTCTACCGTGCCGAAGACCCGCGGGCACGCGTCCTGCGGCGAACCTGCCGCGAACTCGGCTCGCCTCGCTTCGAGGCAGCCGAGGCGCTCGAGAAAGCGGCCCTGGCCGAGCTGCAGGCGCGCCGCCCTGACCGTGTGCTGGCCACGAACGTCGAGTTCTGGTCGGCCGTCGTGCTGGACCTCGCCGAAGTCCCGGCGGACCTGTTCACGCCGATGTTCACGTGCGCCCGTGTCGCCGGCTGGTCGGCGCACATCCTCGAGCAGAAGCGCGAGGCGAAGCTGATCCGCCCGACGGCGAAGTACGTCGGCGAGGGACCAAGGGAGATCGGCACGGTCGACTAGGCAGGCCGGGGGCTGTCCCCGGTCGCATGACGAAGTCCGTCCTACGCGGCCCGCCAGGCCAGGGTCGGTTCCGCCTAACCGAGGCCCGGGCGGGGTGTCCCACCCCGCGGCCACCTTGGACGCAAGAAGTCCCGGCACGGACGAGGGCCCGGCGCGATGCCGGGCCCTCGGTCCTACTGCTGCGGGTCTCGACGGCCGAAGCCGGCGAGGCTCCCTACATCATCCCGCTCATGTCAGGCATGCCGCCGCCACCGGCGCCGGCGCCGTCCTTCTCGGGCACCTCGGCGACGATCGCCTCGGTGGTGAGGATGTTCTTGGCGATCGAGGCGGCGTTCTGCAGGGCAGAGCGCGTCACCATCGCCGGGTCGATGATGCCTTCGGCGACGAGGTCGACGATCTCGTTCGTGGCGGCGTTCAGGCCGTGGCCTTTCTTCGCCTTGCGAACGTCGTTGACCACGACAGAGCCCTCCAGGCCGGCGTTCTCAGCCAGCTGACGGAGGGGCTCCTCGAGAGCGCGCAGGACGATCCTCGCCCCCGTGCGCTCATCGTCTGAGCCGTCGACCGAGGCGCCGTTCTCGCTGACCGTGACGGCCGAGGAGGCCTGCAGCAGCGCTACGCCACCGCCGGGGACGATGCCCTCCTCGAGCGCCGCACGGGTCGCCTGAAGGGCGTCCTCGACACGGTGCTTCTTCTCCTTCATCTCGGTCTCGGTGGCTGCGCCGACCTTGACCACTGCGACACCGCCGGACAGCTTCGCGAGGCGCTCCTGCAGCTTCTCGCGATCGAAGTCCGAGTCGGTGCTCTCGATTTCGGCTTTGATCTGGTTGATCCGGCCTTTGATCGCGGCCGGGTCGCCCGCGCCGTCGACGATCGTGCTCGTGTCCTTCGTGACCACGACGCGGCGTGCACGGCCGAGCTGGGAGAGCTGGGTGTTCTCCAGCTTCAGCCCCATCTCCTCGGTGATCACCTCGCCACCGGTGAGGATCGCGATGTCCTCGAGCATCCGCTTGCGACGGTCGCCGAAGCCAGGGGCCTTGACGGCCACGCCGGTGAACGTCCCGCGGAGCTTGTTGACGACCAGCGTCGCCAGCGTCTCACCCTCGACGTCCTCGGCGATGATCAGGATCGGCTTACCCGACTGGATCACCTGCTCGAGCACCGGCAGGATGTCCCTGACGGAGCCGATCTTCTGGTTTGCGATCAGGATGTACGGGTCCTCGAGCACCGCCTCCATGCGGTCCTGGTCGGTGACCATGTAGGGCGAGATGTAGCCCTTGTCGAACTGCATGCCCTCGGTGAACTCGAGGTCCATGCCGAACGTCTGGCCCTCCTCGACGTTGACGACGCCGTCCTTGCCGACCTTCTCGATGGCGTCGGCGATGACGTCGCCGATCTCCTCGTCGCCGGCCGAGATGGTGGCGACGCGAGCGATCTGCTCACGGTCGTTGACCACGACCGACTGCTTCTTGATGTTGTCGACGACCTGATCGACGGCCTTCTCGATGCCGCGCTTCAGGCTGAGCGGGTTGGCACCAGCGGCCACGTTCTTCAGACCCTCGCGAACGATGGCCTGGGCCAGGACGGTCGCCGTCGTGGTGCCGTCGCCGGCCACGTCGTTGGTCGCCGTCGCGACCTCGCGGACGAGCTGCGCGCCCTGGTTGGCGAAGACGTCCTCGACCTCGATCTCACGAGCGATGGTCACGCCGTCGTTCGTGATCGTGGGGGCGCCGAACTTCTTGTCGAGCACGACGTAGCGACCCTTCGGGCCGAGCGTGACCTTGACCGCGTTGGCCACGGCATCCACGCCCGCCTGAAGCGCGTTGCGCGCGTCGACGTCGAACTTCAGTTCCTTGTGAGCCATGTTTCTCGGTTTCTCCTAGCGCTCTAGTTCTCGACCTTGGCCAGGACGTCGGACTCGCGGAGGACGAGGAGATCCTCGCCGTCGACCACGATCTCGGTCCCGCCGTACTTCGAGTAGAGGACCTCGTCGCCCACGGCGACGTCGAGCGGGATCCGCTTGTCGCCGTCCTCGTCGTACTTGCCCTCGCCAACGGCGAGGACCTTGCCCTTCTGCGGCTTCTCCTTGGCAGTGTCGGGGAGGACGATGCCGCTCGCGGTCGTCGCCTCTTCCTCGATCGCCTGCACGATCAGTCGATCGCCCAGGGGCTTGAGCTTCAAGCTCATGTGATGAACCTCCGTCGGACAGTTGGCACTCGACCTTGGAGAGTGCCAATCTCAGTGCGATCGTAGCAACGTTGGCACTCTCGCCTCAAGAGTGCCAACGACTTCTTCACCCGCTAGGCTCGCGCCCGTGACGTTCCGCCTCGTGCGCCACCCGACGCGCGACGCCGACTTCGGGTCGCTGCTGGAGACGCTGCTCGTCTCCGCCTGCGCGACCGTGCTGGTCATCCGCACCCAGCTGTGGGCCACGAACTACCCGCAGCTCGGCGGCGGCGGGATCCACATCGCCCACCTGCTCTACGGCGGGCTGTTCATGGTGATCGCCATCGGCCTGCTGCTGATCCTGCTCAACCGCTCGATCCGGCGGCCGGCGGCCGTGCTCGGCGGCGTGGGCTTCGGCTTCTTCATCGACGAGCTGGGCAAGTTCATCACCTCCGACAACAACTACTTCTTCAAGCCCGCCGCCGCGCTCATCTACCTGGTCTTCGTCGCGATGTACCTGACCATCCGCGCGCTCGAGCGCCGCCGCGGGCTGACCCAGCTCGAGCTGCTGGCCAACGCGCTGGACCTCACCGCCGAGGCGGCCCGCCACGACCTCGACGTGCGCGAGAAGCGCCGCGCGCTGGCCATGCTCGACCAGGTCGACCCCGCCAACCCGATGCTCGCGCCGGTGCGCACGATGCTCGTCTCGCTGAACGCGATCGAGCCGGGCCCGCCCGCCTGGCCGTCCCGCGCGGCGCTGCGCTGCCGCGACGCGTACCTCGACTTCGCCGAGCAGCCGCGCTTCAACCCCCTCGTCACCGTGGTGATCGCGGTGTGGGCCGTGGTCTCGATGTTCCTCACCTTCGAGCTCGTGCTGTCGATCGGACTGCACCTCGGCGGCGCCGCGCACGGCGCGGTCTCCGACGACCTCGACCAGCTCTCGGTGCTCAACTGGGCCAGCCTGGCCTCGAGCACGACCTCGGGCGTCCTCGTGGTGGTCGGGCTCGTGCGGCTGCGCGCCGGCGAGCGCCTGGACGCCTACCGCTGGTTCGAGCGCGCGCTGCTGGTCTCGATCTTCGTCACGCGCACGTTCTCGTTCGTCGAGTCGCAGTTCGGCGCGGTCTTCGGGCTCTCGATCGACCTGCTCCTGCTCATCAGCGTGGGGCTGATGACCAAGGGCGAGCGCCAGCGCGAGAGCTCAGTTCTGCGCCCCGCCGATGCCCAGCTTCCGATCGGTGAACTCGCTCGGTGAGTCCACGATCTGGCTGAAGCGCACGACGGTCACCACGTCCTCCATCGACACCTCGCGCCCGTAGATCTGCTCGAGGAAGTGGATCATCTCCTCGTGGCGGCGGAACTCGGGGTTGTCGTGCTCGATGTCGCGCGGCGAGAGCTCCTTGACGCGCTTGACCTCGACCTGGTCGATGACCGCCTCGAAGATCCGCTCGCGCGGCGAGTACTGGTAGCCGATCGTGACCAGGACCAGCTGGTTCTTGCGGTACTTGTGGGACTTGTCGCCCAGCCGGATGGTGGCGGTCTTGCGGCCGCGCTTGAGCTGGTCCGCGAAGATCCGCGAGTAGAAGTTGAGCACCTGCATGGGAAGGGCCGGGACTCTAGCGACGGACGCGTTCCAGCGCCCGCTGCGCCATCTCGCGCTCCCCGCGGTAGCTGAGCTCGCGCGCGGCCTGCTCGAGCGGCATCCACCGCGCGACCTCGACCTCGGCGTCGTGATCGGCCACGTCGCCGGAGCGGTAGTCGAACAGGAAGAACGACACGACCTTGGCGATCCGGCGCCCCTCGCGCTGGTACCAGTAGCGCACGTCGCCGAGCTTCTCGAGCAGCTCGGCCTCGACCCCGGCCTCCTCGCGAACCTCGCGCGC
>JAOPZS010000043.1 GCA_025963965.1 Solirubrobacterales bacterium
GCCGAGACGCCCGGAACTCCGATCGGCTCGAGCAGCGCGGTCGCACGCTGGAACGGTTTCTCCTTCAGTCCCCGTGACAGCCACACGGAGGCGCGCGGCCCCAACGCGACGCGCCCGTCGTGGCCGATCACGAGGAAGCTGTAGCGCAGGTTCCCGGGCGCAAAGTCGCCGTCGCCCGGCGTGAGCGCCACGGTCCGATCCTGGCCCTGCATCAGAGCCGCGAGCGTCCCCGGCGGTGCCTGCGCGCTCTTCGTGGGAGATCCGCAGCCCGCAACGAGAACAACACTGGCCAGGAGCAAAAGGCGCAGACGCACTCGCTCGAGTGTACCGCCCTCGCCTCAACGCGAAGAGCCGGTGGGACCGCAGCGCCGCTAGTGGTTCCGCAGCGTTACCCAGAAGCTACGCGCCGTCGTAGAACCCGCGACCGATATGGCCCAAGCCGTAACGAGCCGCGACCAACGCCTGCGCAACAACGAGCAGCAGCACCGCAACGAAGATCAAACGTGACTTTGTCATGCGTAACCTCCTCTCGGTCTCTTAGAACCTGAAGTCCTGCAACGTCTCTGCCGCACGCCGGTACAGCCGCGCCGCCTCCGCGTCGTCGTCGCGCCGCGCCGCCAGGTCGCCCTTGGCGATCCACACAGCAGCGCGATGGCTCGTCGACTCGAACTTGTCAAATGTCTCTTCGGCGGCTGCGAGTGAGGTGGCCGACTCGTCAAGGCGACCCTGCTCGAGCAGCGAGCGTCCGAGCAACAGCTGCGCGTTGCCGATCTCACCGAGACGGTCCTCGTGGTCGTTCAGGAGCGAAAGCGCCTGGCGCGCCTGCTCCTCGGCCGCCTTCAGATCGCCCTGGTCGAGTTGAACATGAGCGAGTGACGACACCGCATTGGCGACCTCGTCCGAGCGGCCCCCGACGTCGATCAGGACTTTCACCGCGTCCTCGAGGTACTTCAAGGCGTCGTCAGGCTTGCCGAGCAGGAAATTGAGGCCACCGAGGTTGTTGAGCATCCGGCCGACGTCGAGCTGATCCTCGACCTCCTCGAACAGCGCCTTGGCGCGCTCTGCGTACTGGCGCGCGCTGACCCATTGTCCTTCGCGCTCGGCGATCAGCGAAGCCTGGAAGAAGACGTGCGCGATCATCCGCGGGTCAGCGAGGCCCTCGGCGAGCTCGAGCGCGCGCTCGACGTCCTCGCGAGCTGCTTCGTAGTCGCGCTGGCGGCGCCGGCAGCGCGAACGCCAGTCCAGGATGTTCGAGCGCAGGAGATCGCACGGGAGACCCGAGTGGTCCGCCAGCTGCAGCGCCTCGTCGAGAAGGGCGACGGAGGTCGCGATGCTGGAAAGCTTGTACCGGCAGACGCCGATCCGGAAGAGCACGTCGGCGCGGTTGACATCCGAGAACTGCGGCGCCTCGGCAATCGAGCGCGCGCGGGTCAGCAGGTTGATGGCCTCGCGCACCTGGCCCACGGACTGCCGGGCCCAGGCCTCGATCGTGAGCATCCGCAGCTCGAGCTCGGGCGAGCCCGACGCGAGAACGGCCGTCTTGATGTCCTCGACGGCCTCGATCGCCTCGAGTTGCTCGGTCGCCTCGGAGAGCGCCTCTGCCCGGGCGAGCCGGGTCTCGATGCGCGTGCGCTCGTCGGTGGAGACGCCGCTCTGCAGGAACTCCGCGTTGACCCCCAGGCGCTGAGCCAGCCACTCGACGGTTTCACGCGTCGGCCGGGTCTTGCCGCGTTCGATCTGGCTGATGTACTCCTTGCTGAAGCGCGTGCCCGCGACGTCCGTCTGCGTCAGGCCGGCGGCGACGCGGAGCTGCCGGAGGCGGTCGCCCACGCGTGACCCTGGCGCAATCGGCCGGGCGGTGGTGGGGCGGCGGGAAAGACTCGACATCTGCGGCTTCATTAAGTCAACCTCATACTTGACTCAAGTGCAAGGAACGGCAAAGGGGAACCCCCCAAAAGGGGCATGGTTGCCTGCCTGGCGCGTGAACTGGGGTAGGTGCAGAATCACTTGACCGAGGTACTTGACACGGTCGGAAAGCGCGCCTACAGTCCATCTAGCTTGCAGGAAGGGCCTAGACGCCGGCCCGGAACCCGCAAGAAGGTCGCGCCGGGACGGGCGACGAAATCCGAAGCAGTGACCGAGCCGCAGGGTCACGGTTTCGGGGGTCGTCCCGGAGGGTGAGGCCGAGTGTAAGCAGGGATCGAGCCGGAGCCGCAGCCGGCTCTCCCGTACGACAAAAGACCAGGGCCCCGGAGCCGCAGCCGGGGCCCTGGTCTTTTGGACCGGCGGCTACGCGGTTTCTGGCGCCGGCTGGGCGCCGCGGACACGGACTTCTCGGATGAACGACGCTGCGATCAGACAGCCGCAGGCGGCGATCGCGGCCGAGGTGCGGAGGCCTAGCTGGAAGCCGTGGATGGTGAAGGGGGCTGTGGCGGTGGCGGCGCCTTGGCTCGCGATGATGGCGCCCATCAGGGCGAGGCCGACGGAGCCGCCGACTTGGCGCATCGAGTTGATGACGGCGGAGCCGACGCCGGCCTTGTCGGTCGGGATCGAGCCCATCGCCGCGGAGGTCAGCGGCGCCATCGAGAGCGCCATCCCGAAGCCGCCGATGACCAGGGCCGGGAGCAGGTCGTAGAAGTCGGATTGCGCGTCCAGCCGGGAAAAGAGCAGGAGCGACACCGCCAGCAGCGCCTGCCCCACGGTGATCAGCCAACGCGGGCCGAACCTGTCCGAGAGCCTGCCCGCCTGCGGCGCGATGAGGATGATCAGCACCGTCATGGGCAGGAAGGTGGCGCCGGCCTGCGTCGGGGAGTAGTGCAGAACGCCCTGCACGAACAGCGAGATGAAGAAGAAGACGCCGAACATCGCCAGGCCGACGAGCAGCATGACCGCGTTCGAGGCGGCGAAGGTCGCATTCTTGAAGAGCGAGAGATCGAGCATCGGGATCCGCTGGTGCCGCTCGAGCAGGACGAACGCGACGAAGAACACTGCGGCGATCGCGAACAGGCCGAGAATCCGGCCGGAGCCCCAGCCGTACGTGTTCGCCTCGATCAGCGCGTAGGTCAGCGCGAACAGGGCGATGCCCGAGCTCAGCAGGCCGAGCGGGTCGAGCCGCTGGTCGTGCGACGTGTCCCGCGACT
>JAOPZS010000082.1 GCA_025963965.1 Solirubrobacterales bacterium
GCGTCGCCGATCGTCTTGACCAGCCGCACGGGCGGCTCGGCCGCCTCGCTGGCGAGCGTTTCCAGTCGCACGGCCAGACGGCCGAGCTCGTCCGGAGGGACTTCCTCGCCCAGGCGCGTGAAGCCGACCAGGTCGGCGAACGACACGGCGACCTCGCGCGACCCTGGCAGTTCGCCGCCGCTGCGCTCGAGGGCGCTGATCACCTCCGTCTGCGTGGCATGCCTGAGGTGCAGCTTGAGGATGCTCGCGATCAGCGGATCGACGAGCGGATAGAGCTGCTCGACGGCAGCGGCGTAGCGGTGCGCCAGCTCGGCCTCGCTGAGCCCCGGCTCGAGCACCAGTTTCAGCGGAAGCACGCGCAGGCTCTCCGCGGCCTGGGACATCGAGCGGCCGAGCACGCGAAGCAGCTCGAGCGTCTCCTCGTCGGGGATGCCCGCGGCGCGCCCGATCTTGATCCGCTCGGCGGACTGCAGCTCGGTCTCGGTGTAGACGGGATCATCCGGGTCTGGGACAGGCAGGCCCATCGCGCGCCTTGCGGCGGTCAGGAACTCGGGCTCGACGCCGGTCAGCTCGGAGATCTGCACGGCCGTGTAGCGCTCGGCGCTCGCGATCACCCGGTCCGCCGGCAGGAAGATCACGGTGCCCGTCGCCGTCGTGCGGCGCAGTTCGTTGAGCGGCACGCCATCGGCGGTGAGCTGGCGCAGCAGCGCAAGGCGCTCCTCGCGCTGCTGTCCTTCCAGGCCGTCGAGCAGGCCCTCCGCCTCGAAGTCGATCGCCGCGTCGCTCATCCCAGCGGCAGCGTACGTGACCGTCGCCCGGCCGGACACGCCGCCGGAGGCGCAGCCCCCTGGGCACGGCAGGCAGGCGTCCGGCACCCAGCGCAGAATCACGAGGCTGTGATCGTTCTCGGCGTTGATCCCGGCCTGGCCAACACCGGCTACGGCGTCGTCGCACAGCGCGGCGGTCGTACGGTCGCGCTCGACGGCGGCGTGATCGAGACGGCCGCCGGCCTTCCGGCCGAGCGGCGCCTGGCGGAGATCCACGAGGCGATCGAGGCGCTGCTGGCCGAGCACGACCCTGGCGCCGTGGCGCTCGAGGAGCTGTACTTCGGCGCCAACGCCGGGAGCGCCTTCGCTGTCGGGCAGGCACGTGGCGTGGTGCTGCTCGCGGCCGGCCAGCGCGGCATCCCGTGCGCCGGATACACGCCCCAGCAGGTCAAGGGAGCCGTCTGCGGCTCCGGCCGCGCCGGCAAGGACCAGGTCGCGCGGATGGTGGGGACGCTGCTCGGGCTGAGCGAGCCGCCACGCCCCGACCACGCCGCCGACGCGCTCGCCGTCGCCGTCTGTCACCTCAACCGCGCGCCGCTCGCCGCCGCGATGGCGGGAGCCGCGAGATGATCGCGCTGCTCCAAGGCGAGGTGGCCGTGCGCCGCACCGACCACGTGGTCGTGCTCTGCGGGCACGTCGGGTACCGCGCGGCTGTGTCGGCCGAGACGCTGCGCCACATCGCGCCGGTCGGCGAGCAGGTGACGCTGCACACCCACCTGATCGTGCGCGACGACGCGCTTTCGCTGTACGGCTTTCACTCAGAGCAGGAGCGCGAGCTGTTCCTGATGCTGCTCGGCGTGCAGGCGGTCGGGCCCAAGGTCGCGCTCGGCGTGCTCTCGGCCGGGCAGCCGCGTGAGCTGCTCGCGGCGCTCGCGGCCGGCGACGCGGCGCGCTTTCAGGCGGTCCCCGGGATCGGCAAGCGCACCGCCGAGCGGATCATCGTCGAGCTCCGCGAGAAGGTCGGCTCCGAAAGTGCCGTGGCGGCCGTCGATGCCGAGGAGATCCTCGCGAGGCGCGGCGAGGAGCAGCATCCGCGAGGGCTGGCCCGCGCGGGTCTGATCGAGCTGGGCTACGGGCCCGGGGAGGCCGACGAGCTGCTCCGCGACGTCGAGGCGGAGACGCCCGAGGAGCTGATCGCCGCGGCGCTGCGACTGTCGCGGAGCGGCGGGTGAGCGCATGAGCGACGCGCCGGCACGGATCCAGACGCCGTATCTCGTTCCCGAGGACGAGCTCGACCGCTCGCTGCGGCCGCGCACGCTCGGCGAGTTCGTCGGCCAGGCGCCGCTGCGCGAGCAGCTGGCCGTCGCGATCGAGGCCTGCGCGGCGCGTGGCGAGGCGCTCGACCACCTGCTGCTCGCGGGCCCGCCGGGCCTCGGCAAGACCTCGCTCGCGCAGATCGTCGCCGCAGAGCTCGACGTGCCGTTCGTGCAGACCGCCGGCCCCGCGCTGGAGCGAAAGGGAGACATCGCCGCGTTCCTGACGGCGCTCGAGCCGCGAAGCGTGTTCTTCGTGGATGAGATCCACCGGCTGGCGCGCACGCTCGAGGAGACCTTCTACCCGGCGATGGAGGACGGGCGGCTGCCGATCACGGTCGGCCAGGGCGCGGGGGCCCGCGTCGTGACGCTCGAGCTGCCGCCGTTCACGCTGATCGGCGCAACGACCCGCGCCGGCCTGCTGACGACTCCGCTGCGCGACCGCTTCGGGATCCAGGCGCGCCTGGAGCCGTACACGCCGGAGCAGCTCGCGGTGATCGTGCGGCGCTCGGCCGGGATCCTGGAAGTAGATCTCGAGGAGCAGGGCGCGCTTGCGATCGCCGCGCGCAGCCGCGGCACGCCCCGCGTCGCCAACCGCCTGCTCAAGCGCGTGCGCGACTTCGCCGAGGTGCGGATGGAGGGGATCGTCACGGCGGCGGCGGCCGAGGCGGCGCTGGCGATGCTCGAAGTCGACGAGCTCGGGCTCGATCGCCTGGATCGAGAGATCCTCGGCGCGATCTGCACGAAGTTCGCCGGCGGGCCGGTCGGCCTCTCGACGCTCGCGGTGGCGGTCGGCGAGGAGCAGGACACGATCGAGGACGTCTACGAGCCCTACCTCCTCCAGCAGGGCCTGATCAAGCGCACGCCGCGCGGCCGCGCGGCGACCCGGGCCGCCTTCGAGCATCTCGGGCTGAGCGCGCCGGCGCCCGCGGAGAGCTCGCTGTTCTAGGAGGGGCCGGAGCATGTCCCCAGACGGGCATGCGGCGGGCAACGGGCGGCCGCATGCGTAGTCTGTGTCGAGGACCATGGCTCATCCGTTCATCTGCCCCAACTGCGGCCACCGCACGACCGAGCTCGATCGCAACATCGGCTTCACGCGCCGGCCAAAGGGCTGTGCGAAGTGCGGCTTCGCGTTCCTGTTCGAACTCCTCGACGACTACTTCCCGGCGCCGGACGCGGCGTTCTTCGTCTGCGACGGCGAGGCGCGCGTGATCGGCTGCGGGCGCAACTCGTTCGCGTTCACCGGCCTCGAGGAGGAGGACGTGATCGGCCAGCGCGTCGAGCAGGTGCTCGGCCTGCGCTTCTCCAACGGCGACGATCCCGTCGCCACCGTGCTCGAGTGGGGAGTCCGCGCGCTCGAGGTGCCTGTCCGCGTCAGCGGCGAACGCGATGTCGCCGCCGACGCCAAAGCCGACATCTTCCCGGCCTATGACGACGACGGCGGCCTGCTGCTCGTGCTGACGCCGGACAAGTAACCTGCCCTGGAAATGACCGACCGCCGCCGCAACAGCCTGATTCTTCTGATCGTCCTGGGACTGGTCGCGGGCTCGGTCGCCGTGATCGCGACCAAAAAGACGCGCCTCGGCCTCGATCTGAAGGGCGGCGTCGAACTCGTCTACCAGGGCAAGCCCACGGCGCAGTCGAAGGTCAACTCGGAATCGCTGAACCGGGCGATCGACATCATGCGCAAACGGGTCGACTCGATCGGGGTCTCCCAACCGGAAATCCATCTCTCCGGCGAAAACGAAATCTCGGTCGCGCTGCCCGAAGCCGGCGACCCGAAAAAGGCCGAACGCGAGGTCGGTCGGACCGCGCAGCTGCACTTCTACGACTGGGAGCCGAACGTGATCGGCGCGGACGGCAAATCCGCGCCGAGCGAAGCGAACGTCACGGGCGGGCGCGAAGCGGCGTCGTCGACCTTCGGGCTGAGCGAGTACCAGGCAGTGCTGCGCGCCGCGAAACGACCGGCGATCCTCCGTAACAGCGACACGACGTGGGGGCTCGGGTGCACGCCCCAACAGGTCAACGGGTGCGTGTACGGCAGCTGGTACCTGATCGATACGAAGAACGAAAAGATGCTCTGCCCCGGCACGAAACCGCCCGCGTTCTGCGCGCCTGCGGAAACAGAAAAGGCGCTCTACGCGGGCACCAAGATCCCCGCCGGGGCGAAACCCAAGCCCGTGCGGGTGAACCCCGGCACCGTGATCCTGCAGGCGCGCCCGACGGAATCCGCAGCCGGCAAGGTGATCGTCAAAGAACCGAACAGCTGGTACGTGGTCAACGACAACCCGGTGCTGTCGGGCAACGACATCACCCACCCCCAGCAGGGCTTCGACGAACCCAGCAGCCAGCCGAACGTCAGCTTCGGCTTCACCGGTCACGGCAGGACGGTCTTCGAAAAAGTCACCAAGGAAATCGCGCACCGCGGCCAGGAAGCACAGCTGCCGGGCGTATCCAAGGAAGCCGCGCTGCAGCACTTCGCCGTCGCGCTCGACGGTCAGCTGATCACGGCGCCGTCGATCGACTACACGCGCTACCCGGAAGGCATCGACTCGGCCCAGGGATCGCAGATCTCCGGAGGCTTCACGATCACCTCGGCGCAGGAACTCGCCGAAGAGCTCCAGTCGGGCGCGCTGCCGATCAGGCTCAGCCTGATCTCGCGCTCGCAGGTCTCGGCGACGCTCGGCAAACAGGCGCTCAACGAGGGTCTCATAGCCGGTCTCGCCGGCTTCCTGGTCGTCTGCGCCTTCCTGCTGATCTTCTACCGCGTGCTCGGCGCGATCGCGGTCGGCGGCCTGCTGGTCTACGGGATCTACTTCTTCGCGCTGATCAAGCTGATCCCGATCACGCTGACGCTGCCGGGGATCGCCGGCCTGATCCTGACGATCGGCGTCGCCGCGGACGCGAACATCGTGATCTTCGAGCGCGTCAAGGAGGAGATCAGAGGCGGCAGATCGGTGATCTCCGGCATCGCAACCGGCTACAAGCGCGGATTCGCGGCGATCGTCGACGCGAACGTCGTCACGTTCATGACCGCATTCATCCTGTTCGCGCTCGCCACAGCCGAAGTCAAGGGGTTCGCCTTCACGCTCGGCATCGGCACGCTCGTCTCGCTGTTCACGGCCGTGCTCGCGACGCAGGCGGCGCTGGGGGCGATGGGCCGCTCGAAACTCGTCACGCACCCATCGGCGCTCGGCGCCGGCAAAGAGCGCAAAGGCTGGACGTTCGACTTCATGGGCGCCTCGAAGTGGTTCTTCTCCTTCTCGGGCACGATCCTGCTGATCGGCGCGATCGCGATCGGCGGCAACGGCCTGCACTTCGGCAGGGACTTCAAGGGCGGCACCCGCATCAAAGCGTCGTTCGTGAAGCCGGCCAGCACGGGCGAAGTCGGCAAAGTGCTGAGCGAAGCGGGCGACCACAACGCGGAAGTCCAGAAGATCAAAGACGCGAGCATCGGCGGCTCGGGCTTCCAGATCTCGACGCACAAAACGACGCCGACGAGCGTGACGAAGGTCGAAACGGCGCTCGAAGACAAGTTCGGGATCCGAAAATCGAGCAAAGGCACGCCGTTCTTCTCCTCGACCTCGATCGGGCCGACGTTCGGTAAAACGATCGCGAAGAGCGCGGTGATCGCGATCATCGCGTCGCTGCTGGTGATCTCCGCCTACATCGCGCTGCGCTTCGAGTGGAAGTACGCCGTCCCGGTGCTGATCGCCCTGATGCACGACCTGCTGATCACGGCAGGGGTCTACTCGCTGACGGGGAGGGAAGTCACGACGGCCACGGTCGCCGCTCTGCTGACGATCCTGGGGTACTCGCTCTACGACACGATCATCGTCTTCGATCGTGTGCGCGAGAACGTGCCACGCATGCCCAGGGCCGCCTTCACGCAGGTCGTCAACCGCTCGATGTCCGAGGTGCTGACCCGATCGCTGGCGACGAGCTTCTGCACGCTGCTGCCGGTGCTCGCGCTGCTGCTGCTCGGCGGCGAAACGCTGCAGGACTTCGCGTTCGCGCTGATGATCGGCATCGCATCCGGCGCCTACTCGTCGATCTTCATCGCCTCCCCGGTGCTGACGCACTGGAAGGAGCGCGAGCCGGGCTACCGGGCGCGCCGCGCGCGGATCGTTCGCGACCTCGGCGCGGTGCCCGCCTATGCCACCACAGCCGGCGGCGCACCGGAGGACGTCGAGCCGGAGGCCAAGCGCAAACGCGGCCGCCGAGGACGTCTGACGGCGCCCGAGGAGCCCGGTCAGCAGCTCTCGCGCGAAGAGTTCCAGGACCTCGTCGCCGACCTCGACGTCGATCAGCCCGCGGCGCAGCAGCGGGGCAGGCGCGCCCCGGTCGCCACCGAGGAGCCGCCGGAGCCCGAGCCTGCGCCGCCGGCCGCCGAGCGCGACCCGTCGGCCGACCTGACGCCGGAGGATCTCGTGCTCAAGGATGCGCCGAAACCGCGTCAGAAGAACCGCCGCCCGCGCAACAAACGCCACGGCAGGGCACGCTGATGGGGCTGCTCGGCTGGGTCATGATGGGCCTCGCGATCTGGCACTTCACGATCTTCCTGCCCGACCGCTTCTGGGGCGGGATCGTGGGCGCCCTGATGGGGGCGCTGGTCGGCTCGATCGTCATCGGGCTGATCATCTACGCCGTCAAAGCCTCCTCCCTGCAGGTCCCTGGCGAAAAGGCGACGAACATCGGCGTGATCCTCTACGCGATCCCCGGCGCGGTGATCGGCATGGGCATCGTGTACCTGGAGGGCATGCGCCGCGAACGCGCCGGCCGCCAGGCCCCGCCCGAGCACCTGTAGGGTCCGCGCGCTTCGACCCTCCGCCTCTTCCGTCCCGGCACGGCCGTAACCTCGCGGGCCGTGCAGAGCATTCGCTTCGAGGTCCCGTCGTGCCCGCAGTCGCAGCTCGACGGCCTGCGCAGCGAGCTCGGTGTGAGCGACGCGCTGGCGCAGGTGCTGGTGCGGCGCGGATATGGCGAGCCGCCGGCGGCTCGCGCCTTCCTGGCGGCCGACGAGGAACATCCGCCGCAGGGATTCCGGGGGATCTCCGACGCCGTCGAGGTGATCCTCGAGCACGCGCGCAGCGGCCGGCGGATCACGGTCCACGGCGACTACGACGTCGACGGCATCTGCTCGACGGCGGTGCTCCTGAGGACCTTGAGCGAGCTGGGCGCCGATGTCGACTCCTACATCCCGGACCGTGCCGGCGACGGCTACGGCCTCAGCCTGGCGACGGTGCAGCGGCTCGCGGCGCGCGGCACGAAGCTGCTGATCACGGCCGACTGCGCGATCACGGCCGTCGAGGAGGTGCGGGCGGCGCGCGAGCTGGACATGGCGGTGGTCGTCACCGACCACCACGCGGTGCGCGCCGACGGGCGGCTGCCGGATGCGCCGATCGTCCACCCGGTCGTGTGCGGGTACCCGTTCCAGGAGCTGTGCGCCACGGCCGTGGCCTACAAGCTCGCGCAGGCCCTGCTCGGCGCCAGCGGCGGCGATGAACGGCGCCTGCGCCGCGACCTCGATCTCGTCGCGCTGGCGACGGTCGCCGATGTCGTGCCGCTGCGCGGCGAGAACCGGGCGCTGCTGCGGCGCGGCCTGCGGGCGCTGGCCGGGACCGCGAAGCCGGGGCTGCGGGCGCTGATGGCCGTGGCGGGCGTCGACCCGTCGCGGATCGGCGAGCGCGAGATCGGCTTCGCGCTGGCGCCGCGGCTGAACGCCGCCGGGCGGCTGTACCGGGCCGACGCAGGACTGGAGCTGCTGCTGACCGAGGACCCGGCGCGCGCGGCAGAGATCGCGCGCGAGCTCGACGCAGCCAACGGCGAGCGCCGCCAGATCGAGCGCCGGATCCGCTTCGAGGCCGAAGCGCAGATGGCTGAGCTGGGACAGCGCGGCGCCTACGTGCTGGCGGGCGAGACTTGGCACCCGGGCGTGATCGGCATCGTCGCCTCGCGGCTGGTCGAGATCAGCGGCAGGCCTGTCGTGATGGTGGCGCTCGACGGCGACGGCGGGCGCGGGTCGGGGCGCAGCATCGAGGCGTTCGACCTGCTGGGCGGCCTGCGCGCATGCGAGGAGCACCTGGTGCGCTTCGGCGGCCACCGCGCCGCCGCGGGGCTCGAGATCGAGCGTGATCGCGTGCCGGAGTTCGCCGCGGCGCTGGCGCGGCATGCCGAGGTCGTGCTGACCCCCGAGCAGGCGACGCCGGTCGAGCGCGTCGACGCGGTGCTCGACGGTACGCAGCTGGGGCTCGAGCTGGCCGAGGAGCTGCAGGCGCTGGCGCCGTTCGGCCGGGAGAACCCGGCGGTCTGCCTGATGCTCGCCGAAGCGCACTTCCTCGATCCCCGGCCGATGGGCGAAGGCCGCCACCTGCGGTTCACCGTCGAGTCGCGCGGCGCGCGTGCCCGCGGCGTCAGCTTCGGCCAGGGCTCGCGCCTGCCGGTCGCCGAGGGACAGCCGGCGCGGGCGACGTTCGCGCTCGAGGTCAACGAGTGGAATGGCGTGGTGGAGCCGCGCCTGCGGCTGCGCCACGCTGTGGCCGCGGCCGAGCCCGTCGCGGTGGCGCCGATCGAGCCCGTCGCCGCCCGCATCTCCCCTGATCGGGCGCCTGAGCCCTCGGAGCGGCCCGGGCGGGCCGAGCCGGAGGAGCTCGTGCTCTTCTAGGCGGTTGGGTCCGGCCAGCGCGTCCCCTACCCTTAAGCCATGGCTACGACCGAGGATCCCCAGAACGCAGAGGGAGTCCAGGTGTCCGACCGCCCGGCGGCCGAGCAGCTGCGTGCAGCCGTTGAGACGGCGAAGACACCGGCGCCGCCGGCGCGCAGGCCGCCCAGCGCAGAGATCCCGCAGCCGGCAGGGCTGAGCTCATCGGAGCGGCGCCTGCTGAGCGACCTGTTCGCGATCGTCTCCGAGCACGCGGCCGACTCGGCTGTGGAGATCGACAGGGCGCGCGTGCAGGACGCGTTCGTGTTCGCCTGCGAGCACCACGCGGAGCAGCGTCGTAAATCGGGCGAGGAGTTCATCGTGCACCCGGTCGGCGTGGCGAGGATCTGCGCCAGCATGCGGCTCGACACCGAGACGCTGTGCGCGGCGTTGCTGCACGACACGGTCGAGGACACGTCGGCCTCGATCGAGGAGGTGCGCGAGCGCTTCGGCGATGAGATCTCGGGCGTCGTCGACGGCGTCACGAAGCTCAAGGGCATCACGTTCCAGTCGCGCGACGAGGCGCAGGCCAACAACTACCGCAAGATGATGATCGCGATGGCCACCGATGTGCGGGTCATCCTGATCAAGCTCGCCGACCGTCTGCACAACATGCGCACGATCGACGCGATGGGCAAGCAGAAGCAGATCGAGAAGGCGCGCGAGACGCTCGAGATCTACGCGCCGCTCGCGCACCGTCTGGGTATCCACGCGATCAAGTGGGAGCTCGAGGACCTCGCTTTCGCGACGCTGCACCCGCGCAAGTACCAGGAGATCAAGGGCCTGGTCGCCCAGCAGCGCGACGAGCGCGAACACTACGTCTCCGAGGCGGGCGAATACCTGCGCGGAGAGCTCGGCGACGTCGGCATCGACGCGCAGATCGCCGGGCGCGCCAAGCACTTCTACTCGATCTACTCGAAGATGACCAAGAAGGGCCGCGAGTTCAACGAGATATACGACTTGACGGCGATGCGCGTGATCGTCGACTCGGTGAAGGACTGCTACGGCACGGTCGGCGTGATCCACTCGCTGTGGAAGCCGCTGCCTGGGCGCTTCAAGGACTTCATCGCGATGCCCAAGTTCAACATGTACCAGTCGCTTCACACGACCGTGATCGGTCCCGAGGGGCGCCCGCTGGAGATCCAGATCCGCACGCACGAGATGCACGAGATGGCCGAGTTCGGCGTCGCCGCGCACTGGGTCTACAAGGACGACGGCGAGGAGCCCGCGGAGCGCCGCTCGGTCAGCTGGCCCGGCGGCAGCGAGGACGCGAAGCTGAAGTGGCTGCGCTCGATGCTCGACTGGCAGAAAGACCTCTCCGACCCGCAGGAGTTCATGGAGACGCTGCGCACGGACCTGTTCGAGGAGGAGGTCTACGTCTTCACGCCCAAGGGCGAAGTCAAGTCGCTGGCTGCCGGCGCGACTCCGCTGGACTTCGCATACGAGGTGCACACGGAGATCGGTCACCGCTGCGTCGGCGCCCGCATCAACGGCAAAATCGTGCCGCTGCACTACGAGCTGCGCTCCGGGGACATCGTCGAGATCCTCACGGCCAAGCGCGAGCGAGGCCCGTCACGCGACTGGCTGGCGCTGGTCAAGACGACCCGTGCGCGCAACAAGATCAAGGCCTGGTTCAAGGCCGAGAGCCGCGTCGACACGGAGCATCAGGGTCGCGAACTGCTGCAAGAGCAGCTCCGCAAACACGGACTGCCGGCGCAGAAGATCACCGGATCGGCGCTGCTCGCCGACGTGATCCGCGAGGTCGGCTATCGCAAGGCGGACGACTTCTACATCGCCCTCGGCGCCGCGAAGATCTCGCCGAAGCTGGTCGTCAACAAGGTGATGCAGCGGCTCAAGCAGGGCGAGTCCGCCGACGGCGAGGACAACGACGCTGAGCTGCTGCGCGTCGGCCGGCCGCGGCGGCGCCCGAACAAGTCATCGGAGCAGTACGGGATCAACGTCGACGGCGTCGAGGACGTGATGCTGCGGCTGGCCAAGTGCTGCCGGCCCGTGCCGGGCGATGAGATCGTCGGCTACATCTCGCTCGGGCGCGGGATCACGATCCACCGCGCCGACTGCCCGAACACGGCGCTGCTGCGCAAGAACCCGGAACGCTTCACGAACGTCTCCTGGGAAGGGGACCGGTCGACCGGCTTCATCGTCGAGATCCAGATCGACGCCTGGGACCGCCACCGGCTGCTCGAGGACCTCTCGCGCTCGTTCTCGGAGTCCGGCGCGAACATCCTCGAAGCGCGCTGCCTGTCGATGGGCCCGATGGTCAAGAACCGCTTCGTCGTAGAGCTCGCCGACACGCACACGCTGAAGAGCGCGATCACGCGCCTGCGCAACACCGAGTCGGTGTTCGACGCCTACCGCGTGACGCCGGGCGCAGGGGACTGAACTCTGACAAGGCCTTCGCGGGGCGTTGACGCCGCGCCGTGGACCTTCTAGCTTCGTCTCGTCCGCCTCCCCGGTTCAGGAGACGACGTTCAGAGCCTCGGGCAGCAGCGAGTAGCGCGCCTCTGAGACCTCGCCGAGGTAGTCGCCGTCGACCTGCAGGGGCAGCGGTCGGCCGTCGGCGCTCGTCACGGTCATGCCGGTCGCATCGGCGACACCCGTGACCTGGCGGCTGCGCGTGACGCGGGCACGGCGTGAGAACGCGCGCCAGGCGATCGAGGGCATCGACAGCAGCGTCGCGCGGTGCAGCACCCCGCCGGCCAGCGCCCCGGAGTCCAGCGACGCTCCCTCGGCGATCTCGATCGGCCGGTTCTGGAAGTAGGTGAACGGCGAGCCGTTCTGGATGATCGCGGTGACGCCCTCAAGCTCCTCGCCGGAGGCGGTGAGGACCTTCAGGCGCGGCGGGCGCACGAGATAGCGGCGCAGGAAGGTGCTGACTGCCACCCACGTGAAGAACCACGGGCCGAACCGCGCCTTCAGACGCGGCCTCGCGTCGACGCGCTCCACGACGCTCGCGTCGAGCCCGAGACCGGAGGCGAACGTGAAGCACCGGCCGTTGACGACCCCGAGGTCCACCTTGCGCGGCTGCCAGTCGTCGGCCATCGCCAGCAGGTGCTCGGTGGCGTCGACCGGGTCGCCCGGGATGCCGAGCATCTTGCCGAACACGTTCGCCGAGCCACCCGGCAGGCACGACAGCGGCGTCGGGGATCCGAGCAGGCCGTTGGCGGCTTCGTTGACGGTGCCGTCGCCGCCGAACGCGACGACCACGTCGTAGCCCTCGTGAGCGGCCTCGCGGCACAGCTCCGTGGCGTGCCCGCGGGCTTCGGTGTCGACGGCGTCGACCTCGAAGCGCCCCTGCAGGGCGTAGACGACGAGGTGGCGCAGGCGATCGGACACGGTCGAGGCGTACGGGTTGACGATGATCAGCATCCGGCGGCGGGTGCCGGGGCCGGCGAAGCGGAAGGGGTCGCCGGTCTCGGTCGGACGGTCCTCGGGCGCGCGAGTGGGGGAGCTCACGCCATCGGCTACACCGCGGTGGGCGGCCTGTTACCCCCTCGTCGCGGCCGATCGATCGGCGCGCATTCCTGCCGGTATCGTTGCTAGACTGCCGCGCACATAGCTGGACACATCCAGAGGGGTGGAGGGACTGGCCCTACGAAACCCCGGCAACCACGTCACGTCACAGGCGGAAGGTGCCAATTCCAGAGAGATGTGTGACGGGCCTCGGCTCATCGCACAGTGACAAGGCGATAGAGCGAAAGGGGTTCCAATGGCTGCTAGTCATCTGCAGTGCAGGGAGTGCCACACCGAGTACCCGCTCGAGGCGTTGTACGTCTGCGAGCGCTGCTTCGGCCCGTTGGAGGTCGCATACTCGCGGCCCGGGGTCGAGCTGAGCGTCGCCGAATGGCGCCGCCGCATCCAGGCCGGCCCGCAGAACATCTGGCGGTACGCCGACTTTCTTCCGGCCGCCGCGCCCCCCGGCCCGTCCGGGCGGCTGAACTCGCGCGCCGGACTGCCCGCCGGCTGCACGCCGCTGATCCGAGCCGACCGGCTGGCGGCGCGGCTCGGGCTCAAGGAGGTGTGGGTCAAGAACGACGCGGCCAACCCGACGCACTCGTTCAAGGACCGCGTCGTCTCAGTCGCGGCGACCCGCGCCCGCGAGCTGGGCTTCGAGACGATCGCATGCGCCTCGACCGGCAACCTCGCCAACTCAGTGGCAGCTCACGGCGCTGCCCTCGGCATGGACTCATACGTGTTCATCCCGTCGGACCTCGAGGAACAGAAGGTGCTCGCGACGGGCGTCTACGGGACGAAGCTGGTGGGCGTGAAGGGCAACTACGACGACGTCAACAGGCTCTGCACGGAGCTCTGCGCGGAGCGCGACTGGGCGTTCGTGAACATCAACCTGCGCCCGTACTACGCCGAGGGCTCGAAGACGCTCGCATTCGAGATCGCCGAGCAGCTCGGCTGGGAGCTGCCCGACCGCTGCGTCGTGCCGGTCGCGTCAGGCTCGCTGTTCACGAAAATCGCGAAGGGCTTCGAGGAATGGCGTGAGCTCGGCCTGCTCGAGGGCGAGCTCCCGCGCATGAACGGCGCCCAGGCCGACGGCTGCTCGCCGGTCGCGAGCGCGTTCGCCGAAGGCCACGACATCTGCCGGCCGGTCAAGCCGAGCACGATCGCCAAGTCACTGGCGATCGGCAACCCGGCCGACGGCCCGTACGCGCTCGACCTCGCCCGCCGCACGGGCGGCTCGGTCGACGCTGTCAGCGACGAGGAGATCCGGGCCGGTATCCGGCTTCTGGCAGAGACGACCGGCGTCTTCACCGAGACGGCCGGCGGTGTCACGACGGCCGTCCTGGCGAAGCTCGCCGAGCGCGGCGAGATCGACCCGGAGGAGCGCGTCGTGCTGGTCATCACCGGCGAGGGGCTGAAGACGCTCGACGCCGTCCGCGGCAGCTTCGAGATGCACACGATCGAGCCGACGGTGGCGGACTTCGAGGCGGGAGTCCCCGAGCCGTTGACGGTCTGATGAGCGTGCTCGTCAAGATCCCCACGCAGCTGCGCGCGGCGGCGGGCGGCGAGGCGGAGGCGAGTGTCGAGGGCGCGACGGTGCAGGAGGTTCTCGACGGCCTGTTCCAGCGCCACGAAGAGCTTCGCGTGCGCCTCGCCGACGACGACGGGTCGCTGCGGCGCTTCGTCAACGTCTACGTCGCCGGTGAAGACATCCGTTTCCTCGACGGTCTGGCCACGCCCGTCAGCGACGGCGCCGAGGTGACGATCCTGCCGGCCGTGGCAGGGGGCTAGCGCCCGATCAGGCGTCGGCCCTTGCGCCGGGGGTAAGCCGCAGGCGCCCGGGCATGAACGGCAGCACGGCTCGGCGGAAGTACTCGGCGCCTCCGGCGACGAGCGCCTTGCGCAGCGCCTGCGGCGGCAGGGACGAGAACCGGTACTGCTCCCGGATCGCATCGGGCAGCAGCGCGATCGTGACGAAGTTGGCGGTCTCCAGCGCCGGCCGGGCGAAGGCGGGGACGGGGGGCGAGAGAACGATCTGCCGCGCTCGCTCGCGAGCCCAGTCGGTCACGAGCAGCTCATCGCCCTCGAGCATGCGCCTGCCGTAGGCGTCGAGGTCGGCGAGCGTCACGGGCATGTCCGCGCGCCGCAGCCCGAACAGCCTGCCGACGACCTTGTAGTCCTCCCAGAAGGCCGCACGCTGCTCGTCGCTGAGCGGTCGCACGTAGCGGCTGTAGAGGACGGCCGCCGAGTCGACGAGCGTGTAGAGAACCCACATCAGCAGCGCCGGATCGTCGGCGCGATAGGGCGTGCCGGCCGGGTAGGGGCCGAGCGCGGTGGGCAGGCGCCCGCTGACGCGCCGGTGCATCGCGCGGATCCGCTTTGCGATCGCGTCGGCTTCGGCGCGCGTGCCGAACACGATCGTGTTCATCACCTGCGCCGTGCGTCCCAGCCGGTCATACGGTTCCTCGAGCGCGCTCGAGTGCGAGAGCAGCCCGAAGACGGCAAGCGGATGGGCTGCCTGCATCAGCAGCGCACGGGCCCCGGAGATCGCGACGGCGCGCTCGCCGTGGATGCGCCGGATCATCGACTTCCGGTCGAAGTAGTCGCCACCGACGCCTGGAGCCTTCGGGCGCGGCGGCTTTACGGCAGCCATCTGTGTGTCAGCGCTGCGCGCTTGCGTGAATCGCCGCCCGGTGCGTGGCGCTCGCGCCCGACCCGCTGATCCCGACCGTCGAGACGAGCCCGGCCGCGCACATCGCCGCGAGCGTCAGCCGGCGCATCCGGCGCGGCGTCAACCAGCCGTAGCTGTGCGTCTGCAGCCAGCTCCTGAAGCCCGTGGCCGCCGAGGCGGCCGCCATCGCACAACCTGCGCACATGCGCTCAGCCTAGCTCGCCGGCGGGCTCCCCGGCGCCGCTCGCGGCCTCCAGCGGTTCGTCCGGCGACGCCTCCCCGGGGTCGGCCCGGCGGCTCTCCAGCCGGCGGCGCAGCTCGGCGCCTCGTCCAGCGGCCACCGCCCGCGCGGCTCGGCGCTCGCTCAGCTCGAGGCCGTTCGCGCGGGCCCAGTCGAGCAGGTCCTGGCGCTCCTCGCCCTCTTTGGCCGCGCGCAGGAACAGCCAGCAGAATAGGCCGAGAGTGAGCAGCGACTCCTCCACCATCATGATCGCCCCGGCGACGTTCTGGTCGGCCAGCGGCGAGATGTGGGCGGCCGAGTCGCCGCGAAGATAGAACGGGTAGAAGACGGTGCCCGACCACAGGAAGATGTTGCCGAGCACGGTTCCGGTGAGGCGCACTGTGACGATGTAGATCAGCCGCCCGAGGTTGCCGAACCAGCTCGGCATCGGTAGCGGCCCGACCAGGCACATCCACATGTTGATGCCGAAGCCCAGGAACATCGCATGCTCCAGGGCATGGACGCCCGGATGGCGGAGGGCCGCCTGGTAGAGCGACGGCAGGTGCCAGATGTAGAGGTCCAGCGCCCACAGGGGAAACGCGATCGCCGGGTGCGCGAGGACGCGCAGGCGGTCGAACAGCTTGGTCCTGAGGATCGGTGCGATCAGCGGGCCGGTCAGGCCGAGCACGATAAGCAGCGCCGCGATGTCGCCGACGAGCAGGTGCTCGATCATGTGCACGTAGAGCAGTTCCTCGCTCCCGGGCGCCAGTGACGTCAGGGCGGCGGCGATCACGACGCAACCGGAGTAGAAGCAGCCCCGGCGCCAGCGCGGAACGGGTTTCCCGGCGGACGCGAGGATGCGGGCCCGTCGCGTGTAGAGCACGCCCAGCAGCAGCGTCACACCGATCAGGCCGATGTCGGTGAGCGTGTCCGAGAGCGCGAGCGGAGGCGGCGTCATCCAGGGCTCAGGGTACGCGAGCGGCGCGCGCCGCGGTGCGGCCCCGCGGGGATGTCCGAAAAGGCACCTGCAGCGCCCTTTTCAGGCGGTTTTTCTTCATTTCTTCACGGGTATTGAGGTTGCCGTGAGTAGCATGGTCTTGGGTATGGGCATGAGCCCCCAGACAGTCATCCACCCTCCCGCGGAGGGGATCACCGAACGCGTCGATCCAGTCGCCTGTCTCGGCGAGCGAACGCTCAGCCAGGCAAGCGAGGAAGGCGCGGTAGGACCCGGGCGCTACATCGAGGTGCAAGGGTCCGACCGCACCCTGCTGATCCCGGTCAAGGACGACGTGATCCACATCGGCCGCGGCCTGTCGGCCGATGTGCACCTGGACGAGAGCTCCGTCTCGCGCCGTCACGCGATCCTCGTGCCGCGCGCCTCCGGCGCGCGGATCCTCGACGACCGCAGCTCCAACGGCACGTTCGTCAACGGCCGTCGCGTCCAGCAGGCGGACCTCTCAAACGGCGACGTGATCGTGATCGGGCGCGTCGTGCTGCGCTACCTGGAGCTCTAGAGCCGGGCCGCCGTGGGCCTGTGCGGCCGCTCCGGCGCCGGCGCCGACCGGGCTCGGACGGCCACGGTCCGTGGTCCGTTTCCCGTCTCTGCGAACGCCGCCGCTTCACATAACGGCTTGACAGCGGATGGTAGGATCCCCCGGTCCGGGAGGGAGTATCGATTGCCCTGTCGTGCCGACACGGGCAGCTGGGAGGGGAAGCATGATGGGTCGAGGGACAAGGATTGTTCGCTCGCTTGCGGCGCTTGCGCTGAAGCGATTGATGGTGGTGGCGGTCGCGGTGTGCGCGCTGCTCGCGGTGGCGATGGCCCCCGCAGCGAGCGCCGAACCGCTCGAAGACTTCTCAGGCGGGGCGTACCAGATCCTGCCTCCTGGCGCCGAAGGCGGGGCCGAAGAGGGCAAGTACGCCCGCGATCAGGCCAAGCTCTATGAACGGCTGACGGGCAAAAAGGGCAACGTCACCCAGGCGACGATCGAAAAGGACTTCCTGCCGGAGAAATTCGGCGTCAACACCGGTGGCGGCGTGCTGCGCATCGAAAAACCGGAGGCCGGCCTTGAAATCGTGCGCGACAAGCACGACATCCCGCACATCACGGGCGCCACTCGCGGCGAGGCGATGTTCGGCTCCGGCTGGGTCGCCGCCAAGGACCGTGGCCTGCTGCTCGCGCTCGGGCTCGGCCCGGCGTACACGGCGGCGCTCGGCGTTCCCGGCGTCAACGCCTTCGGCCTGCTGCTCGAAACGCGCTCGTTCAAACCGAGCAAAGAAGCGCGCGAATACGTCGAAAACCAGAAAAAAGTGCTTGAAGAAAAAGGTGCCGACGGTGCGCAGGTGATCGCCGACCTCGAAAGCTGGGTCGACGGCGTGAACGCCTACGAGGCCTCGCTCGGCGCGCACCGCGAATTCCCGGCCGTGACGTTCGGCGACGCGATCGCCGGCTTCGCGTTCATCGGCTCGATCTTCGGCAACGGCGGCGGCGGCGAAGTGCGCAACTCGGAATTCCTCGCTCGCCTCGAGAACAAATTCGGTGAAGAAGGCGGCAAGCAGGTGTTCCGCGACCTCAAGCAGGTCAACGACCCCGAAGCGCCCACGACGGGAACGACGGCGTTCCCGTACGACCTGGAACCGTCTGGTCCGACTCCGGGCGCGGTGCAGGTCGAACCGGGGACGTCCAGCCCCTCGGCGGTCAAAGCCGCACAGGCGCTGACGGCCTCGCGCCGCAAAGCGTCGAACTTCCTGCTGACCGGCGCCAAAGACTCGGCGAACGGCCACCCGAACGCGGTCATGGGGCCGCAGCTCGGCTACTACTACCCGGAGATCGTGATGCAGGCGGAGATGCACGCGCCGGGACTCGACGCTCAGGGGATCGTCGCGCCGATCTCGCCGTATGTGTTCATCGGCCGCGGGCGTGACTTCGCCTGGTCGCTGACGAGCGCCGGCAGCGAGAACACGCAGCAGTTCCTCGAGAAACTGTGCAACGCGGACGAAAGCCCGCCGACGCGCGAATCGACGAGCTACGTCTACAACGGCAGCTGCGTGCCGATGCACCTGTTCGACGCGGGTGAAATCGGACCCAAGGGCGCCGAAAAAGCACACGAGGTCACGTTCTACGAATCGGTCCACGGTCCGATCACCGGCACCGTGCTGGTCGGAGGTCAGCCATACGCGATCTCCAATGACCGCTCGACGCGCGGCCGCGAGCCGGCCGGCGAGATCGCATTCAGCAAGTTCGACTCCAACAAGGTGCACAACCCGCAGCAGTTCTTCGAAGCTGCGAACGAACTCGAGACGACGTTCAACATGGCCTACGTCGACAACGAACACGTCGGGTTCATCTCGACCGGACGCCTGCCGATCCTGGCCGCGGGAACCAACTCGCAGCTGCCGACGCTGGGCACCGGTGAATACGACTGGAAAGGCTTCCTGAGCCTTGCCCAGCACCCGCACGAAGTCGACCCGGCCTCGGGCGACCTGATCAACTGGAACAACAAGCCGGCGCCCGAATGGGGAGCGGCCTCGGACGAATACTCCTACGGCCCGATCCACCGCGTGCAGATGTTCACCGGCTTCAAAGAAGGGATGACCGAGGCCGACACGGCGTCGATCATGAACAAGGCCGCCACGCAGGACCTGCGTGCGGTCAAGATCTGGCCGACGATCGAAGAAGTTCTGAACTCGCCCGGCCCCGCGCCGAGCGCGAAAGCCAAGGAAGCACAGAAGGTCGTTGCGAAGTGGGTCAAATCGGGCTCCAGCCGTTACGGCAAGGAAGGCCCGAAGGCTCCCGGCGCGGCGATCCTCGACGCGGCCTGGACAGGGATGGGCGAAGCGGTCCTCAGCCCGGTGCTCGGCGAACTGCTCGGCGAACTGAAATCGCTGCAGGGTCCGAACAACGGCGAGAACTCGCAGGGTTCCTCCTACGGCAGCGGCTGGTACGGCTACGTCTACAAGGGCCTGCGTCAGGTGCTCGCTCAGCCCGTCGCGCAGCCGCTCAGCCGCGGCTACTGCGGCAGCGGCGAACTGGCAGCCTGCCGCAGCTCGCTGTGGTCGGCCTTCCAGACGGCCGTCGAAGGACTGGAAGCCGAACAGGGCTCGACGATCAAGGCTTGGAGGGCCGCGAAAACGCGGATCACCTTCCTGCCCGGGATCCTCAAGGAAGCGAAATCGCCGTTCGGTCCGTTCACGATGAGCTGGACGAACCGCTCGACGTTCCAGCAGATCATCGAATTCGCCGGCCACGGGGAAGCGGAATAGGCCGGTGGGGGAGGGGGTCGCGCCTCACGGCGCGGCCCCGGGGAAGGCCGGGCGCCAGCGCGCTCCCGGCCAGGATCAGGGCCGTGTCCGAGGGGGCGCGGCCCTTTTCTTCGCCCGAACCCGCGTATGACCATGGCGCACGGGTCCGGTGACGCGTGATGTGGGCACTCGCGTATAACCATGGCGCACGCGTCCGGCAAGGTGTGACCGAGGCACTCGCGTATAACCATGGCGCACGCGTCCGGCAAGGTGTGATGTGGGCACTCGCATATAACCATGGCGCACGCTTCCGGTGAGGCGGCGCCTCAAGGTCATCCGTGCTCGCGTCGATAGGTCTCTCGTGAGCGATCAGCCCATCCCGCTGTCGTACCTGAGCCCGCCGGAGCGCCGGCTGCTCGGAGCGCTCGTCGCTCGCCTGTGTGTGACCGGCAACCCCCGCTTCAGAAGGGCAGTCGAGACGACCGGCGAGAAGGCGACGGTCCGCATGGCGTGCGTCAACGCGCTGCGCATCTACGCCGTCGTGCTCTTCGTGCTCGGGATGATCCTGCGTCTCGCCGGAGCCGGGCCGGTCGCCTACGTTTGCTTCGCGCTCGCGACAGCATGCATGGGCTGGTCGTTCTGGTGCCTGTACACGGTGATCGGGCCCGAACGCGAGTTCAAGCGGCTGCACGCAGGCGGCCCGCGCGCGCTCTGACGAGCGCTGACGCGAAGCGCCGGCGCCGCAGCCTCGCTGGGCGCGTAGGCTTTAAGGGTGCGCCACCGCCGCCTCAGCTACGCCAACGTCGTCTCGACGCTCGCGCTCGTGCTCGCGATGAGCGGCGGCGCCTACGCCGCCGGGCACTATCTGATCAACTCGACCAAGCAGATCAACCCGAAGGTCCTGCGCAAGCTCCACGGCGCTCGCGGGGGACGCGGGGTCGCCGGGCAGAACGGCCCCGTCGGCCCGCAGGGCGTGACGGGGGCGACGGGTTCGAAAGGCGCGCGAGGCCCAACGGGCGAACCGGGTTTCTCCGCGCTCTCCCAGCTGCCGAGCGGCAAAACCGAGAGTGGCGACTTCGCCGTCTCGACGATCGTCGAAGGACCCGAAATCACGGTGAGCACCGCGGTCACCTTCTCGGTGCCCCTGTCGGCGCCGATACCGGCTGACCACGTCGAATTCACGACGGTCTCGACGCCGGGAACAAACTGCCTCGGCCCCGGCCTGGCCAGGAACGGCTGGCTCTGCGTGTACATCAGCTCCGCGCTGAACACCGAACCGCAAGCCTTCTCGTTCAACCCCGAGGCGGCGCCCGCCGTGGGCTCCGGACGTTACGGCGCCGGGTTCAACTGGGCCTCCTCGGCGGAAGGCATCGTGAGGATCACGGGCACCTACAGCGTCACTGCCCCCTAGCGCAGCAGCGGCGCGCCGAGCAGCGCCGCGAGCACGCCGACGGCGCCGCAGGCGAGCAGCGTCGTCACGATCGGCAGCCGCAGGGCGAGCAGCGCGACGGCTGCGCTCGCCAGCAGGGGGTACTGCCAGAAGCGCCCCAGCGCGCCCGCCAGCGGGATCGACGAGCCGATGATCGCGCCGGCGGTCGCAGGCGCGGCGCCGGCGAGGAAGGCGAGCGCGCGACGGTCGCCGAGCAGCCGCTCGAAGCGCCCGGCGCCCAGCACGATGAAGGAGAACGACGGCAGGAATGCGACGAGCGCCGCCAGCAGGCCCCAGCTGAGGCCACCGGCCGCGTAGCCGACCGCGGCCACGGTCTGCACGAGCGGCCCGGGCGTGACCTGGCCGAGTGCGACGGCGTTCAGGAACTGCTCGTGGCTCATCCAGTGATAGGTGCTGACGGCGTCGGCCTGCATCAACGGCACGATCACGAAGCCGCCACCGAAGGCCAGCGCGCCGACCTTCAGAGCGGTCCACAGCAGCGCGCCGAGGCCCGCGGGCGCAGCGATCGCGCCTGCCAGCGCCGGCCACGCGTGCGCCGTCAGGCGCGTCGAGGTGAGGCCTGCAAGCAGCAGCTCGACCGTGCCGCAGCCGAGCAGCACGAGCACGAGCCACGGCCCCGGGACGGCTGCGGCGATCGCGCCGGCGAGGGCATAGGCGATCACGCGCGGGCGCCGCCGTCGTGCTGCGCGCTCCCAGATCGGCCGCGCGATGTCAGTCCCGGCACGCACGGCGACGGCGGCGATCGCCGCGCCGGCGCCCATCCCCGCGCCTCGCACCCACCGCGGCGGTGAGCCTGCGAGGAACAGCGCCGAGAGGGCGAGGATCAGAGCGAGGCCCGGGAGGATGAACGAGATCCCGCCGAGGATCGCGCCGCGATGGCCGCGAATGCGCCACGCGCAGTAGATCGCCAGCTGCGTCGAGGATGGGCCGGGCAGGACGTTGACGGCCGCCAGCGCCCGCTCGAAGTCCGTGTCGTCGAGCCACGCGCGGCGCGTCACGCACAGCTCGCGCAGCAGGCTCACGTGCACGGGCGGGCCGCCGAAGCCGATGCAGCCGATCCGTCCCCACTCGCGCACGATCTCGGTGAGCGTCGGGGCGGCAGCGGCGCGCACATGCCGATGATGCCATCGCGGACCCGGAAGGGACGTCACGCGCACCGCGGCATGCGACGGGGGAGGGTTGGCCGCCGCGGCGCAGAAAGCACCGTCATGGGCGATCCCGATGAACGCACGCTCGACGAGCGCGACCTCGCGCCCGACTGGCTCGCGCAGTTTCAGAGCTGGCAGGCCGACGTGGACGCGGCCGGGCTGGTCGAGCCTGAAGCGATGGTGCTGGCCACGGCCGACGCGACCGGGCAGCCGTCCGCCCGCACGGTCCTGCTGAAGGGACTCGACGAGCGCGGCTTCGAGTTCTTCACGAACCTCGACTCGCGCAAGGGAAGCGAGCTCGCCGTCAACCCGCGCGCATCGCTGCTGTTCCCGTGGTACCCGCTTCGCCGCCAGGTGATCGTGGTCGGAGGCGTCGTGCCCGTCGAGGCCGAGCGCGCCGATGAGTATTTCGCCTCGCGCGCCTACCGTTCGCGTCTGGGGGCGCTGGCCAGCAGGCAGTCGAGTGTGATCGCCGACCGTGGCGTCCTCGAGCGCGCCCTCGGGGAGCTCGAGGAGCGCTACGGGCCCGAGGGTCCGGTCCCGCGACCGGAGCGCTGGAGCGGCTTTCGCGTCGAGCCGGAGAGTGTCGAGTTCTGGCAGGGCCGGCGCGACCGGTTGCACGACCGCCTTCGGTTCCGTCGCGATGCGACGGGCGGGTGGCGCGTGGAGCGGCTCGCGCCCTAGGCGTTGCGGTCTTCGCTAGCCGCCAGCCCGGCCGGGTCGACCGCCAGGAAGCCGAGGATCATCGCCGCGAACAGGCAGGCGACGCCGACGCCGTGCGCCCAGGGCGCTTCGGCGACGCTCAGCAGGCCGATCCCGCCGAGCAGCCCGCCGACGGCGAGCCGGGCTCGCAGCCCGTGCCGGGTCGGGCGCAGCACGTCGGCGATCGTCGCCGGCGTCGAGGAGAGACCGGTCTCGCCGGGGCGGTCGAAGCGTCCACGCAGCACGAGACTGAAGAGCAGGCCGAGCGAGGGAAACAGGATCACCGCTCCGGCGGCGATCGCGACCAGCAGCAGCACGATCGTTTCGTGCGGCGCCGCCGCCTGGCGAAGCGTCAGATCGTGCAGCAGGAAGGGCTGCTGGGCGCCGGCCCAGCCGGCGATCATGCCGGCCACGGCGAGCGCCGCCGACACGCGGGCGAGATCGAAGCGCCGGGAGAGCACGAGCGCGACGGTCGAAAGGCCGGCGAGGACGGAGATGACGAGACCGGGCAGGCCGGGTCCTTCGACCAGTCGGTGGTAGATCCGGTGGGCATCGCCGTGAAGCACGACGAGACCGGCGACGGCGACGGCCCCGGCGATGGCGGCGGCGAAAAGGGCGCGCGTTCGGAAGGTCTCGGTCAGGTCACGCTCGCCCGCGCGGGCGGCGTCGGCCGCGAGGTAGACGGCGGCGAGGTACGCGCTGACGGCGACGGCGAGCGCGCCGACGAGGATCGAGATCGGGCCGGTCCAGCTCGAGAAGAGGTGCCCGGCCGCGTTGCCGACGGGCACGCGTTCTGAGACGATCGCGCCGATCACCGCGCCGAGCGCGAACGGCGTCAGCAGGGAGGAGATCGCGAACACCGTGTCGATCCGCGCCAGCTCCGCGGGGCGGTCGGTGCCCGACCGCAGCGCGTACGCGACGCCGCGGGCGATCACACCGAGGGCCGCGATGAACAGGGGCACGGCGAGCGTCGAGGCGATCGAGCCGAAGGCTTCCGGATAGGCCGTCCAGGTCACGGTCAGGACGAAGATCAGCCAGACGTGGTTGGCCTCCCAGACGGGCCCCATGGCGTGATGGGCGTGCTCGCGGATCCGCTCTGCGCGCTGGCGTGCGGCGGCGGACCCGCGTCGCTCGGCGGGCAGCGTGGCGAGCTGCCACAGCCCGGCGCCGAAGTCCGCGCCGCCCAGCACGACGTACAGCGCGAGGCCGATCAGCACGAAGATCACGGGAACGTCGTAGAGATGCACGGCAGCCCTACGCTTCTCGTGAGCTCGCGGCCGTGCCCGGCGTCGCCGGCAGCGGATCACCGCGCGTGTCGAGCGGCGCGGCGGCGAGCCGCCGCAGCACCCAGATGACGGCGCCGATGACGAGGAGGTAGGTGGCGGCGAGCACGCCGTAGCCGACCGGAATGCCGCTGGCGCGCGTGACAGCTTCAGAGGTGCTCATCACGTGGTAGACGACCCACGGCTGGCGACCCACCTCGGTGACGACCCACCCTGCGATCAGCGCCACGAGCGACAGCGGCCCGGCCGCGGCAGCGGCAATGTAGAACCAGCGCTGTCTCGGCAGCCGACCGCGCCGCCAGCGGAACAGCAGGAACCACAGGCCGAGCAGCGCCAGCGCCGTGCCGATCGCGACCATCAGCTGGAAGGAGATGCGCTCGATGTTGACCGGCGGGCGCTGCGACGGTGGGACGGCATCGAGTCCCTGAACGGTCGCGTCGGGGTTGTGGAAGGCGAGCAGCGAGAGCAGCTTGGGGATTGCGATGCCGAACTTGACCTGGCCGTCGGTGTACCAGCCGAGCAGGTGCTCGGGGGCGCCGCGCGTCGTGCGCGCGAGACCCTCGATCGCCGCCAGCTTGGTCGGCTGTGTCGTGGCGACGTCGCGGGCCACCCAATCGCCGATCAGCACCTGCACGGGGGCGACGACCGCCGCGATCGTCAGGGGGATCGCGAAGGCTGTGCGCTCATAGCGTGTCCATACGCCGCGCAGACGGGCGATCGCGTAGGGCATCGCCAGCAGGAAGCCTGCCACGAGGTAGCCGGCGAGGTACATGTGCACCAGCTCGTTCCACAGGAAGCTGTTGCCGAACAGCGCGGCGAGCGGGTGGACGTCGACGACGTGGCCGCCGGAGATGTGGAAGCCGGACGGGTGCTGCATCCAGGCGTTGACGGAGATCACCATCAGCGAGCCGGTCATGCCGGCGAAGACGATCGGAAGGCCGCTGAGCAGGTGCGCGCGCGGCGAGAGCCGGTCCCAGCCGTAGACGTAGACGCCGATGAAGATCGCCTCGAGGAAGAACGAGAATCCCTCGATCGCGAAGCCGAGCCCGAAGACGGAGCCGAACCGCGACATGAAGCCGGGCCACAGCATCCCCATCTCGAAGCTGAGGATCGTGCCGGTGATCACGCCGACAGCGAACAGCGAGGCCATGATCCGCGTCCAGCGCTTGGCGATCGTGCGGTAGAGCGGATCGCCGGTACGCAGGTGCAGCCACTCGACGAACAGCACCGTCGCGGGCAGCGCGATCCCGAAGCAGACGAGCGGTATGTGCATCGCGAACGAGAGCGCCTGCATCTGGCTCGCCTCATGCAGGTAGGCCTGCTGGGTTGCGGCGAGCGGCAGTCCGGCGATGAGCGCTCCGTCCATCGGCCTCCTCGGCGAACGCCCGCGGGCGACGCGGACGGGCTACGGGACGCGGGCTTCGATGCTAGCCGAGGATGCTGCCCGCGTGGAACGCGGCCGAAACAGCAGGAAGGCGAACGCGCAGCCCGCTGCAGCGAGGATGAAGGGAACGAAATCGCCGGTCACACCGGCGACGGCGCCGGCGGCCGCCGGTCCGGCCATGGCTCCGATCGCCCAGGCTGCGTTCATCAGGCCGAACGCCATCCCCTGGGCGAGACCGGTGCTCTCGGCGCTGTCTGCGACGAGCGAGAAGGACGGAGTGAACAGGGCGCCATAGGACATGCAGGCCAGCACCACCAGCGGCACGTAGATCGCCGGAGCGGCGTCGGTCGCGAGCGCGAGCGACACGGGAACAGCGGCGAACAGCGCCAGGCGCGCCGGTGTCATCGCGCCGCGCGCATCGCTGAGGCGTCCCACGAACGAGGACTCCGAGGCCTCGAACGCGGCGCCGAGCAGCCACACGGCGCCGATCGCGGCCGTGCCCCAGCCGGCCGCGGCGAGGTGCAGGGGAGCCAGCACGGCCAGCACGCCGAACAGCGTCGAGCCGATCGCGAGCAGGGCGAGGCCCTTGACGAAGCGAGGCTCGCGCAGGCCGCTGCGCAGTGTCACATCGACGGCTTCGAGCTCTGACTCGACGTCGATCTGCGCCGTCAGCACACCGAGCACGACCGACAGCGCGGCGAGCGAGCTGAAGACGGCCGAGCGTCCGAGCGCGCTCGAGATCACACCGATCACCGGGCCGACCATCTCGCCGAGCACGGCTGCGCCCATCGCCCGGCCGATCATCTCGCCGCGGCTGTGTGCCGGCGCGCAGCTCGTCAACCATGCGAACGCTCCGGCCCAGGTGAAGGCGCTCCCGGCGCCCTGCACGATCCGCGCTGCGAGCAGCGTCCCGAAGCTGTCGGCGAAGGCGAACGCGAGGCCCGAGAGCCCCATCAGCGTGAGCCCCATCAGCACGGCACGGCGGGGGCCGAGCAGCGCGGCGGCGCGGCCGCCGGGCAGGCCGCCGAGCAGCGCGCCGGCGGCGTAGCTGGCGAGCAGAACTCCGGCGCCGGCCTTGGAGAGGTGCAGCTGGTGTGCGAAGTGGGGCAGCAGCGGCGTCAGCGCGGCGTAGAGCATCGTGTCGACGAGGACGAGCACGGATACGAGCAGCAGGAGACGGCGCATCGCGTCCAAGCTACCAACGGGCGCGAGGCCCGTGTTGCCGCGCGTCAGTCCTCGCCGCCCGGCCGCATCTCAGCGCCCTTTGATCGGCTGGTCAGCGAGCGGGTAGAAGCGTGGACGGGATGCTGGAGTGTCCGGCGTATCGTTCGCGTGTGTGCGCAGCTGAGCCATGCCGGCCCGCGTGCCTGTGAGTCCGCGTGCCGGCGCGCTGGTGCTGGCCGTCGTGATCGCGGCCTTGGAGCTGGCCGGGTGCGGCGGTCAGTCGGGTCCGGCCGCGAGGAGTCCGGCTGCGAGCTCCGGCACCGCCTCGGTCAGCAGCGTCCGTACGACGACCAGCGCGCCCGCTCCACCGCCGGCTCCGCGGCCGCCCGTTCCCGCGCTCGTCGTCTCACCACCCCGCGCGGCGGGTGCGGGGTGGCGGCGCGTGGCGTCCGTTCACGGGCGTCCCGCGGCGTGGGAGGCGCAGCGCGGTGGCGTGACGCTGCTGCGATTCGACCAGCAGTTCGTGCGGCTGGTGCTCCATGCGGGCGAAGGAGAGCCGAGCGGGACCTGGCGCTACGGCGCGCAGATCGAGCCCAGTGAGATCCACCACGTGGTGGCGGGGTTCAACGGCGGGTTCAAGTTCAACACGGGCGTCGTGGGATGGAAGTCGGGCGGGCGCGTGGCGGCGCCGCTGCGCAGCGGCAGGGGCTCGATCGTCACCTACCGCGACGGCACGACGGCGATCGCCGCATGGCACGCGGGCGTCCCCGCGGCGGGCAGGCCGGTCTACTCGGTCCTACAGAACGGCTCGCTGCTCGTCGACCACGGCGCCGCCGCTGAAAACGTCGAAGGGTGCATCCAGTCCTGCTGGGGCTCGACCGTCGGCAACGTCGACTCCGTGGCACGATCGGGCCTCGGGATCACGGGCAGCGGACAGCTCGTGTGGGGGGCCGGAGAGAGCCTGCTGCCGGCGACGCTCGCGCACGGGCTGATCGCCGCAGGTGCGCAACGCGCGGTCGAGCTCGACATCAACCCCGACTGGATCGCCGGTTATCTGTACGTGCACGGCGGGAGCGGCCCGAGCGCGTCGCCGGTGGTGCCCGGGCAGCACGGCGCCGCGGGGCGCTACCTGGAACCGAGCGCGCGCGACTTCTTCACCGTCGTGGCGCGCTAGGGGCCCGGCCAACGGCCGCGGCGTCAGTCGCCGGCGAGCAGTGGCGTCAGCGGCCGGCTCTGAAGGTTCCCTGCGAGCTTGGCCAGTTCCTCGGCCAGCTCGCATACACGCTCGGTCTCGGTCCCGACCCGGTCGGCGGCGTCGTCGACGGCGCTCATGCCGCTTCGCGCGTGTGCGACGCGCAGATCGTTGGCCGCGGCCGACAGCGCCTTGCACGCGAGCGTGACCCGCTCGGAGGCGCGGCGCACTTCGGCATCGGTGTTCTGCGGATCCCCTCCGGGGCGGGTTTGATAGGACCTCATGCCGAATCACTTCCCCGTTTGCGGGCTTGTCAAGCCAAGCCGGAGGCGAGGACGATCGGGAAGCGTCATCGGCTCGGGGGTCGTGCATGTTTCGGCGTGCCGCGCCGGGGGCAAGCTGCGCCAATGCGCTTCGCTCTCGTCGGGCTGCTCATCGCGGCACTGGTCTTCCTGGTGTCCGGAGGACACGTTGTGTTCCTGCCGCTGTTCTTCCTGTTGCCGTTCGGTGGGCTTCTCGGTCACCGGCGTCGCCGACGGCGCTTCTAGTCGCAGCGGTCAAGCGGCCCAGGAGCGTCCCCGGCCCGTGCAATTTCCACGCCTGATGTCAGAAGTACACCAAGAGTGGGCATATGTCATGCGCGGGCACGGACGGTAGACGTTCTGAAATGCCGGCGGGCCCGCATTCCCGACCCCGAAGGAGAGGACAACATGATTCGTGGCCTTCTAGGACTCCTGATCGTGATCGCGATCGTTCTATTCCTCGTCAAAGTCGCCGTCGTGGGCGGCATCGTCGGCGCGATCGCCCTGATTCTCCTGGTCCTGATCGTGCTCGGACGCGTGTAGATCCTCAGGGAGATATTTGACGTTTGGCACGTCGGATCCGCGGGTATGGGGAGTCACAGGGGTGGTCGCCGAAGGGGGGACCGTCCCAGGGCTCCTTCCCCAAGTCTCTTTTTCCCTCGGGGGGAGGGGCACGACGGTAGAGGCCACTCGCGGCGCGCGTTCGAACCCCTCCTCCGCGCGTCGCGAGTCCTCGACGCGCGCAGCCCGGCCGCTTACGGCTGGGAGCTTTGCCTAAAGGCCAACCATTACGGGGGCCGTGTGCCCCATCGGCCCATGGGCTGACCGATGAATTTCCGCGCCGTGTTGGTCTGTACGCTGAATACCGGCTCAGGGGAGGCTAACCCCATGCGGAAACTGACCTTTGGCATGAACCTGAGCCTGGACGGCTACATCGCCGCGCCCGGCGACGACCTCGGCTGGAGCGTGCCGAGCGACGAGCTGTTCCAGTGGTGGTCCGACCGGGTGGGGGCGACTAGCCTTGCGCTGTACGGGCGCAAACTGTGGGAGACGATGAGCTCCCACTGGCCGACCGCCGACCAGCAGCCTGGCGCCACACCGGCGCAGATCGAGTTCGCCCGCCGCTGGCAGGACATGCCGAAGGTCGTGTTCTCCTCGACGACCGGCGCGGTCGACTGGAACGCCCGCCTGGTCACCGGCGACGC
>JAOPZS010000106.1 GCA_025963965.1 Solirubrobacterales bacterium
ACCGTCCGCTCGAGCTGAAGATCACAAACCCCGAAGACCTCGCCGAATCGGTCAAAGCCGAGCTGGACGTCTAGGGGCTACGCCGTAAGGCGCCGTAGCTCTCGGTCGCTGCGCGACGGAGAGCTCCCTCGCCTTACGGCTCCGCCGCCGGGTTGGAGTGGACGCGTGGTGGGTTGCGACGCGGGTGCTAGACGCCGTGCAGGCCGGCTTCCAGGACCTGGCGGGCGACGGGGGCGGCCGTGTCGCCGCCGGCGCCGTCTTTGACGAGCATCACGCAGACGGCGATCCTCGGGTGGACCGCTGGGGCGAACGCCGTGAACCAGGCGTCGGTGTTGCTGGCGTTGCTTTCGCCGCCATGACACGGTTCGCCCTTGGCCGTTTCGCTCTGTTCGGATTCGTGCGTTGCAGGTTCTTCGCTCGAGGCGGTGCAGGCCGACTTGAGTTCGGCCGTACCGGTCTTGCCGGCGACGACGACGCCGGGGATCGCCGCGGAGGTGCCCGTGCCGGTTCGCACGACCTCGGTCATCAGGTGGCGGACCGTGCGGGCGACCGCCGGGCTGACCGCCTGCGCGCCCCCGCGAGGTGCGCCGAGGACGAACGACGGCGCCGGGCGGTGCCCGCCGTCGGCGATCGCCGCGGCGGCGATCGCCATCTGCAGCGGCGTTGCCAGCACCTCGCCCTGTCCGATCGCCGTCGAGCCGACAGCCAGTTCGCCCTGGATCCGCGAGGCGCCCGGCAGCGTGCTGCGCGACGCTCCGGGCAGCCCCGGGTCCTGGTTGAAGCCGAACTTTTCGGCCATCGCCACGAGCCTGTCCGCGCCGAGCTTCACGCCGAGCGGCGCGAAGACCGAGTTGCATGAGACGGCGAAGGCGAGTTCCAGCGAGCCTCCGCAGTTCTCGCCGTTGGCGTTGTTGAGACGCACACCGTCGAGCGTCGCGTAGCTCGCGTACGGGAAGACCGTCCTCGGCGTCGCCACGTGGGAGCTGAGCGCGCCCGACAGCGTGATGATCTTGAACGTCGAGCCGGGCGGCTGCAGCCCTTCGAGCCCGATCCCCGCCGCCGCCAGCACCTCGCCGCTCGACGGCTTCATCGCGACGATCCCGCCGAGCTGTCCGCCGAGGGCCAACACGGTGGCCTTCTGGACCGACGGGGAGATCGTCGTGCGGATCGTCCGCGCCGGCTTCCCGGTGGTCGAGGCGAGGACCTGAGCGCCGGCCAGCAGCTCGCCGCCCGGTTTGCCGCGCAGACGGTCATCGAGCGCCCGCTCGAGGCCGCTGACGCCGACCTGGGCATCGCCCGGCACGCCTTCCCCTTCCAGCTCGCGCCGGCGCGAGGACGGGATCGGACCCGTCTGCCCGACGACCGCGCTCGCCAGTTCCCCGAGCGGCGTGCTGCGCGTCCCCGATCCTTCCGAGGACGTCTCTGCCAGGACCGTGCCGTCGCGTGCCAGCAGCGTGGCCCGGCGCGGCAGCGTCGTGCGCCGGCTCAGCGTCGAGCCGGGCGCGACGCCCGGGAACGCTGTGGCACGCGTCCAGGAGATGCGCGTGTCACCAGCGCTGGAGACCGTCTCCAGCGTGTAGCGCAGCGACAGCGTTCCCCACAGTCGCGTCCGGACGCGCACCGGCACCGAGACCCTGCCGCCGCCGAGCGCGCGCGCGTGGCCGGCGCGGGGCCGTGCCTGGGCGGTCGCCGTGCGCATGTCCTGTTCGTAGTCGTGAACGAACTCGCTCGGCGAGACCGAGCGCTGTGCGGCAGGCGTGATCGTGGCGTACATCGCCGCGTAGTCGCCTCGGGACCACGCCTGCACGAAACGGTCGGCGAGCGCCACCTCCGGCGAGGAGCCGTGATTTGCGCCGAAGATCGCGCCGATCAGGAACGCCACCACGGCCAGCGCGGCGACGGGCCTCGCGCGGCGCAGGCGCTGATTGGCACTGTCAGTCAAGGAACTTGTAGAACATGCTCGTGACCGGGCTCGACTGGATAATTGTCGCTTTCGCGGCGGTTCTCGCCGTTTTCGGCTTCCGGCAGGGCTTCATCGTCGGTGTCCTCTCATTCGCCGGGTTCCTCGCCGGGGCCTTCCTCGGCACCCGGATCGCGCCGCTCGTGCTGCCGAAAGGCTCCGCCTCGCCGTACGCGCCGGCGTTCGGCCTGGTCGGAGCTCTGCTCGGCGGAGCGATCCTCGCAAGCGGACTGGAGGGAATCGGCTTTCGCCTGCGCCGGACGTTGATCCTGCCCGGGTTCGGCGTGCTCGACGGCGCCCTCGGCGCGGTGCTCGGCGCCGGACTGGGGCTCGCCGTCGTATGGATCGCCGCGGCTGTGGCCGGTCAGACCCCCGGGACGCAGCAGCTTCGCGCCGACATCCAGCGCTCGGCGATCCTGCGCGAGCTGAACTCCGTGCTGCCGCCGTCCGGGCCGATCCTCGACGCGCTCGCGCGCCTGGACCCGCTGCCGTCGATCACCGGCCCGTCCCCGAACGTCGCACCGCCCCAGCCGGGAGTCGCGCGGCTGCCCGGCGTCAAACGCGCCTCGCGCTCGGTCGTGCGCGTGCTCGGCACCGCCTGCGGCCTTGCGATCGAGGGGTCCGGCTGGGTCGCCGAACCTGACATCGTCGTGACCAACGCCCACGTCATCGCCGGCGAGTCCGACACGACAGTGCAGATCGGCGGTGCCGGTGCCGATCTCGCGGCCGTGCCGGTCGCCTTCGACTCGACCAACGACATCGCCGTGCTGCGGGTGCCCGGCCTCGGCCTCTCACCGCTCGCGCTCTCACCGTCCCCGTCCTCCGGCACGAGCGGCGCGATCCTCGGCTATCCGGAGAACGGCCCCTTCGACGTCGAGCCCGCCCGCATCGGCCGCACTCAGGACGTGCTCACACAGGACGCCTACGGGCAGGGGCCCGTGCACCGCCTGCTGACGCCGTTGCGCGGCCTCGTTCGGCCCGGCAACTCCGGTGGCCCGGTCGTCAACGATGCCGGGCGGGTGCTGAGCACCGTCTTCGCATCGACGGTCGGCGCGGGGGTGCACGGCGGCTACGGCGTGGCCGATTCGACCGTCGCCAGCGTGCTGCGCCGGACGGCCGGCGGGCGCGCCGGGCCCGTCTCGACAGGGGCGTGCACCGCAGGCTGAGTTGCGTGCCGCCGGGCGCTCGCTACGCTGACCGCCATGTCGAAGACCTTGCTGGTCGCCGAGAAGCCGTCCGTCGGGCAGGACCTCGCGCGCGTCCTGCCGGGACCGTTCAAGAAGAGCGAGGGGTTCCTCGAGGGGCCCGAGCACGTCATCACATGGGCCGTCGGCCACCTCGTGCAGCTCGCCGAACCGGAAGCCTACGACCCCAAGTTCAAGAGCTGGCGCATGGCCGACCTGCCGATCGTGCCTCCGCGCTTCAAACTCGTCGTGCGCGACGAGCGCTCGCGCAAGCAGATGACGGCCGTCACCAAACAGCTCGGCCGCGACGACATCGAGGAGGTCGTCAACGCCTGCGACGCCGGACGCGAGGGCGAGCTGATCTTCGCCTACCTGTACGAGAAGGCGAAAGCCAAGAAGACCGTGAAACGGCTGTGGCTGAACTCGATGACCGCCGCGGCGATGCGCGCCGCGCTCGACTCGCTGCGGCCGGCCTCGGAGTTCGAGCTCCTCGAGCAGGCCGCCCGCTCGCGCTCGGAGGCAGACTGGATAGTCGGAATGAACGCCACGCGCGCCGCCACGATCCGGCTGCGCAGCTCTTTCGACGGCGCCGTCTCACTGGGGCGCGTACAGACGCCGACGCTCGCGATCATCGCGCGGCGCGAGGAGGAGATCAAAGCCTTCCAGCCCGAGCCATACTGGCTCGTCGACGCGACCTTCCGAGCCGAGGCGAACAGCGACGGAGACGGCGAGCGGACCTACGTCGGCCACTACCAGGCCCCCACCGGCAGCCCCGGCGCGACCAAAGGGCCGCGGCTCGGCACCGAGCAGGAGGCGCAGGCGATCGTCGCCGCCTGCGAGGGCCGTCTCGGCACGATCACGAAGCTCGAGAAGAAAGAGCAGCGCGAGAAAGCGCCGATGCTCTACGACCTGACGACCCTGCAGCGCGAGGCCAACAACCGCTACGGGTTCTCCGCAAAACGGACGCTCGGGGCCGCCCAGCGCCTCTATGAGGAGCACAAGGCGCTGACCTATCCGCGCACGAACTCGCGGTATCTGACGACCGACATGGTCGAGGAGATCAAGCCGATCGCCGAGCTGCTCGGCTCGCAGAGCGAGTACCGCAAGGGCGCCGAGTACGTGCTCGGCCTCGACGTGCTGCCGCTCGGCCGGGTCGTCAACGACGAGAAGGTCACCGACCATCACGCGATCATCCCCACGCGCTCCGAGCACCCCGTCGAGAAGATGAGCTCCGACGACCGCCGCATCTACGACATGGCCGTGCGCCGCTTCCTCGCCGTCTTTCACCCTGAGGCGGTCTTCGAGAACACGCGTATCGAGACGACAGTGCCGGGCGACGCCGGCGAGCACGTGTTTCGCACCCGCGGCAAGCTGCTGCTGGTGCCGGGCTGGCGCGGCGTCTACGACGAGATCGCCGCCGACGCGAAACCGGACAGCGACGAGGAGGAGGGCGCGGACCAGCAGCTCCCGCGGCTGCAGGACGGCGAAAGCGTGCAGACGGTCTCGATCGAGAGCGCCCGCAAGGAAACCAAACCGCCACGCCGCTACAGCGACGCCTCGCTGCTCGGCGCGATGGAGACGGCGGGCAAGCTCGTCGACGACGACGAGCTGCGCGAGGCGATGAAGGAGTCCGGCATCGGCACCCCCGCCACGCGCGCCGCGATCATCGAGCGCCTGATCACCGTCAGCTACATCGAGCGCGACGGTCGCGCGCTCGTCGCGACCGAGAAGGGGCTCAACGTGATCCGCCTGCTCGGCGAGCACGCCCTGACCTCACCCGGGCTGACCGGCAGCTGGGAGCAGCGGCTCGGCAAGATCGAGCGCGGCGAGGACTCGCGCGAGAAGTTCATGAGCGACATCGCCGGTTTCGCCACCGAAACGGTCCACACGCTCGACGAGACGCTCAAAGACGTGCGGATCCCGCGCGCGCGGCTCGGCCCCTGCCCGGTCTGCGGTCACGACATCGTCGAGAACCGCAAGGGCTACTCCTGCTGGGCGCGCGAGGACCCCGGCTGCGGCTTCGTGATCTGGAAGGCCAAAGCCGGCAAGACGCTGCCGGTAGCGATCGCCCGCGAGCTGATCAAGAAGGGCTACACCGCACAGGCCGTTACCGGCTTCCGCGGTCGCAGCGGGCGCAGCTTCCGCGCGCACCTGGCCCTGCAGCAGACCGACGAGGGCAAATGGCGCGTCGAGTTCGACGAGCCTTGGGCGCGCGAGGGCGCCAAGCCACCGGAGGTGGAGGGAGAGGCCGCCGCCGTGGCCGACGCTGCCGAGGCCGCCGCAGTGGCGCAGACCAGCGCCGCCTGAGCACCTGCCTGCCGGCGTGTCGGGCCGGTGCGCCAGGATGGCCCGATGCCCATCTCCCTGGTGACAGGCCCGGCGAACGCCGGCAAGGCGCAGGTCCTGATGGACGCCGTGCGCCGCCACCTCGCGCACGGCCAGGAGCCGATGCTCGTCGTTCCCACGCGCGCGGATGTCCAGTACTACCTGCGCGAGCTGGCCGGGGGGGAGGCGGCGATGGGCGTGCGCGTGGCTGTCTTCGCCGATCTGATCGAGGAGCTCGTCAGCCGCGCGGGCGTGACCGAGCCGGCGCTGAGCCGCGTCGCCCGCGAGCGGCTGATCGCCACGCTCGTCTCGCCTCACGATCGGGAGCGCCGCCCGGGCTTCGCGCGGGCGCTCGGCGAGCTCTTCGCGGAACTGCAGACCCGGCGGGTGGAGCCGCGCCGCCTCGCCGCCGCGCTCGGCGCGGCCTTCGGCGACGGCGGCCGGGCACTGGGCTTCGATCTCGGCGCGATCTACGGCGAGTATCACCGCCAGCTCCAGCGGCTCGGCCGCCTCGACGAGCCCCAGCGCGCGCTGCTCGCTCTCGACCGCCTGCGCGAGCGGCCCTCGCTGTGGGGTGCGACGCCGGTGCTGTTCTACGGCTTCGACGATCTCACGCAACTGCAGCTCGATGCGATCGAGACGCTCGGCCGGATCGTCGACGCGCCGGTGACCGTGTCGCTCGCCTACGAGCCCGGGCGCACGGCCTTCGCCGGCAGGGCCGCGACGTTCCAGGCGCTCGCGCCGCTGGCCGAGGAGCATCACCAGCTCGAGCCACGCGACGAGCACTACGCGCCCGGCTCGCGGGCCGTCCTCGCGCACCTCGAGCGGGGCCTGTTCGAGCCCGCGACCCGGCGCGCTGATCCCGCCGGCGTGCTCGAGCTGATGCAGGGTGGCGGCGAGCGCGCCGAGCTCGAGCTGGTCGCCCGCCGTGTCGCCGCGCTGCTCGAGGAGGGCGTGCCGGCAGAGGAGATCGCCGTGATCATCAGGCACCCGGCGGCCGCGGCCGCGCTCGTCACGGAGGTCTTCACGGCGGCTGGGATCCCGTTCGCGATGCCCGTCAAGCGGCCGTTCGGCGACACGTCCGTGGGTCGCGCCCTGATCGGGCTGCTGCGCTGCGTGGGCCCCCCCGGGGGCGTCGCTCCGGGCACCCCGGCCGACCTGCTCGCCTGGCTGCGCGCGCCCGGGCGGCTCGATCGCCCCGAGCTTGCCGACTGGCTCGAGCGGGAGGTGCGTCGCCACGGCATTCGCCGCGTCGAGCAGGCCCGCGCACGCTGGGAGGAGCGCTGGTTTCCGCTGGAGACGATCGACCGGCTGGCCGAGGCCGCCAGCCGCGGCCCGGCCGTCCTGGCCGAGCGCGCCGGCCGCGAGCTCGTCCGACTTTTCGCGGCACCGCGCCGCGGGCGCGCGCACGTGCTCGGGGCGGAGGAGATGGACGAGGCCCGCGCCCTGGCGGGCGGGCGCAGCGCGCTCGCCGAGCTGCGCGAGCTCGCGCGTTTCGCGCCCGAGGCGGCACCGGCCAGCGCCGGCGAGCTGGCGGCGGCGCTCGCGGGCATCGAGGTCAACAGCGGTGAGCTTCCGGGGCCCGGCCTGGTCGCCGTGCTCGATCCGCTGCAGTTGCGTGCGCGGCGCGTCCGCGCGCTGTTCCTGACGGGGCTGCAGGAGGGCGTGTTCCCGCTGCGGGCGCGGCCGCAGCCGCTGCTCGGCGAGCGGGAGCGCTCCCACGTCGCCAAGGCCTCGGGACTCCTGCTCGGAGAGTCCGAGGATGTCCTCGCCGCCGAGCGCTACCTGCTGTACGCCGTGCTCTCGCGGCCGGAGGAGCGGCTCGTGTTGAGCTGGCACGAGACCGACGACGACGCCGGCCCGCTGTCCCGGTCGCTGTTCGTCGACGACGTCTGCGACCTGTTCGACGAGCGGCTCTCCGAGCAGCGCGAGCGTCGCGCGCTCGGGGCGCTCGACGCGATCGGGCTCGGCACGCACGCCGAGCCCGAGCTCCCGGATGGCGGCAGGCTCACCGACGAGCGGGTGCTCCGCGGCCTGCGCGATCGCGTGTGGTCGGCGACTTCGATCGAGAAGTGGGTCGGCTGCCCGGTCGCCTGGTTCGTCGAGCGGCTGCTCGGCCCGGATCGCTTCGACCCGGATCCCGAGCCGTTCGCGCGCGGCAGCCTCGCGCACGAGGCGCTGAACAGGACGTTCGCACGCCTCGGCGAGGAGACGGGCAGCACGCGCGTGACGTCCCGAACCCTCGAGCCGGCCCGCACGCTGCTGCGCCAGGCGCTCGCCGAGGCCGCGCCGGACCACCTCCTCTCGGTAAGCCCCGAGCGCGCTCGCGCGATCGGCCGTGCGCTCGCCGCCGACCTCGAGCGCTACCTCGAGTACGCCGCCGGCCTCGAGAGCTCGCTCGCGCCGCGCGAGTTCGAGCTCGCCTTCGGGCCCTTCGAGCAGGAGGAGCAGCATGGTGAGCCGAGCACGCTCCCCGCGTTCGAGCTCGGCGGTGGGGTGAGGCTGCGCGGGCGCATCGACCGCATCGACGTGGCCGAGAGCGGGGAGGCGATCGTGATCGACTACAAGGGCGCCGACGCACCACGGGCCCAGCGGTGGCTCGCCGACGGGAAGCTGCAGGTCGCGCTCTACATGCAGGCCGCCGAACAGCTGCTCGACCTGCGCGTCGTCGGCGGGCTCTACCAGCCGCTTCGCGGCGAAAAGATCCAGGCACGCGGGGTGGTGCTCGCCGGACACGAGGCGGCGGCGGACTGCACGCGAACCGACCGCTTCGAGACCGACGAGCTCGACGAGCTGCTCGCCGCAGCGCTCGACGCAGCGCGCGACGCAGCGGGGGAGGCCGGCCGCGGGGAGCTCGAGCCGCGTCCCGCCAGCTGCGCGTGGAACGGCGGCTGTCAGTATCCGACGATCTGCCGCTGCGAGCGCTGAGCGCGTGGAGCAACTCAGCATCGACCTCAGCGCAGCGCTCGGCGAGCAGACCCTCCCGGAGCCCTCCGGCGTCGGCTTCACCGAGGAGCAGACGGAGGCGGTGCGCAGGCGGGCGGAGCCGATCCTGCTCTCCGCGGCTGCCGGGAGCGGCAAGACCTCGGTGCTCGTCGAGCGGTTCGTCCAGGCCGTGTGCGCCGACGGCCTGAAGCCCTCGGCGGTGCTCGCCATAACGTTCACCGACCGCGCCGCAGGCGAGCTGCGGGCGCGTGTGCGCAGCCGCTTGCTCGAGGTCGGCGACCGAGAGGCGGCGCGCGACACCGAGGCCGCCTTCATCGGCACCTTCCACGGCTTCTGCGCACGCCTGCTTCGCATGCACCCGCTGCCCGCCGGCCTCGACCCGGATTTCAGCGTGCTCGACGCGGGACGGGCCGCGCTGCTGCGGCGGCGGGCCTACGAAGACGCGCTGGTCGAGTTCCTCCCCGACGGCGACGCTGCCGAGGTGGACCTGCTGGCGGCCTACGGCGTCGACCAGGTCCGGGCGACGATCGAGCGGCTGCACGCCGAGCTGCGCAGCCGAGGGCAGCGCAGGCCGCGTCTACCGGTGCGCGCCGGCGAGCCGGAAGAGTCGCGCGACGATCTCGACGCGCTCGCGGCGGTGGCGCTGTTCGATCGCCTGCTCGGCCTGTTCAGCGAGTCCTACGAGCGCCTCAAGCAGGCGCGGGCGGCGCTCGACTTCGACGACCTCGAGCTGATCGCCGGGGAGCTGCTGGCCGGCAACGACGCGCTGCGCGCGTCCTGGTCTGAGAGCTTCGAGCTGCTGATGGTGGACGAGTTTCAGGACACCAACCCACGGCAGCTGGCGATCCTGCACGCGCTGGAGCGCGGCAATCTGTTCACCGTCGGGGATGAGCTGCAGTCGATCTACGGCTTCCGCCACGCCGACGTGCGTCTGTTCCGGGAGCGGCGCGCCGAGCTGGCGGCGGCCGGCGGCGCGCTCGCGCTGAGGAGCAACTTCCGCAGCCGCCCCGAGGTGCTGGCCGCCGTCAACTCGGTGTTCGCCGAGCGCTTCGAGGACTTCTCCGCGCTCGTTCACGGACGCCGCGAGGACCCTGCCCCGAGCGGGCCGCTCCCAGCCGCCGTGGAGCTGCTGCTCACGAGCTCGACCGACGAGTGGAAGACGCACCCCGGCGCCGAGGCGATCGCGGCGGGGCTGCCGTACGCGCCGCTTCCGCGCCAGGCCGAGGCGCGTCTGCTCGCGCAACGCGTCCGCGAGCTGGTCGACGCCGGTGAGGTGCAGCCCGGCGAGGTCGTGGTGCTGCTGCGCGCGACGGGCGACATCGAGACATTCGAGCGCGCCCTGCAGCTGCAGGGGCTGCGGACGCTGGCGAGCGTCGGAACGTTCTGGGGGCGCCAGCAGATCGCCGACCTGCACAGCTATCTTCGGGCGCTCGCCAATCCGCGCGACGAGGAGGCGCTCTACGCGACGCTCGCCTCGCCCCTGGCAGGTGTTTCGCGCAACGGCCTGGCGCTGCTCGCCGGCGAGTTCCGCGCCCGGCGCTCGACGCTGTGGGAGACGGCGCTTTCGATCTGCCGCGACGGTGGCGGCGAGCTCGACGAGCCCGACGCGGAGGTGCTGCGCGTGTTCTGCGAGTGGTTCGAGCGCGAGCGCCAGGAGGCCGGCGGGCGGGGCATCTCCCAGCTGCTCGAGCGCGCCATCGCCCGCAGCGGCTACATCCAGCACGTGCTGGCGCTCGACTGGTCCGAGCGGCGGATCGCCAACGTCCACAAGCTGCTGCGCCTGGCGCGCAACTTCGAAGCCCAGGAGGGGCGCGACGTCAGAGCCTTCGTGGACCACGTCGAGCACCTCAAACAGGCATCGGCATCGGAGCCCGAGGCGCCGGTCGAGGGTGTCGAGCCGGACACCGTCAGGCTGATGACGGTACACGCCGCCAAGGGACTCGAGTTCCCTGTCGTGTGCCTCGCCGACCTGGGTCGCCGCCCGCCTAGCCCGCAGGATCGCCTGTTCGTGGAAGGCGAGCGCCTCGGGCTGCGGCTGCGGCGCCCCGGCCAGGGCGAGGGCATCAAGACCCTGGAATTTCAGGAGCTCCGCGAGGAGCACCGTCGCCGCGAACGCGAAGAGGAGGACCGCGTGTTCTACGTGGCGATGACCCGTGCGCGAGAGCGGCTCGTGCTGAGCGGCGCCGTCGACTTCGCCAAATGGCCCGACGAGGGCGACAGCTCGCCGCCGATCAACTGGCTCGGCCCCGCCCTGTGCCCGGATCTGCCTGGACTCGGCGACTCCGGCGCCGGCCTCTACACGCTCCCCGCCGGCGAGGGGGGACCTGCTGTGCGAATCACGCTGAGCGATCCCTCCGGATACGGCGCGATCCTGCGCGAGCCGCCGGCCGAGACGCGCTCGGCGCCGCGCGCCGGGGGCGAGCCGGACCCACAAGAGGGTGGGGCGGTGCGATCCGGCCGGCTCTCCGCGGGGGCCGGTGCGTCAGCTCCCCGGGGGGGCGCGCCCGTCGCAGGGCTGCCACCGGCGCTCAGCTACACATCGCTGGCGCTGCTGGAGCGTTGCGGCTACCGCTACTACCTGGAACGGGTCCTGAGGATGCCGGAGGAGCAGGTCGGGGGCGCCGTGCGCGCCACGGGTGAGCTCGAGGCCCGGGCCAGGGGGACGCTCATCCACCGCCTGCTGGAGAGGCATGATCTCGCGAACGCTGCCGGCCCGGACGAGCGGCTGGTCTCCGAGACGGCGGTCTCGCTCGGGCTGAAGATCGGCGGGGACGAGCCGGGCGAGATCGCGGCGCTGATCTCGAACGCCCTCGCGAGCCCGGTGGGGCGGCGGCTCGCGGCCGCCCCGCGCCGGCGTGCGGAGCATCCTTTCGCCTTCAGCATCGACGATCAGGCGCCGCTGATCACCGGCGTCATCGACCTGCTCTGCGAGGAGGCCGACGGAACCGCGCTCGTCGTGGACTACAAGAGCGACCGGCTCGCGGCGGAAGCAGACACGGAGCATCTCGTGGCCGGCGACTACGCCGTCCAGCGGCTGCTCTACGCGCTCGCCGTGCTGCGCGAGGGCGCGCTGGTGGTCGAGGTCGTGCACTGGTTCCTCGAACGGCCCGGCGAGCCGGCCGTCGCCCGCTACACGCTGACCGAGAGGCCGTCGCTCGAAGAAGAGCTGGCGCGGCGCCTCGCCGACGACTGGGCCGACCCGTTCGCCGTCACCCGGCGACCGCACCGCAGCCTCTGCCTGACCTGCCCTGGGCGTGGCGGGATGTGCTCTTGGAGCGAGGAGGAGACGATGCGCGAGGATCCGGGCGAGGCGGCGGAAGCCGGGGATCCGGGGCTGGAAACGACCCGATAGATTCGCGTCCGCCGGCTATTTCGGCCGGCCCCGCGCTGATACGCTTTCTGCTCCGCCTCAGGTGCCCGCCTGCCCGCACGCGCCCACCGGGTGTGCAACCGGGAAGCACCGCCCCCTCGAGCACTCCTATGCCCACGCACCCCAAACAGCCTCAGGCCGTCGGACTCTACGACCCCCGTTTCGAGCATGACGCGTGCGGTGTGGGAATGGTCGCGCGGCTCGACAACGAGCCCACCCACGAGGTCGTGACGCGGGCGATCACGGCGCTCGAGAACCTCGAGCACCGCGGCGCCTCCGGAGCCGACCCCAAGACGGGCGACGGGGCGGGGATCCTGATGCAGATGCCCGACGAGCTGCTCCGCGCCGTGGCCGGCTTCGAGCTGCCCCCGGCGGGGCGCTACGGAGTGCTGATGTGCTTCCTGCCGACCGACGAGGATCGCCGCCGCGGCGCTGAATCGCTGCTCGAGCGGACCGTCGAGGCGGAGGGCCAGCAGCTGCTGGGCTGGCGCGACGTGCCGATCGACCCCGAGCGCACCGGCGCCGTGGCGCGCGCGTGCCGGCCCGTCATCCGTCAGCTGTTCGTCGGCGCCGGTGAGGCGCAGGCAGCCGATCAGGACGCCTTCGAGCGCAAGCTGTACGTGATCCGCCGCATCTGCGAGCTCAGCTCGGAGCACGACGGCGCCTACATCGCCTCGAGCTCGTCGCGGACGATCAACTACAAGGGCATGCTGATCAGCTTTCAGCTGGCGGCGTTCTACGAGGACCTGCGCGACGAGCGCTGCAAGAGCGCCCTGGCGCTCGTCCACTCGCGCTTCTCGACCAACACCTTCCCGAGCTGGGAGCTCGCCCACCCGTACCGGGTGATCTGCCACAACGGCGAGATCAACACGGTGATGGGCAACGTCAACTGGATGCGCGCCCGCGAGAGCCAGCTGCGCTCTGAGCTGTTCGGCCAGGACCTCCAGAAGATCCTGCCGGTCGTCAGCCCCGGCAACTCCGACTCGGCAACGTTCGACAACGTGCTCGAGCTGCTGATGCTGGCGGGACGGTCACTGCCCCACGCGGCGATGATGATGATCCCCGAGGCATACAGGAACCGCGACGACCTGCCCGAGTACCTGAAGGGCTTCTACGCCTACCACTCGTGCCTCATGGAGCCCTGGGACGGCCCTGCCTCGGTCGCCTTCACCGACGGCCGCGTCGTCGGCGCCACGCTCGACCGAAACGGCCTGCGCCCGGGCCGCTGGGTGGAGACGACCGACGGCTACGTCGTGCTCGGCTCCGAGTCGGGGCTGCTCGACATCCCCCCCGAGCAGGTCCGCCGGCTCGGGCGCCTGCAGCCCGGCAAGCTGTTCCTCGTCGACCTCGAGCGCGGCTGCATCGTCGAGGACGAGGAGGTCAAGCGGCAGGTCGCCACGGCGCAGCCCTACGGCGAGTGGTACGCCCGCAACGCCGTTCCCTTCAAGGAGCTGCCGCCGTCCAGCGAAGTGACGCTGTCCGACCAGCCGCTGCCGCTGCGCCAACGAGCCTTCGGGTACACCCAGGAGGACCTCAAGGTGCTGCTGACGCCGATGGCCGTCGACGCCGCCGAGCCGGTCGGGTCGATGGGCAACGACCTGTCGCTGGCCGTTCTCTCCGACCAGGCGCCGCCGCTGTTCTCGTACTTCAAGCAGCTGTTCGCCCAGGTCACGAACCCGCCGATCGACCCGATCCGCGAGGAAATCGTGATGAGCCTGGCGACGTCGCTGGGCAGCGAGCGCAACCTCTTCGACGAAACGCCCGAGCACGCGCACAAGCTGCTGCTCGACCAGCCGATCCTGCTGAACCGCGAGCTGGAGACGCTCCGCCACGTCGACCACGACGTCTACAAAGCGCGGACGATCGACGCGACCTGGCTCGTGCAGAAGGGACCGGCCGGCCTGGCCGACGCGCTCAAACGGCTCTGTCACACCGCGACCGAGGCGATCGCCGAAGGCGCCAACATCCTGATCCTCAACGACCGCCTGCTCGGGCCGAGGCGCGTGCCGATCCCGTCGCTGTTGGCTGTGGCGGCCGTCCACCACCACCTCGTGCTCGAGGGCACGCGGCTGCGGGCGGGGATCATCGTCGAGTCCGGTGAGCCCCGCGAGGTGCACCACTTCGCGACGCTGATCGGCTACGGCGCGAGCGCCGTCAATCCTTATTTGCTGCTCGAGACGCTCGACACGCTCGTCTTCGAAAAACGCGTGACGCGCCCGGGCAGCGACGGCGTGCCGATCGAGCTGGGCGCCGAGGAGGCTGCGCAGAACCTCGTCAAAGCGATCGGCAAAGGGCTGCTGAAGACGATCTCGAAGATGGGCATCTCGACGATCCAGTCCTACCGCGGAGCGCAGATCTTCGAGGCGGTCGGGCTCGAGCGCGGGCTGATCGACGAGCACTTCACGGGCACCGCCTCGCGGATCGGCGGCATCGGCCTGGAGGTTCTCGCGGAAGAGGCGCTCGAGCGCCACGCCCGCGCCTACCCGGTCACCCGCGACCCGCTGCTGCCGGTCGGAGGCGTCTACGCCTGGCGGCGCGACGGCGAGCACCACATGTGGAACCCGGAGACGATCGCGCTCCTCCAGCACGCCGTGCGCGAGGTGCGCGAGAGCCCGGCGATGGAGAAGTACCGGGAGTACGCCCGCTCCGTCAACGACGACGCCGCCCGCCGGGCGACGCTGCGCGGTCTGCTCGAGATCGGCGGCGGCGAGGGCGGGGGCGGACCGGCTCCGATCCCGCTCGAGCAGGTCGAGCCCGCGACGGAGATCGTGCGCCGCTTCTGCACGGGCGCGATGAGCCTCGGGTCGATCTCGCGCGAGGCGCACGAGACGCTGGCGATCGCGATGAACCGCCTCGGTGGGCGCTCGAACACCGGCGAGGGCGGCGAGGACCCGGTCCGCTTCACGCCGGACGCCAACGGCGACCGGCGCCGTTCGGCGATCAAGCAGGTCGCCTCGGGGCGCTTCGGCGTGACGATCCACTACCTGGTCAACGCCGACGAGCTGCAGATCAAGATGGCTCAGGGCGCCAAGCCCGGCGAGGGCGGGCAGCTCCCCGGGCACAAGGTCGACGAGTACATCGGCTCGATCCGGCACACGACGCCGGGTGTCGGGCTGATCTCGCCGCCGCCCCACCACGACATCTACTCGATCGAGGACCTCAAGCAGCTGATCTACGACCTGCGCTGCGGGAACCCGAAGGCGGAGGTGTCGGTCAAGCTCGTCTCGGAGGTCGGCGTCGGCACGGTCGCCGCGGGCGTCTCGAAGGCGAACGCCGATCGTGTGCTGATCGCCGGGCACGACGGCGGGACCGGGGCCTCGCCACTGTCCTCGATCCAGGCGGCCGGGGTGCCGTGGGAGATCGGTCTGGCCGAGACGCAGCAGACGCTGCTGCTCAACAACCTGCGCTCGCGGATCGTCGTGCAGACGGACGGCCAGCTGAAGACCGGGCGCGACGTCGTCGTCGCGGCGATGCTCGGCGCGGACGAGATGGGCTTCTCGACGGCTCCGCTGATCGCGACGGGGTGCATCATGATGCGCGCCTGCCACCTGAACACGTGCCCCGTCGGGATCGCCACGCAGGACCCGGAGCTGCGCAAGCGCTTCAAGGGCACTCCGGAGCATGTCGTCAACTTCTTCTTCTTCGTCGCCGAGGAAGTGCGCGAGATCCTCGCGTCGCTCGGGCTGCGAACGCTCGACGAGGCGATCGGCCGCGTCGACCTGCTGGGCGTCAGCCGCGCCCTCGACCACTGGAAGGCGCGCGGCGTCGACCTCACACATCTGCTGACGCACGTCGAGCTCGACAGCCAGGCGCCTCGCCACCGGGTCGAAGCGCCTCCGCCGGTGCTCGACGACGCGCTCGACTGGGATCTGGTACGGGGTGCCGAGCCGGCGATCGAGCACGGCGAGCGGGTGCGGATGTCCCTGCCGGTGCGTAACCGCAACCGCTGCCTGGGCGGGATCCTCTCGAGCCACATCGCGCGACGCCATGGCGCCGAGGGCCTTCCCGAGGGATCGATCGAGGTCGATCTGGAGGGTTCGGCCGGACAGAGCTTCGGCGGCTGGCTCGCGCCCGGCGTGACCTTCACGCTGCGCGGCGACGCGCAGGACTACGCCGGAAAGGGGCTCTCGGGCGGCGTCTTCGCGCTCCGACCCCGCGAGGGCATGGGCGAGCACTTCAGGGCGGAGGAGAACGTGATCGTGGGCAACACCGTGCTCTACGGCGCGACGCGCGGCAGGGCCTTCTTCCGCGGCCTCGCAGGTGAGCGCTTCGCCGTGCGCAACTCCGGCGCGAGCGCCGTCGTCGAGGGCGTGGGCGACCACGGGTGCGAGTACATGACGGGTGGCCGGGTGGTCGTGCTCGGGCCGACCGGGCGGAACTTCGCGGCCGGCATGTCGGGCGGCGTGGCCTACGTCCTAGACGAGGGCGGCGAGTTCCCGGCACGCTGCAACATGGGCATGGTCGGCTTCGAGCCCCTGTCCGAGACCGACCAGATCGAGCTGCGGGCGATGATCGAAGAGCACGGCGCACGCACCGACAGCCCGGTCGCGGCCGACGTGCTCACACGCTGGGAGCAGCTGATGGAGGCCGGCGCGTTCGTGAAGGTGATGCCCGAGGACTACAAGCGGGTGCTGCGCGAACGGGCCGAGGAAGAGGCGATGGCGGACGTCGCCGCGAAGGACGGCGCAGTCACAGCCACGCGACCGCTGGACGCGGTCGGCGAGGCGGGCGCCTGATGGGTGAGCTCGGCGGCTTCCTGAAAATCGAGCGGCGCGGCGTTCCCTACCGGGACAGCACCGAGCGAGCCCGCGACTACCAGGAGTTCCTCCTCCAGCGCCCGACGGAGGAGCTGCGCGAGCAGGGCGCCAGGTGCATGGACTGCGGCGTGCCGTTCTGTCACAACGGCTGCCCGCTCGGGAACCTGATCCCCGACTGGAACGACCTCGTCTATCGCGACCGTTTCGAGGACGCGATCGTCCAGCTGCACGCGACCAACAACTTCCCGGAGTTCACCGGCCGCCTCTGCCCGGCCCCGTGCGAGGCGGCATGCGTGCTCGAGATCCGCGAGGGGGACGCGGTGACGATCAAACAGATCGAGAACTCGATCATCAACCGCGCGTGGGAGGAGGGATGGGTCGTGCCACAGCCGCCGCGGCGCGAGTCGGGACGGTCGGTCGCTGTCGTCGGCTCCGGCCCCGCCGGCATGGCGGCGGCACAGCAGCTGCGCCGGGCCGGGCATGCCGTCACGCTGTTCGAGCGCGACGAGGCGATCGGCGGTCTCGTGCGCTTCGGCGTTCCGGATTTCAAGATCGAGAAGGCGATTGTCGAGCGTCGCGTCCAGCAGCTCGCCGCCGAGGGCGTCGTGCTGCGCTGCGGAGTCGACGTCGGCAGCGACATGAGCGCCGACGAGCTCGTGGCGAGCTACGACGCCGTCGTCCTGGCGACCGGCTCGCGGGTGCCGCGCGATCTGCCCGTGCCGGGGCGCGAGCTCGACGGGGTGCACTTCGCGATGGACTACCTGTACCAGCGCAACCGCTGGGTCGCCGATGAGATCGGCCCGGAGCCGCTCGTGCCGGCCCCGCAGCCCGGGGCGACGATCACTGCGGCAGGCAGGGACGTCGTGGTGATCGGCGGAGGCGACACCGGTGCAGATTGCGTCGGCAACGCGCTGCGAGAGGGCGCGCGGTCGATCGCCCAGCTGGAGCTTCTCTCCGAGCCCCCGGAGCGGCGGCCGGACGACCGCACGCCATGGCCGGAGTGGCCGCAGAAGTACCGCCTGAGCTACGCCATGGAGGAGGCGCGCGAGCTGCACGTGGGGGAGCAGGACTACTCGATCGCCACGACGGCCTTCGACGGCGAGGATGGGCGCCTGACGAGGGTGACGGTGGCGCAGGCCGAGCCCGAGCCGCCGTTCGCGCCGGTGGCGGGCACCGAGCGCGAGCTGCCGGCCCAGCTGGTGCTCCTGGCGATGGGGTTCCTGCATCCCGAGCACGGGCTGCTCGACCAGCTCGGCATCGAGAAGGACCGGCGCGGGAACGTTCGGGCCGTGGCGCCGTACACGACGTCGATCGACGGCGTGTTCGCCGCCGGCGACGCGCGTCGCGGGCAGTCGCTGATCGTCTGGGCGATCAACGAGGGGCGCCAGTGTGCGCGCATGGTTGACCGCTACCTCGCCGGTCTCGGCGGCGGCGCTGCCCAGCACGACGACGACGGCCTATCGGGTCACGCCGACGCCGACGAGGGCCCTGAGGGGCCTCCGCAGCACGTCGGGCCCGGCGTCCCGGCCGGCTAGCGCCGCGTCAGCCTCGCCATGGAAGGAACTGAGACTCTATGAAGACGATGACATGCAGGCAGTTGGGTGGGCCCTGTGACCTCGCGCACCACGGAGACAACGCGAACGAGGTCATAAAGGCACAAGACAGGCACCTGAAGGAGATCGTCGCGGGGGGTGATGAAACGCACGCCGGCGCCCTGAGGGAGATGCAGGGCAGGTGGAGGCATCCCCTGTCGGGAATGGCGTGGTACAGGAAAGCCAAGCGTGATTTTGCCGCTCTTCCAGAAGACTGATGGCCGCCGAGCGCCGCATGGACGCCCGCTCGGGGGTCACCGGCGAGCACCTCGCGGCCTAGCTCGCAGACGTTGCCCGAGGCGGCACTAGGCACGCCCGGGGCCCCCTGGCAGACGCAGCTACGCTGATCCAGCGATGCCGACGTTCTGCCGCCACAACCGCTTCATCGAGCGCTGCCCGATCTGCAGCAGGACGCTCCCCGGCAACGAGCCCGAGGCGGTGCCGCATCGTGTCCGCGCAGGGTCCGGCGCGGCGCGGCGCTCCAGCCCGCCGGGCGGCTCTCGCCAGCGCCGCGAGGGTCTGCGGGTGCGGCGGGAGGGGCGGGCCGCCGAGGACGGCTACAGCTCGGTCCTCGTGCCGGGGCTTCGCGCCTCCTCGGATGCCGAGCGCCTGGCGCGCGAGCTGGCGTTCTCGAGCGCGCGACTGGCAGGGCTCGCGCTCGATCCGCCCGGCGCCTACGGCCGGGCCGGCGACGTCGCCGCCGAAGGGGACTTCGAGCGCGCCACGTGGGCGTCGTTCCTGCTGGCTTACCTGTCGCCGTCGGAGGACGACGAACCGTTCGCAGGGCTCGACAGCGTGCTTGCCGCGGCACCCGAGCCACGGGCGGTGTCGGGCGAGCTGGACGGCCTGCTCGACGGGCTCTCGCTCGGTCCTCGCAGCTCGCACGAGCCGGGCAGCGGCACCCGTACGCTGCGCGCCTACGTGCAGTGGACCGACCGCGCGGGCGGCGGAGAGGGCGCCCAGGAGGCGGCCTTCACGGGCGACGCCTCGTGGCCGCCGGCCCGACGCTTTGCGCGCCTGTTCGAACGGCTGGCGCTGCCGGGGTTGAGCCGCGGCGCGCGATACGACCTGCTGGTCGCGCTCGGCCGCCTCGGCATCTACGAGCTCAGCGGCGACTCGCTGCATCTCGGCGGTCCGCGGTCGGCGGGCGGGGAGGATGCTGCGACGCTGGCCGCGAAGCGGGTGTTCGGGATCGGCGACCCGCTGCTGCTCGATCGCCGTGCCGCGACGCTTGCCGAGGCCGTCTCGGTGCCCCTCGAAGCGCTCGACCTCGCGCTCTTCAACTGGGCGGCGCCGGAGCGGGCGACGCTCGGCTTCCGCCCTGCCGAGCAGCCTGACGACGGATCGATCGCGGCTGCGCTCGGCCTTTAGCCGCGCCAGGACGGCGCGACGTCGAGCGCGTCTGCAAGGTGCGTCCCGTACGGACGCGATGACGTCCACACGGCCACCTACCCTGCAATCAGTCAGTTCCCCTCGGACCCCGGAGGCGCAATGCCCCTCTGCTTCATCCAACCACAGGACGCGATCCGCGTGATCGCCGACTCGCTCGGCCGCGAGGCGCGGCGCCAGCTCGTCGGCGAGGTCGTGCGCGCATGGGTGGACGACATCCCCGACCAGGAACTGACGGTCCACTACGCCAAGGCGATCGCCGATCTCGACGAGGACGACCTGCACCTGCTCGCCGCCTGGCACGCCTCGCTGGAGGTCGGTCAGCCGATCCCGAACACCGAGTTCCTCGTCGGTGTCTTCCCGAGCCTCGGCGAGAACCGCCGAGAGGCGTTGAAGATCGCCGCCGGGTTCCGCGGCGAGGAAGCCTTCCAGGCGGGCGTGGCCGAGGA
>JAOPZS010000114.1 GCA_025963965.1 Solirubrobacterales bacterium
CCGGGGCTGGGCGTGTCCGGCCGGGCGCCGCCAACCGCGCCGCCGCCGTGGCCGTCGTCGGTCGAGCCGACCGTCGTCGCGCCGAGCGCCACGGCGATCGATCCCAGCCCGAGCGGCGCCGAAGCGAGCGAACCGGGGTGGCTCATCCAGCCGCCCGCGCAGCTCGCTGCGCTCGGGCCGCCGAGCACAGACAGCGCGCAGAGGCGCAGTTCGGCGCGTCGTTCGACCAGGGCCTGTCCCTGCGCGAGCGGGGCAGGAGCTTCGCCTGAGCTGCCAGTCTGCGCGCCGAGCGTCACGACCTCAGAGCCGGTCGGCGCCAGGGGGTCGGGTGCCGTGGAAAGCGGTTCGGCTTGGGCGCCCCCGCCCGTGCTGCCCCCCAGCGCCGCGGGGAGCAGCGACGATTCCGCGGTGCGTTCGTGTTCTTCGCGCACGGGCGGTTCGGAGGCCTTCTCCGGCGCCGGGCTTTCCGTTGTGAGCACTGTTTCACCTGTCGGACCCGGTTCCACCGGCGTCGTTTCGGCAGGCGACGTGGTTTCGACGGGCGGCGGCGGGGTTTCCACCGTGGGCGGCGGAGCTTCGGCCGGTGGCGTTTCGGGTGGCGTTTCGGCCGGCGTCGTCGTTTCCCCGCCCGTGGTCGCGCCTGGTCCTTCGGGCGTCCCTTCGACAGTCGCCGGCGGCCCTTCCACAGGTCCTTCGGCGCCGGGGTCGGCCTGCGCGGCTGTGGAAAACACGAGGAGTCCCACCAGAGCCGGGAGCACCGGTCTGAGAAGGCGCTTGATGACGTTCCGTGTCGAGAGGTCTTGGGCTGTCGCGAGCATCTTTCCTCGCTGCTCGTGCTTTCCCGGAGGCCCGGATGATAGTCGCCCGCGCGCAGTCTTGCCTCGGTGGCGCTGCGGATGGGTCAAATGCGCGTATCGACGCCCGCCATCGCGATTTGTGAGGGCGCTCCCACATATCGCACGCACACCGTTCCGCAGGGGGAGCCCACCTGTATTGTCGCCTGCGATGCCCGCGAAGAACGGAGTCTGGGTGCGGGTCGCCGGTGCCCTCACCGCAGCAGTGGCGCTGTGCGCAGCGCTGTCTGTGTGTGCGTCGAGCGCCGGCGCCGAACAGCTCGAAGGCATCCACAAGATCCAGCACGTCGTGATGATCATGCAGGAGAACCGCTCGCAGGACGCGTACTTCGGCACCTATCCCGGCGCGAACGGGATTCCTGCCGGGACCTGCGTTCCGGACCCTGTTCGCCAATCGTGCCTGAAGCCGTTCTTCAGCTCGTTCGACAAGAGCGAAGGCGGGCCGCACGGCACCGAAGCCGCGATCGCCGACATCAACGGCGGAAAAATGGACGGGTTCCTGGCGCAGGCCGAGGAAAAGCAGGGCTGCAAAGCCACTGGGGGGTGCGGCAAGTGCAAGCGCGGACCGGAATGCGCCGACGAAGTGATCGGGTACCACGATGCCCGCGACATCCCGAATTACTGGAGTTACGCGAACAACTTCGTGCTGCAGGACAACATGTTCGAGTCCCAGGCGTCGTGGAGCCTTCCAGAGCACCTCGCGCTCGTCTCGGCCTGGTCGGCGCTGTGCAACCGCAAGGAACCGGAAAACCCGCTGGCTTGCACGAGCAGCCTGAGCCCCATGACCCCCGCCAAGTTCTGGGCCGCGCCGGTTGAACCCACCAAGAAGACGCGCTACCCGTGGACGGACCTCACCTACATGATGCACGGCGCCGGGGTCAGCTGGCGCTACTACATCCATGAAGGAGTCGAGCCGGATTGCCAGGACGACGAAGCAACATCCTGCGAAAAGGTCACACAGAACGCCAAGACACCAGGCATCTGGAACCCGCTTCTGGACTTCACTACCGTCAAAATGGACGGGCAGACGGGGAACATCCAGCCGCTCCCGAAGTTCTACGAAGCAACGCAGAAACCACAGGAATGCGGCCTGCCGAACGTCGCGTGGATCGTCCCCGACGCCGAACACAGCGAACATCCCCCGTCGCCGGTCACCGCGGGCAGCGCCTACGTCACGACGCTGGTGAACACGATCATGCGCTCGCCCTGCTGGAAGTCGACCGCGATCTTCCTCTCGTGGGACGACTGGGGCGGCTACTACGACCACGTGCTGCCTCCGGCCGTCGACCAGAACGGCTACGGGCTGCGCGTTCCGGGACTCGTGATCTCTCCGTACGCCAGGGCGGGCTTCATCGACCACCAGCAGTTCTCCCACGACGCCTACCTGAAGTTCATCGAGGACGATTTCCTCGGCGGCAAACGCCTGGACCCGGCCACCGACGGCCGTCCCGACTCACGGCCGAGCGTGCGCGAAGAAGCACCCGGGCTCGGCTCGCTCGCGGCTGACTTCAACTTCCAGCAGGCGCCGCGCGCGCCGATGCTGCTGCCGACAGCCGTGGTTCCCGGCCCGGCCTCCCAGGAACCGGGCAAGCAGCAGCCGCCCGCGCTTGAAACCGGCGCGGCGACGGCGGTCAAGACGACCTCGGCGACGCTCCACGGCACAGTCAACCCGGACGGCGGAGAAATCGCCGACTGCCACTTCGAGTACGGCACGACCACAAACTATGGCGCGAGCCTCCCGTGCGCACCGAGACTAGGCGTTGGCTCCAGCCCGATCGCCACGCAGGCAACGCCTGCAACGCTCGCGGGCGCGACGACCTACCACTTCCGCGTCGTCGCCACGAACGCCGGCGGCACGAGCCTCGGGCCGGACATGGCCCTGACGACGACCCCCGGTTCGCCCACCGCGCGGACCGGCGCCGCGGACACGATCACCGCGCGCTCGGCGACGATGCGCGGATCGGTCAACCCGAACGGCGGCGAAGTCACCGCCTGCCGGTTCGAATTCGGCACCTCGACCGCCTACGGTGCGCAGCTGCCCTGCGCACCGTCCCCCGGCTCGGGGACCTCGCCGGTGGCCGTGTCCGCAGCCGCGGCGGAACTCGAAGCGCAGACCGACTACCACTTCCGCGTCGTCGCCGAAAACGACGCCGGTGCCGACGAAGGCGAAGACGCGACGTTCACGACCCTGCCCGACCCGCCGAGCGTCAGCGCCGTGAGGCCCAGCGCCGGCCTCGTCTCGGGCGGCACCGAAGTGACGATCTCCGGCAGCGGATTCGCCGAGGCGACAGCCGTCAAGTTCGGCACCCACCAGGCGAGCAGCTTCAAAGTCGACTCGCCGACGTCGATCTCCGCGATCGCGCCGGCCGGCAGCGGCGCGGTGGATGTGATCGTCTCGAACCCCGGCGGGGCGAGCTCTGCGGTTGCCGCCGACAAGTTCACCTACGTGGCGCCCGCCGCCGAACCGGCGATCACGGCCGTCGCGCCCCCCAGCGGCCCGACAGCCGGTGGCACGACCGTGACGATCTCGGGCAAGCGCTTCACGGGCACCACCTCGGTGACGTTCGGCGCCGCTCCGGCCGCGGCGTACAGGATCGTCTCGGCGAGCGTGATCGAAGCGGTAGCACCGCCGCAGCCGCCCGGCACGGTGGCCGTCACCGTGACCACGCCCAACGGCATCAGCGCCGCGAGCAAAAAAGCGCGGTTCACGTTCACGGGCGCCGCTGCGAACGCGGAGCCCGGCGTGGCGTGGCCGAGCGTCGTTCTCGGGCCGCTCAAGACGGTGGGGTGAGCTACGCCGCGCAGCCCTGATCAGGGCAGCGCGCGCCTGAAGCGGAACACCTCCGAGCGCACTCCCCACGGGTCCTCCCAGCGGCTCGAACCGTCGCGGCGCCAGCCGTCCGCCTCGTAGAAGCGCTCACCCGCCTGATTTCCGCGCAGAACCCACAGGATCGCTTCGCTGTAGCCGAGGCGGTGAAGCCGCTCGCGCGAGGCGAGCAGCAGCGCACGGCCGGTTCCCGTGCGCCAGCGGCCGGGATCGACGTAGAGCGCGTACAGCTCAGCTGCGTCGGCCGCATCCTGATCGCGCGAGGCTCCGAACGTCGAGAACCCGAGCAGCGCCGTCCGATCAAACGCGAGCAGGGTGTGCGGCGCGTCCGCGTCGAGGGCGCCGAAGCGATATCCGCAGATGCGATCGCTCGGGCGCAGCCCGTCGAGATACTCCGCCGGGAGCAGGCCGCGGTAGGCGCTCTTCCAGGCGCGCACGTGGACATCGGCCACCGCATCCTCGTCGCCGGGCTGCGCGTCGCGGATCAGCACGCACGGAAACCTATCCACGTATGCGCGAAAGGCCCTGGCCGGTGAGCGCGGCCAGGGCCTTTCCTCGCGAGACAGCCCCGGGACGGGACCGGATGGCGTTATCCGACGCTGACCAGTCCGTCCGCGGGAGTGCCCGGACCACGAACCGCAGGGGCCTCCCTCGTGCCCCCGCGAGGTGCGCCGCTGAGCTTGGCGGCGTTCGGCGGGTACCTGTAGACCCAGCGGACATCCGGCCGCTCCCGCAGCCGCTGCTCCGCCTCGCGCCGCTCGAGCCAGGCGGCGTAAGGGTCGGTGGCGACGGCCCGCGTGAGGAGCGCCTGCGCTTCGCAGCGACCGAGCGGCGCGTCCTCCAGCTCGCATGCCGGCGGCGCGACGGTGCGAAGCAGCGAGCCGTCTCCCGGACGGCGGCTCTGCCCGCGTTGGCTGTGTGCCCTCATGAACCTCATCTGCGCTCTCCAGTTCCTAGAAGCCCCCGTGACGATGTCTGGCCCGAGCAGGTTGGTGCTCTGAGACAGATCGGCTCGCCGCGACGATGCTCATCTGTTTTCTTCTGCCAAGCATGCGCGCCTCAAACGTGCACCGTCGGCGGATTGGACGGAGGACTTAGGTTTCGGCGATCAGGGTCGACAGGGCTGTCGGCCGGGCGGTCGCGAGAAGTGCCCGAAAGGGGCGCTGCCCGTCCTGCCTAACGGGCAGGCGCTCAGGAGGACGGACCGTCGGGCCACTCGGCCGGACCGGCGACGCCGTCGCCGTCGGCGGGCTTCGGTCCGCCGACAGCGATCACCTCGAGGCCCTCCGGGCCGGCCTCGAATGCACGCACCACCTCGGGTGCGACGCGCACCACGTCCCACTGGCGCAGCTCGTGCGTCTGGCCGTCGAGCAGGACCCGGCCGGAGCCGCCGACGACGACGTAGGCCTCCTCCTGCTCACGGTGGCTGTGCGCCATCGGGCTTCTCAGCTCCGGCGCGTAGCGGAACAGGCTGACGCCCAGGTCGCGGGAGTCGAGCTGCTTGCGCGCGAAACGACCGTCGATCCCGGGCGCGCGCTCCCCGACGGAGTTCTCGATCTCGAGCAGGTTCACCACGGCGAAACGTGACATCGATCTCCTTTGGCGGGACGGCCGGACGGGGTGACGGCCATTATGTCCGCCCGGTCGCCGCTAGGCGTCGGCGACGCCCTCGTCCGCCGGCTGCGCCTCTGGGGGCGCGCCGTCTGACTCCACGCCGCGCGCGTCGTCTGACTCCAAGCCGGCTGCCTCGTCTGACTCCATGCCGGCGGCCTCGCCGAGCCAGCTCACAGGCTCGCCGTCCGCTGCGGCGAGCTTGCGGCGGTCCTTCTTTGCCTGCTTGTCGATGCGGCGCTCGCGAAGCTTGTTTTCGCGAGCGATCTTGGCCATCGTCGTGCGCTTCTTGCTGCTCGAGGCCATTCTTTCGTCCCTTCTCTGGGCGCGGGCAGGCGGCCCGCCGGGCGCAACAAGGCGCCGCGGCGTTCCGCCTGGTGTGTTCCGCGCGGGGGTCTAGGCGGGTTGCCTAGACGACCTGGACGTTGGCGGCCTTCGGCCCCTTGTCGCCCGGTTCGGCGTCATAGGTGACCTTGGCGCCTTCGGCGAGTGAGCGGTAGCCCTCGCCGACGATCGCGGTGTGATGAACAAAGAGGTCCTTCGACTCGTCATCGGGCGTGATGAACCCGAATCCCTTGTCGTCGCTGAACCACTTTACGGTTCCTGTAGCCATTGTTTCCTCCGGCGTTGAATAGTGCTGCGAACGCGGAGATTGCTGATGCAAAGGCTACGAGCGCTGGCACTGCGTCGCTGGACGAAGCGTCCAGCCTGATCACGGGACCGTAGCAGGAGAGAGCGCTTCTCGGCGGGCGAGGGCGATCAAATGCGCTCCGCCCGGGTCCCACGATCAGGCGCGCTCGGGCTTGGCCCAGCCTTCTCGCGGGTAATCCAAGAGCTGGACAGCCGATCGAAGGGAGAGACGACCATGGGTGACCGTGCGCAGCGACTCGAGGGTAAGGCAAAAGAGCTGAAGGGTCGCGCCAAGCGAGACGCCGGCGCCTCCTCAGGGCGAGGCGGAACGGAGGCCCGGGGCGCCGGAGACGAACTGAAGGGCAAAGCCAAGAACGCCGTCGGCAAAGCGCGAAGCGCTGTCAAGAAGGGCACGCGATAGACGCCGGGACCGCGGCGGGGGAGTCGTCGCAGGAGGAGATCTCGGCCGAGCTGGCCGAGGAGGAGCCGACGCAGGACGTCCTCGATGACATCCGCGCGCGCGCCGAGGCGCAGGCGGGTGTCACCGAGGAGACGGCGTTCGGCGAGGTAGGGCGTCCGTTCGACAGGAAGGGGCCGTTCTTCGTCGGCTTCACGGGTGCCCTAGGCGTCGCCTGCGCCTTCGCGCTGGCCTGGTCGGTCGTCGTCGCCGGGCAGGTCCTAGTGCTGCTCGGCCTCGCGTTCTTCATCGCGGTGGGCCTGGACCCGGTCGTGCTGTGGCTGTACCGGCGCGGCCTCCCGCGCTGGGCGGCCGTCACGATCGTCGTGCTGCTGGTGCTCGGTGTCGTCGGCGGGTTCCTCGCGCTGGCCGTGCCGCTCGTGACCGAACAGGCCTCGAAACTCTCGCAGGAGATCCCCCACTACCTCCACGACCTCGACCGGAAGAACAAGGCGTTCGGCAAGCTCGACGCGAAATACCACATCGTCAAAGGCCTGCAGAAGATCCTCCAGGGTGGGGGCTCCTTCGACAGCGTCGTCGGGCTGGGGAAGGCGCTGCTCGGCTTCATCACCTCATTCGTGCTGGTGACGGTGGTCGCGATCTACCTGCTCGTGGACATGCCGCGGGTGCGCCGGGCCGTATACCTGCTCGCGCCCCGCAGCCGCCGCCCCCGCATGGTCCTGCTGACCGACGAGATCCTCAGCCGTGTCGGCGGCTACGTGCTGGGAAACCTGCTGCTGTCGCTGATCGCGGCGTGCCTGACGACCGCCTGGGCGCTGGTCTTCGGAATCCCCTACGCGCTGCTGCAAGGGCTGCTGGTCGGGCTGCTCGACCTGATCCCGATCATCGGCTCGACGATCGGCGGCATCATCGTGTCGCTCGTCGCACTGACCGTGTCGCTCCCTGTCGCGATCGCGACGGCCGGCTTCTACGTCTTCTACCGGTTCCTCGAGGACTACCTGCTGACGCCGCGCATCATGCGCCGAACGGTCGCCGTCCCGGGCCTGTTGACCGTGCTTGCGACGGTGCTCGGCGGCGCGCTCCTGGGGATCGTGGGCGCGCTCGTCGCGATCCCGGTCGCCGCGGCGCTGAAGCTGCTCCACGACGAGATCACGCTTCCCCGCCTGGAGGACAGCTGACGGCGCTCCGGCCGACCGGCCGCCGAGGATCTGAGGGCGCGCGCGTCGATAGGGTCCGGGCATGAGCCCGCGCGCGGTCGACCAGATCGATGCGATCGCGGGACGCGCGGTCGATCGGGCGGTCGGGGCGCATCACCGGCGCCGGCTCAGGCGCATCGGCCGACTCGACCAGCTCGCGCCGCCGCCGGACGGATCGCTGTGGGCGGCAGCCGATCCCCCGCCCCGCGAGGGCAATCAGCTCGAGGTGCTGATCGACGGCGCGAACGCGCTGCCGCGCGTCGCCGAGGCGCTGGAGGGGGCTCGCTCGCACGTCCACATCGCCGGCTGGCACATCACCCCCGACTTCGGCCTGACGCGCGACGATCGCGCCTCGCGCCTTCGCGACCTGCTCGCCGAGCTCGCTGAACGGGTCGAGGTCAGGGTGCTGCTGTGGGGAGGGTCGCCGCTGCCGCTGTTCACGCCCGACCGGGCCGCCGTGCGAACCGCCCGCGAGGAGCTGATCCGCGCCTCGCGCGTGAAATGCGCGCTCGACACGCACGAGCGTCCGATGCACTGCCATCACGAGAAGCTCGTGATCGTCGACGACGAGATCGCGTTCGTCGGGGGGATCGACATGACCTCGCTCGGCGGCGACCGATTCGACTCGAGCGAGCACCCGATGAGCGGGCGCCTCGGCTGGCACGATGCGGCGACGCGCCTGGCGGGGCCGGCGGTCGGCGACGTCGCTGGGCACTTCGCCACGCGCTGGCACGAGACGACCGCTGAAGGCCTCGAGCGCAAACCGCCTCCCGAGGCCGCCGGCGTAGTGCCCGTGCAGGTCGTGCGCACCGTCCCCGAGAAGGTATACGGCGCACTCGAGCGCGGCGACTTCCGGATCCTCGAGGCCTACACTCGCGCGCTGCGCTCAGCCCGCGAGTTCGTCTATCTCGAGAGCCAGTTCCTGTGGTCGGCGCAGATCGTGGAAATCCTCGCGGCCAAGCTGCGCGAGCCGCCGAGCGAGCGCTTCCGTGTCGTGGTGCTCCTGCCCGCCAAGCCGAACAACGGCGCCGATGACACCCGTGGCAAGCTCGGCGAGCTGGTACGCGCCGACGACGGCGCGGGTCGCTTCCTCGCCGCCACGATCTCGGCCCGGACGGGGAGGCTGTCGGGGCCGCTCTACGTTCACGCGAAGGTGGGCATCGTCGACGACGCCTGGCTGACCGTCGGCTCGGCGAACCTCAACGAGCACTCTCTGTTCAACGACACCGAGATGAACATCGTCACGTGCGATCCGACGATCGCGCGCGAGACGCGGCTGAGGCTCTGGTCCGAGCACCTGGAGCGACCGCTCGAGGAGGTGTCCGGCGAGCCGGCCCGCGTGATCGACGAGCTGTGGAGGCCGATCGCGATCGAGCAGCGGGAACGCCTCGAACGCGGTGAGGCGCTGACGCACCGGCTGCGCGAGCTACCCGGCGTGTCGCGCCACTCGCGGTCGCTGCTCGGGCCGCTCGACAGCCTGATCGTCGACGGGTGAGTCGAGGCCGGCGAGGACCGGTCGCCCGGAGCGGCCGGAGGGCTACTCCGAGGAGGGGCCGAATCCGATGCTGATCTCCCCTCGCTGGAGGCCGATCGCGATCGCGTGGGCACGATTCTTCGCGCCGAGCTTCGCGAGGCAGCGGCGAACGTGTGCCTGAACCACGGCGCGCGAGACACCGAGGGTGACGGCGATCGACGCGCTCTGCGCGCCCATCGCGATCATCGTGAGGATCTCGCGCTCGCGGGCGGTGAGGTGCGCGCGCTTTGAGGTGCCCCGCGCACGTGGCGCGGAGGCGTGCTTGCTCGGGGGGAAGAAGAGCAGCGAGAGGTGGCGCCCCGGCTCGATGTGCGCCTTCGCGCTGTAGTCCACCGCCAGGCGCGCCCCGTCGGGCATCGCCAGCTCGAACGTGCCGCTCTGGGTTCCGTCCCGCATGAACGCCTCCCAGAGGGAAGCGGTGGCGTCCACACCTCGCGGCGGGGACAGGTCATCGATCCGCAGCCGCAGGATCTCCTCCCGGCTCAACCGCAGCAGCAGGCACGCGGCGGGGTTGACATCCACGTAGCGCCGGTCATCGTCCGCGACGAGCATCGGCACGAAGCTGCTCTTGAACGAGGCGATGCTGGTGGCGGCCGCGGCGGCCTGTTCGATCGTGGCGAGGGAAGGGGCCGAGGAGAGATCGGATGGCTCGGCGATCGCCAGCTCCGCGGCCCGTGCGGCCGGTGCGCCGCGGGCGATGTGGCGGAGCATCAGACGTGCCCGCGCGAGGTCGGCACGGGTGTAGAGCCGCCGGTTGCCGCTCGTGCGCGCCGGATCGAAGAGCCCGTAGCGGACCTCCCACTTGCGTAGCCGGTCGGGGCTGACGCCGGAGCGCCGGGCGAACTCCCCGATCGGCATCCACGCGCTCATCGATGCCGTCATCTCCGTCAATGATATGGACAGCGCCTGGACAGGGGGGTTTGACTCCGCGAGTACAGAGGTATCTCCTGCTTCACCAATCCGCTCCCGGAAAGGAGACGAGAGATGCAGATGGCCCAGTCACCTCCACCCACAGCAGGTGCGAGCCACGACGGCCAGTCGCCTGTGGCGGAGGTCGCAGGACAGGCTCAGGAGAAAGCCCAGCAGGCCGCCGGGCAGGTGCAGGACAAGCTGCGCGCACAGCTCGACCAACGCGTCACGCACCTTTCCGACCAGGTCGGCGAGCAGGCCTCCGGCCTGCGCACGGTGGGAGAAACGCTCCACGAACAGGGAACCGATGGGCCCGCCAACCTGGCCGACCAGCTTGCCGCCTACGCGGAGAAGGTCGCGCGTTACCTGCAGGAGAAGGACTCCGGCGCCGTGCTCTCCGACGCCGAGGACCTAGGCCGCAGGCAGCCGTGGGCCGTCGCGGCCGGCGGCCTTGCGCTCGGCCTCGCGGCGTCGCGCTTCTTGAAGGCGTCGAGCAGGCAGCGCTATCACGGGCGGCCCTCCGGCCAGCGATTCAACGGCCAGATGACCGTTCCTCGGCCTGCCGGCGTGTACACGGCCGGTCAGCCCGCGTCCGGCACAGGGGCGCCGGCGCCGCCGAGAGCCGACGTCGACTTTCCTGCAACCGGGGCCGGGCAGGCGAAGACGATCGTGTCTCCGTCCGCCGGGACGCCGGGACTGGGGAGCTAGGAATGGCTGCCCCGGGGACTGACAACGGTATGCGCGAGCGGCCGGTCGGTGAGCTTTTCAAGCAGCTCTCCGAGGACATGTCCACGCTGGTCCGCCAGGAGCTGAAGCTCGCCCAGGTCGAGATGACTGAGAAAGGCAAGAAGGCCGGCGTCGGCGCGGGCATGATGGGCGCGGCGGGCGTCGTGGGCCTGCTCGCCCTGGGCGCCCTCACCGCGTGCCTGATCGCCGCGCTGGCTGAGGGAATGGACGTGTGGCTTGCGGCACTGATCGTCACCGTGCTCTACGGCGCCGTGGCCGGAGGGCTGGCTCTACGCGGGAAGAACCGCGTGAGCGAGGCCGCACCACCAGTACCGGAGCAGACAATCGAAACCGTTAAGGAGGATGCCCGATGGGCCAAGACCCAGCTGCCATAAGAGAAGAGATCAGGCACACCCGCGATCACATGGGTGAGACGGTCGATGCGCTCGGCTACAAAGCCGACGTGCCGGCGAGGACGAAGGACGCCGTGGCCGAGCGCGTCGACACGGCCAAGGACGCCGTGTCGGAGCGGTTGGACACGTTGAAGTCCAAGCTCGGCGGCGTCGGAACCCAGGTCTCCGATGCCACCCCTGATGCGGCCGAGCTCACCGACGGCGCGCGCAAGGCCGCCGGAGTGGCTCAGGAGAACCCGCTCGGCCTCGCCGTCGGCGCCGCCGCCGTGGGCTTCCTGGCCGGCATGCTGATTCCCGGCACGAAGATCGAGGACGAGCGAATCGGTCCGATGGCCGACCAGGTCAAGGAGCAGGCCAAGGCGACGGGAGAAGAGGCGCTCGACCACGGAAAGCAGATCGCCCAGGAGACGGCACAGTCGGTCGGGCAGAAGGCCCAGGAGGCAGTCGCGGAGGTCAAAGACGAGGTTCAGGAGAACGCTCAGGAGCATGCCGCCCAGCTGGCAGACAGTGCACGCCAGTCCGCCGAGCACCTGCAGCAGAGCAGTGTCTGAGCCCGACCATCTGCGCGGCAGCCCGACCGGGCGCGCCGCGGGAGCGCCGGGGAACGCCGCGGGCGCCCCGGACTCGCCCGCGGCGCTCCCGGCGCGATCCTGGGGTGGCGTGATCAAACGGACCGTCACCGAGTTCAAAGACGACAACGTGACCGATCTCGCCGCCGCCCTCACCTACTACGGCGTTCTCGCGATCTTCCCGGCGATCATCGCGCTCGTCTCGATCCTCGGCCTGGTCGGGCACTCCGCCACGCAGCCGCTGATCGAAAACCTCGGCAAGGTCGCTCCCGGCGCGGCCAAGACGATCTTCACGAGCGCGATCCAGAACCTCCAGAAGAGCCAGGGCACCGCAGGGTTGGTGTTCGTCGTCGGTCTGCTCGGCGCGCTGTGGGCGGCCTCCGGCTACGTATCGGCTTTCATGCGCGCCTCGAACACGATCTACGACGTCGAAGAGGGACGGCCGATCTGGAAGACGCTTCCCGTGCGCCTCGGCGTGACGCTCCTGATGATCGTCCTGCTGGCTGTCTCGGCCGTCGCCGTGGTGCTCACCGGCGGCCTCGCAAAGCAGGTCGGAAACCTCGTCGGTGTCGGCAGCAGCGCCGTCAGCGTGTGGGACGTCGCCAAGTGGCCGGTGCTGCTGCTCGTCGTCAGCCTCATGTTCTCGATCCTCTACTGGGCTGCGCCGAACGTGAAGCAGCCCGGTTTCCGGTGGCTGACCCCCGGTGGAGGCTTCGCAGTTGGTGTCTGGGTCGTGGCGTCGGCTGCGTTCGCGTTTTACGTCGCGAACTTCTCCTCCTACAACAAGACCTACGGCGCGCTGGCGTCGGTGATCGTGTTCCTCGTCTGGCTGTGGATCTCCAACATCGCCGTGCTGCTGGGCGCGGAGCTGAACGCCGAGCTCGAGCGCGGCCGCCGGATCGAGACGGGACAGGCGGCCGACCGGGAGCCCTTCGTCGAGCCGCGGGACACGGCGAAGATGCAGGGCCGCGCCTAGCAGGCGGCCGAGGCCGGCGCCCTACCCGGCGAGCTTCGTCTGCCCGGGGCCGCCGAACAGGCCGCTCCACTGCTCGCTGCGGCGGAAGGCGCTCGTCGTGAAGTACACCGACCACGCGAGCAGCGCCAACAGGAACGGCACGTCGCTGAGCGCGACAACGAGGACGTAGCGGTTGGTGCTGAGCGTAAGCAGGGCAGTCAGCCGCACGGCCGCTCTGGCCAGGAAGTAGATGCCCCACACGACGGTGATCGTGCGCATCACGTCCCGGAACGTCTGCGATTGGCGCATCTCCTCGGTGAACGGGAAGACGTCGGCCGCGATCCACGTCGAGATCGGGCGCGCGGCCGCAAGCGTTCCCAGCACAGCGCAGCCGATCAGCAGATCGAGGCCGATCTCCTGTGCGAGGTAGACCGACGCGCTACCCGAGGTGAGGCCGACGATCGCCCGGATGCCGACGAGCACGAGCGCGACCCTGACGAGCGCCGCCGGCCTGCCCTGGCGTCGCTCGTGTACGAATATCGAGAGGCCGAACAGCACGGAGATCCCGATCCCCGCCGTGAGGCCGATCAGCTTCCAGCCGAGGAAGAACGTGGCGAGGGGCCCGAACCCGTCGCGCACCAGGCGGGGGGCGGCGCGGCGGATGATCGACGGCGCATCGACGAGCTGTCCGGGCTCGGTAGCGCTGGACTGGTTGTCTGGCGCTTGACCCTGCATGGCGCGACTCTACACGAGCACCGAAGCGGCTACGGGACGGTGACAGGCGCCGAGACCGACAGCGTTTTGCCGTTCTTGTCGAGCGCCCGCACCTCGAACACGCTGTTGGCGCTCGACACGGTGAGCGCGGTCTCGAAGCCTGCCCAGGCGGTGGTGGTGACGGGTGAGAGCGCTTCTGCGCTTTCACCGGCCAGCACTTCCCAGTCGGCGACGCCCGTCGCGCCGTTCCAGCTCGCGTAGAGCGCCACTTCGCTCGGCGAGATACGTTCAGCCGCCAGCGCAGGTGTGGTCGTGGGTGTGCCCTGCCAGGGGAAGCGCAGCACTCGATACGAGCCATCGCCCTTTGGCAGTTCGGCATCGAACAGCAGCCGCCCACGTTTTTCGCTCTGGCCGTTCTTGGCGAACTCGGAGAAGAACGGCGCCGAGCCGAAGCCGACCACCGCTTCACCGTGTCGCATGACCTGCATGCTCCCCTCCGACACGGCGACCGTCACGGTTGGCCTCAGGTACTGGTGGACGAGCTTCACAGCGCCCCCGCCGATCCTCAGCCTGAGGCCCCGGGAAAAGCCGTACGCCGGCGGCCCGGCTTCGTCGGCGAACACCGTCAGGATGTTCAGCCCCCTGCCTTCGAGCCGCGCGTGGTGCTGGAAGTGGAAGGTCGTGTATTTGCCCTTGGCGTAGGAGCTCGCCTTGCCGGCGATCTGCCAGAGGATCGCCCCCGTGTTCTGGTCGAGCTCGTACACGCCCGAGGTGTCTCGCAGCGAGATCAGCACCCGATGTTCGGGGAGCGCCTGGATCGAGTTGACGTGGTAGGGATCCCACACGCCGGCGTTCGGCGGCACTTCTGTTTCCGACAGCGCGATGTGACCCATCGCGTGCCACTCCCACATGACCAGGCCGGTCTGGATGTCTATCTCCTGCACGACCGCGTCGATCGTGGGCGGATGTTCTTCGTCGCAGACCGGCAGGCACTCGAGCTCGTACGCGTCGACGTAGGCCTGTCCCTGTGGGGTGACGGTGAGCTCGTGGATGTCGGTCGGGAGCCCGTTGCCCGAGCTGATGTGCGCGATCGGTTCGTAGGAGCTGTTGGCGATGACGCCTTCTCCGATGCCATAGGCCGAGTCCGTCACGCGACCCTGCCACCAGGCGATCGCCGGCTGGCCCTGGTAGGTGATGCGCTGCAGGTTCGCGCCGATCACTTCGGGTGGGAGCTGGTTCCACCACAGCAGGCGCCCCCGCGGGTCGAGGATCATCAGGCCGTTCGGGCCGACCGGTTCGAATTCGAGCTGTTTGGCCCCGACGTGAATCGTCGGGGAGGGCAGCGGGTCGAGGAAGAAGTCGCCTTCGAGCGTCGGGTCAGCGGTGTTGACTTTGATCTTCGGCGGGCGCAGTTCCGGCTGCGACCTGAAGTGTTCCAGCGATTCCGGCTTTTCCCCGGGCGCTTCCAGCAGTTTCTGCGGCGTGGCAAGGCGCGCGACCGTGAAGCTGGTTTCGAGCGGGCCGCCCGTGTTCAGCGCGACCAGGACGTTCACCTGCTCGCCTTCGGCGAGCGGCGCATCGAGCATGAAGCTGGCGCCCTGGTTTTCGCTGTACGGCTCGAGGTGCCCGGCGTGGGCGCCGCTCGACGTGCCGGTGACGGTCACCGAAGCGACGTTCGACGGGACGGTGCCGAGGATGCTGATCTGCGTCTGGGGCATCGCGTCGGGCGTGCCCGGGAGCGGTGACAGCGTGACGGCTCCGGCGGCCGCCGTTCCGAGAGACCCCAGCGCGCAGACAGCCGCGACACACCCACCGACGATCGTCCTTCTCGTCATCGTTCCCCTCCTCCGCCCTCACGAATTGCTCGCGACCCTACCACGAATATCTACACGGTGTCAACTTTTCCCCGCGAGCAGATAAGATCGCGCCGATGGCGACTTCACCGAAGCCCGCCGCCGGGCGCTCATCCGCTCCGGCGAGCGAGCGGCAGGGCACGCGGCCCTACATGCGAGCGGACGAACGGCGCCGCCAGCTGCTCGACGTGGCTGCCCGCATCGCCGGGCAGGACGGGCTCGAGCAGCTGACGATCGTGGGGCTGGCGAGCGCTGCCGGAGTCAGCAGGGCGCTCGTGTACGACCACTTCTCCGATCTCTCGAGCCTCGTCGCCGCGATGCTGATGCATCACTTCGCGGCGATCGACGCCGCCGTGGCCCGCTCGATCCTTCCCGAGAGCAATCCAGATCCGCTGCACACGCCGCTGCAAGCTGCTCGCCGGTTCCTCGAGCTGAGCCGCGAGGACCGCCACATCCTGCGCAGCCTGATGGCCCACACCGACGTGCCCCAGCACGAGCTCTCGGCGCTTGCGATCGAGATGCGCGAGCGGAGCGTCGACCGCTGGAGCCAGATCCTCGGCGCGCCGGACGACCTGGGGACACGGGCACGGATCTGGGCGCTGGTGCACTCGCTGCACGGGCTCGGAGACCTCGTGAGCACCGGCGTGCTCAGCGTCGAGCAGGCGCTCGCCGACTTCGCGTCGCTGTTCGAGGCCGGCCTGAGGGCGCCGCTGCTGGACGGCAGCCGTCTGGCGATCCTCGGCCGCTGAGCCGGTCGCTAGCCGGCGAGTCCGAAGGCGGGGCCAGGCGGGACATCGCGGCGAAGCCCGGCGTCCTCGAGTGCGGCTTCGAGATCGGCGATGCGGTCCTGTCCCCAGAAGATCTCGCCACGCACGACCAGCGTCGGCACGCCCCAGTGCCCGAGCTCGCTGAGCGCCGCAGTGTCCTGCTCCACGCGCTCGCGCAGCGCCGAGTCGGCGAGCGCCTGCCGGCAGTGCGCCCACCCCAGCCCCGCCCGCGCGCAGACCTCGGCAAGTCCCGGATCGGAGGAGACGTCGATCGCCTCGGCCCAGATCGCGCGGCCGGCCTCCAGCACGAACTCCCGTATCAGCCCCTCTGCGGCGGCGAGCTGCGCGACGAGCAGGCAGCGCATCGCCCCGTCGCCGATCGGGTCGTGGATCCTGCCGAAGGGCATGTCGAGCCGCTGCGCCTCACGTGCGACATCGCGCAGCGTGTGCAGACGCTTCGCCCGCGGAACCGACTGGCCGCGCATCGCCATCGGGATCACGCCGTGGAAGGCCAGCCTGACGTCGAAGCGCTCGGGCAGCGCGAACGCGCGCGGCGCGGACAGGTAGGAGTAGGGGCTGCGGAACGAGTAGTAGTAGTCGAGCCCCTCGGTCATCGCGGCGCCCATCCAAGCACGTCGAGCCATTCGCAGATCTGGGGAGCCCGGTCGTGGGCGAAGTACCAGCGGCCCGCCACCCAGGCGGCCGGAGTTTCGTACGGCCCGCGCCTGGCCATGCGCTTCTCGCACGCTCGCACGGCGCCTGCATCGGGGACCGGATCGCCGCCGACGTGTGCACGCCACAGCTCGAGAAAGGCGGCCCGGTCGACGACCGCGCCGGTCTCGAACCACAGCCGGCGCAGCGCTGCGGTGGTGAAGCCGAGCAGCGCCTCCCCGGGCTCCCCGCCGGCGACCCATTCGGCGAGGAAAGCGCTCTCACCGGCGGGCTGTGGCGCTTCGCGCGACAGCACCAGGCCGGCACGCCTGGCCAGCCGGCGCGCGTCGGTGATCGCATAGTCGCGCTTCTGCGCTACAGCAGGGTCGCCCGCGATACCCCTCTCGATGACCGGCATCAGAATCAGGTCCACGGGCCGCGGGGCCAGCCGCGCGCTGAGATCGAGCACGGCGACCGCGCTGCACGGGTCGTCGAAAGCGAAGAACAACTCGACGCGCTCGCGCCCGTGCCGGCGCCGGCGCGCCCGCGCCCGGAGCCGTGCGGGCAGCGTCACCCGCGAGCTGGCGACCAGCGCTCGCGGGATCGTGCGTCGCGCGAGGTGATCGGCGAGAGCGCGTGGCGAACGCGCCGCTCGCTTTCCGGTCCCTGGCACGGGCGGGAACCATACGCCTGCGCTCCCGGCGACAGCGCTGCCCCGCCGGTCCGGGTCTGCATGCCGGCGGCTGAGGAGCCACCGGGAGGTCCCTCAGCCGACGCGAGGGGTGAGGATCACCACCGGGATCGTGCGGTCGGTCTTCTGCTCGTATTCGGCGAACTGCGGAGCGAGCTCCTTCTGCGTCGTGAAGAGTCGGTCGCGCTCCGCGCCCGTCGCCTCCTCGGCGCGGACCTCGATCTCCTCCCCGCCGAGCTCGATCGACGTGTCCGGGTTCGCCTTGACGTTGTGGAACCAGTCGGGGTTCGTCGGAGCGCCGCCCTTGGAGGCGAAGACCACGTAGCGCCCGTCGTCGGCCTGGTACACGAGCGGGTTGACGCGGGGTGCGCCGGATCTCGCCCCGACGTGGTGAAGGAGCAGCAGCGGCGCGCCCTCGAACATGCCCCCGACGCGCCCTTCATTGGCACGGAACTCCTCGATGACCTGGGCGTTGAAGTCTGCCGGCGAAGCGGACATGCGATCCTCCGAGTGGTCGTTTGGCTGAGTCTATGCAGTAAGCGAGCCGGCGCCCTCGATGCGACCTGGCGGAAACGTTCGGAAACCCGAGCCCGCGAGTCGCCTGCACTCCGAGCGGCATCCTGGGAGGATCCCGGCTGTGAGCGTCGGGGAGAAAGACGGTTGCAGGGCGACTGCGGGCACGTTCCTGGCGGACCTCACCGCCGACGAGCGCGACGCGCTGCAGGAGATCGGCGTGGCTCGCAGCTTCCCGCGCGGCTCTCTGCTGATGTTCCAGAACGAGCCCGACGATCGCATCATGATGGTGCTCGAGGGGCGCGTGAAGGTGACGCGAACAGACGAGCACGGACGCGATCTGCTGCTGAGCATCCGCGACCCCGGAGACGTCCTCGGTGAGCTGGCGTTCATCGACGGGCAATCGCGTGTGGCGTCTGTCACGTCGCTCGATCCGGTGCGGGCGCTGGTGATGCCCGCAGGCGTCTTCCGCCGGCACCTGGAGACGACGCCGCGCGTCGCCGTCGTGCTTCTCGAGATCGTCGCACGGCGCTTTCGCGACGCCACCGTCCAGCGCACACAGCTTGGGACCCTCGACACGATGGCACGCCTCGCCACCCGGATCGTGGAGCTTGCGGAGCGCTACGGGGTGGTCTCCCAGGAGGGGGCGAGCGTCGTGGAGATGCCGATCTCCCGTGAGGACATGGCGACCTGGACCGGCGCTTCCCGAGCCGGCCTGGCCGACGCCCTGCGACGGCTCCGCGAGCTGGGCTGGGTCCAGACCGAGGGGCGCAAGCTGATCGTGCTGGACATCGAGGCGCTTCGCGCCCGCGCCGCCTGAGCGCTCCGCCTGCACTCCAGTTCTGGACGATTGGAGGTCGGAATCTGGGTGGCGCGCGCTTGCGCGAATCGCGATGCTTGCCGCGAAGTGATCGGAAACGCATGTCAGCCTCGAGCGCCGGCGGCGGGAACATCTCAGATCGGTAGCCGCCAACGACAGCCCGGGGCTGCCGTCCCTTCCGCGCGGGTGCCCCTTCACCCGCGCGGGGCGGAGCGGCCGAGTCAAGTCGCCGAAACGGCCACTCGCGCTTGTGCGATCATCGGGAGCGGTCATTGCTGTCCGGACGGGGGTCAGGGCGTGCAACAGCAGCGCAGTCGATGAGCGAGCCCGATAAGCGCGGGCAGGACGTCCCTGCCGGCGAGGCGGGTGGCGGTGCCTCGGTGACCGTCGTCGGCGGAGGCATCGCCGGACTCTCAGCAGCGCTGCGACTGGCCGAACGGGGGTACGCCGTAAAGCTCTACGAGCAGAAGCCGGTGCTCGGCGGCAACCTCGCCTCACGTCCGCGTGGACCGGGTGAGCCAGCGCTGGACATCTATCCCCACATGTTCCAGGGCTGGTACGAGAACTTCTGGCAGCTGATGGAGGACGTCGGCGTCAAGCAGCAGGACAGCTTCAGCCCGTTCAGCTCCGTCTACCAGCTTCGCCGGCCCAAGAAGGGCAAGGTCCGCTTCGAGAAGCTGACGAATCCGTACTCCCCCGAGACCCTGATCGAGAACATGTTCTCGGGGCTCGCCTCGCCCGCCGACATGTTCATCTTCGGCTACGCGAGCCTCGACCTGCAGGCGGAGACGGTGAGCGCCGAGAGGCGCCTGCGGAACATGAGCCTCACGGGCTACCTGCAGAGCAGGCCGTACATGACGCCCGCTGCCCTCGCCGCATATGAAGCGTTCGTCCTGCGGGTGTGGGGCATACCGGCGTATCTGATCTCGGCGGTCGACTGCCGCACGTACGCGGCGTACTGCTTCGGCGCCGCGGAGCAACCCGGCTGGCTGACCAGCGCTTCGGCGCAGACGACCGTGATCGACCCCATCGTCAAAGCCCTCAAAGACCACGGCGCAGACGTCGAGACGGGGGTCACCGTCAGCCAGGTCACCGTCAAGCCCACCAAGAAGAAACAACGCTTCGAGGTCGCGACGATGACGACGATCCGCGACGGGAAACGATCGACCGAGCCGGTCGAGAACCTGGTGCTCGCCGTCCCGCCGGCGGAGCTCTCCCACCTGGTTCGGCACGGTACCCGCGGCAGCCGGATCGTCGACGCGCTTCCAGGTCTGGTGGAGCTCGCTCGGCTCACCTCGCAGTCGATCCCCGTGCTGAGCGTCGCCATCAACAAGAAGCTCCCCGGCCTGCCTCGCGAGCCCGTAGCGATCTACGGCTCGAAGCTGAATCTCGCCTTCATAGACATCTCGCAGCTGTGGGCGGGACATTTCGCGCCTGGGAAAACCGTGCTCGCGGTGTCCTGCTCTGAACGCTTCAGGCTGAGCGGCCCCTCGGCTGATGACAACGCCTTCGAGATGCTGACGGAACTGGCCAAATTTCTCCCGTTCGAGCCCGGCGACAAATGGGAGGACCCGTCCTCGGACATCGACTGGGTCGCGACGGCGTATGAGCCAAACGCCGACGCGCAGCTCACACTCAACACGATCGGCACGGATGCGTGGCGACCGCACCCCGCCCCCAAGTGGGTTCCGAACCTGTTCTTCGCAGGCGACTTCTGTTTGCACGACTTCGGCATCACGACCGTCGAGGCGGCGGTCGCCACCGGACTGGCCGCCGCGAAAGGAGTGGTCGAAAGGGTGAATCTGGGCGACCCGGTCGAGATCCTGCGTCCTCAGACGCTTCCGAGTGAGATGTTTCTGGTGCTGCGTTACTCGCTGGTGGCGGCTGCGTACGCGGCCATGGGCTGGTCACGGATGACCGAGGACGACACCGAACCACCCTGGAATCCCGACCAGCCCGGCAAGAACGAGCGGATGATCGCCGGAGGACCGTCCACGCTGCGATACCTCTTCACTCCCGGGCTGCCACCCCGGGAGAAGGCCTAGAAGATCGTCGGGGGCCGCTTGCGCTTGGCCGGGGGCCGGCTGACGTGCTCGAGGTCGTGGATGCCGCGGTTGAGCTCGTGGGAGACGCGCTTCACTGAGAGCTCGCTCGCCGCCAGCATCTCTTTGCGAAGCTTGGCGCCCGCGCTGGCGGCACCGGGCCCCGGTTCCACCGCATCGAACCAGAGGCTCGTCAGCCGCGGCGCTTTCTTGTACCAGACACTCGCGTAGGCGGCCCCGGCGCGGTAGGCGGTCGCGGCGCCCATGATCGGCGACGCGGCGAGCAGCCGATACAGCCCCGGGCCCGTCTCCCGATCGGTGGCACTCACACCTCAAGCGTAGCTCACACACACCTCGTCAGGCGGCCGGGCGGCCCGACTGCACACTATGCTTGCCGCAGTCACTCGTTGCACTGACCAGCACAGGGGGCGGCGAGATGCAATGTCGGCGCTGTGGTCTCGAGAGCCCGGAGGGGATGAGCTTCTGTGGCCGCTGTGGCACACCGCTCGGCGAGCCGGTGGCGTTGACGGGCATCGATCCTGAGGGCGGCGATGCTCAGCGCCGCCAGCTCACAGTTCTCTTCTGTGACCTCGTGGGTTCGACCGCGCTGGCAGAGCGCCTGGATCCAGAGGACTTTCGAGATGCGCTGAGCGGGTATCACGAGGCTTGCGCGATCGGCGTGCAACGCTACGACGGCTATGTCGCGCAGTACCAGGGGGATGGCGCGATCGCCTACTTCGGCTACCCGCGCGCGCACGAGGACGATGCTCGCCGCGCGGTGCAGGCCGGATTGGAGGTGCTCGACGAGATCGAGCGGCTGAACGGGCGCCTCGGCGAGCAGCTGGACCTCTCACTCGTCGCCCGCGTCGGCCTTCACACCGGCGTCGCGGTCACCGGCGAGCTCGGCTCGGGTGCGGCCAGGGAGCGGCACTCCGCCGTCGGGGAGGTGCTGCACGTCGCCGCGCGCGTCCAGGCGCTGGCGCCACCGGGAACAGTCGCCGTGACCGCGGAGACATTCGCGCTAGTGCGCGGCCATTTCGATGCTCGACCGCTTGGCGCGAGAGAGCTGAAGGGAATTTCCCGCCCCGTCCAGGTTCACGTGATCCGGCCGCCCGGGCCGGCGGGATCGGCCTCGGAGTTTCACCCCGAGAGCCCCGGCCTCGCGGCGCCGATGGTCGACCGCACCGAGGAGCTCGAGCGCCTCCGGCAGGCGTGGGGGCGCGCCGCGCACCGCGACGGCACGATCGTGCACGTCTCGGGCGACGCCGGCATCGGCAAGAGCCGCCTCGTCGAGTCGATCCGCTCGCACGTCTCGGGTGAGGCCGGCGCCGTCCGCGTGCTCCGCTGCTCCCCAGACCACGCGCACACACCGCTTCACCCCGTGGTGCAGGTGCTCGAGCGCTTGGCCGGTCTCGACAGGAGCGAGGCGGCCGAGGCGCAGCTCGCACGGCTCGAGGGCTGGCTGCAGAGCAGGGGCGTCGACGCGCGGGAGGCGACGCCGCTGCTTGCCGATCTGCTCTCGATCGCGCCCGGGGCAGGCGGCGGGGAGACGATGATGCCGCGCGACGCCCGCAACCTCCTGCTCGGCCTGATCGAGCGGCTGCTGGTGGGGGACACGGACTCATACCCGCTGCTGCTCGTCGGCGAGGATCTCCACTGGGCCGACCCGACCACGATCGAGCTGCTGGAGCGCATCGTCGCTCGGGTCGCCGGACTGCCGGTGGTTGCGGTGTTCACGTTTCGCCGCGACTACCGCCCGGCGTGGGCGAGATGGGTCGAGGTCAGCGAGATCGAGCTCGGCCCGCTGGACAGCCAGGACGTACGGGAGCTCGCGGCGATCAGCGCGGCGCAGCTGGACGAGGCTGCTCTGCTCCGCGTCGAGACGGCCGCCGAGGGGGTGCCGCTGTTCGTCGAGGAGATGGTGAAGCTGCTGAGCGACGACTCCAACGGCGGGAGCCGGAAGGAGGTCGTCCCGGCGACGCTGCAGGGCCTGCTCGCCGAGCGGCTGGACCGTCTGCCGCAGCTCTCGGGTGTGATCGATCTCGCCGCCGTGCTGGGCAGGGAGTTCGAGGGCGACCTGCTCGCCGCGCTCAGCGCGCTCGACCGTCGCGACTTCAGATCGGCGGTCGCTCAGCTCACGGCCGAGGAGGTGCTGCGGCCCGTGGAAGGCTCGGGCTTCCGGCTCGAATTCCGCCATGCGCTGCTGCAGGAGGCGGCATACGCCAGGGTCCTGCGCCGGCGCCGGCGCCTGCTCCACGGGAGAGTCGCCGAGCTGCTCGGTTCGGGCGCCACGCCGGGATGGCGGGCCCACCCGGAGATGATCGCGCTGCACTGGTCCTCGGCCGAGGAGCCCGGTAAGGCCCTGGACTACTGGGAGCTGGCCGGCAGGCGGGCGCTCAAGAGCGCGTCGTTCCTCGAGGCCTCAGAGCACTTTCGCCGGGCGGTCGAAGCGCTCGACGAAACCGACCCTGCTCCTGCGCGCGATCTCGAGCGGGGCGAGCTGCTGACGCACCGAGGTGCCGCGCTGCAGGCTGGACGCACTCCGGCGGCCGACGTGCGCGGCATCTACGACCGCGCGGCCGAGGCGTACTCGCGAGCCGGCGGTGAGAAGCACATGGTCCCGGTGATCCGCGGCCGGTTCCTGCTGCACAACGCGCGCGCGGAATACGAGCCGGCCCTGAACGTCGCGAGGGAGATGCTCGCCGCCGGGCGAGCCGGGCACGAGGCCTGGCTCGCGGAGGGTCACTTCTACCTCGGCTTCACGCAGATGCTGCGTGGCGAGCTGGGCCCGGCGAGAGCGGAGCTGGAAGCGTGCATACGCTCGCCCGCCGCCTCTGAGAGTCCGGACTACATCCACGAGGCGCACCCCGACCCGGCCGTCGGAGCGCGTGCGTATCTCTCGACCCTGCTGTGGCACGTCGGCTGCACCGATCAGGCGTTCGCGGTGAGCGACGAGAGCCTCGAGCTGGCCGAGCAAGCGGGGGGGCCCGTGACGCTTGCGCTGGCCCGCGGCATGCGCTGCGCCCTGCTGCTGCTCGCCGGTCGGGGCGCCGAGCTCGGGGGGTGGCTGGAGAGCACGCGCGTGTTCTGCGTCGAGCGCAACATCGGCTACTGGAGCGACGTCTGCTCGATGTGGTCGACGTGGCTGGCGGGACTGGCCGGCGAGGATCGCAACGCTCACCGGACGCTCGAGTCAAAGCTCGAGCTGTACCTCGACTCGGGCGGGCGGGTCGGTGTGCCGCACTTCTACGCTCTGCTCGCCGAAGCGCGGCTCGCCGCGGGCGAGGAGCTGCTCGCACGCGAGGCCGTGGAGGCGGCCCAGGCGCATATCGACGAGGTCGGCGAACGCTTCTACGAGCCGGAAGTCCAGCGCTTGACCGGGCGCGTGCTGATGGCCGGGGCCAACCGCGATCCCGCCGCGGCAGCCGCGGCCTTCGAACGCGCGATCCGCTCGGCGCACGACCAGGGCGCGCGGCTGCTCGAGCTGCGCAGCGCGATTGCGCTCGCGCGCCATCAGCGCGCGCTCGGCGAGCCCTGCGCCTCGATCGGCACCGTCGCCTCGCTGTGCGAGTGGTTCGGGGCGGACTCGACGATCCCCGATGTGGTGCGGGCGCGGGCGACGCTCGTCGCGAGCGGGGAGCACCCGCATTAGCCGCAGCGTAGGGCGAGGCGCCAGCGCGGCTCAGCGGGTGGAGAGCCGGCGCACCTCGTGCACGAGTGCGATCAACGGCGCGGGATCGCCGGCCACGCGCACGGCCTCGGCGCACGCCTCCTGCGCGATCCCGTCGAGCACGCTCTCGGCGCCGGCCAGCTGCTCGCGATAGGCGTCCCCCAACGCGCGCATGCGCGACGAATCGTCGTCGTCGATCAAGAACAGCTCGCGTACCCGGGGATCGCGGATCGCAAGTGCGGCAGGCAGCGTCAGGATCCCGTCTCGGATGTCCTCCTCGCCGCCGCCGCCCAGCGCCTCGAGGCCGCGCTGGTCTCCGACGTCGTCACAGCCGTGGTAGAGGATGCCGAGCAGGCGGCCATACGGGCGCAGCTGCTGCGAGCGCCCGCCCAGCACGGCGCATATCTCGAACATCGAGCCCGTGTCCTCGCCTGCGATGCGTCGCCAGTCCTCGGTGCCCAGCGGCTGGCGGCGCAGGCGCCACTGCAGGCACTCGGCACCGGCCAGGCGGCGCAGCAGCTCGGCGACGTGGCGGGTCGCGAACGGGTCGCCGGCCACGAGTTCGAAGGCGTCGGCGACGAGATAGCCGGAAGCCATCAGGGCGTGCAGCCGGCCGAACCCCGCCTGCAACGTCGGCACGCCGCGGCGCAGCTCCGAGCCGTCCAGGACGTCGTCGACGACCAGCGACATGTTGTGGATCAGCTCGATGACCAGCGCCAGCTCCACCGACTCCTGCGTGATCTCCTGCTCGCCCAGCGCGCGTCGGCAGGCGAACAGCGTGAGCGGCCGGAAGTACTTCGGCTGCCCGGCGAACGCGCTCGCGAGCGGCTCGCGCAGCTCGGCGTCGACCGCCGTCAGCCACAGCTCGAGCCGGTCGCGCAGCAGATCGATCTCACGTGTCGCGCCGAGCGCGGAGACGACGCCGTCGGTGACGAGCTGCGGTGCGCTCACGGCTTCGCGCGAGCGCGACGCTTCGGATCCCCAGCGGGCTCTTCGCCGGGCCGCGTGAACGTGTCGAGATCCTCGACTCCGCGGTGCACCTCGCGCAGCACGACGTCAGCGGACTCGCGGGCCACGGCGAGCAGCTCGTCGCGCAGCCGCCCGCTCGCGGGACCGGGGTGCGGAGCGCCCTCGGGCGGCGCCTTCGCGCCCAGCTCGGAGGCGAGCTTGACGAGCGGGGGCATCCGCTGGGACCAGAGCTCCACGCAGCCGAGACCCACACGGGCGGCGGTCGCGGCCGTCATCAGCGCTCCGTTCCTGAGAAGCCGATATCCGTCCTCCTCGCGCACGCGAAAAGCGTAACCCACGGGGTCGCCGCAGATCGCTTGGCTCACATCTCGCCGAGCAGGCCCGCGCCCCGGGGGTCGCTCCCTGCGCCTGCGGCCGTCGAGAGCAGAGTGCGCCACTGCTGCTCCATGTCGCGCATCCACTGCACGTGCCACACGGGATCGCTGAGCAGCGAGCGTGAGAGCGCGAGCGGCCAATCGAGCAGATCCGACGGAGTGACACCATGACCCTCGCCGCCCCCTCCGGCAGCGGCGCCTGGCATGACCTGCCTCCACGCGAGCAGCAGGTCCTCGAGCGAGTGGCTCCAGACCTGGCCGATGATGTCCAGGGGGCGCAGCTCGATGCCTCCGAAATAGCTGCCGGAGACGCGGGCGAAGTCCTCGTCGCGCTGGGCGATCTCACAGCCGCGCGCGAGCGCCCGCAGCCACGGGCGCTTGAGATGGCGATTGCGCAGCATCACCGCGCAGAAGTCCAGGAAGACCATCGACGGGTCGAAGTAGGCGTGGAACGCCCGCTCGTAGCCGGCGAGCGCAGAGGCGCTGAAGTCACCCTGCTCGAGCGCCGCGATCAGCACCGGGGCGGCGAGCAGCGCGGACTCCATCCCCGGTGTTATGCCCTCGCCCGTCATCGGGTCCACGAAGCAGCCCGCGTCGCCGATCAGCACGCCGCCGTCGAAGCGGTTTGCGGCAGCGGCGCCGAAGGTCCGTACGATCCCGCCGATCGGCTTGGAGACGAGCTCGATCTCGGCGCCGCGCGGATGGTGCAGGCGAAGGCCCGCGAGGAACTCGTCGAAGAGGGCTGGGAGATGCACGTCGAAGCGCTCGCGCGCCTCGGCCAGCAGGCCGACGCCGAGGTTCACGCGCCCGTCGCCGGAAGGGAACATCCAGGCGTAGCCGGGGAACGTGCTGCCGTCGAAGAAGATCTCCGCCGTGCCCTGCCCGCTCTCCTCGGCAGCGATCACGGCGTAGGCGCGCCGGGCGAGGACCGTCCTGGCGGGATCGGCGGCGTCGAGCCCCTGGCTCTTGGCGACCACCGAGTTGACCCCGTCGGCGCCGACGAGCAGCCGGGCGCGGTAGCGGACCGTCGCGCCGCCGTGCTCGGCGCTCACCTCGACGCCGCCGGCCGTCGCGCCGGCGTCGAGCACCGTCGTCTGCTCGTCGACCTTCGCACCGGCACGCGCGGCCGCCTGGAGCATCGCCTCGTCGAGCTGACCGCGCGGGATCGTGTAGCCGTGGGCCTCGAGGTGGTCGCTCTCGCCGTAGAACGGGATCGGGCCGTCGTAGCGGCGCTCCCAGTCGACGTAGGTGGCCGTGCGGGTGATCCTCGGCGGGGATGAGCGCTCCAAGGAGTCCAGCGCGCCCATCGCCCGCAGGACCTCGAGGCCGCGCGGGTCCACGTAGTCGCCACAGACCTTCTCGCGCGGGAACCGGCGTCGCTCGAGCACCGCGACGTCGACGCCCTTGCGTGCCAGCGCCCAGGCGAGCGTGCTCCCGGACGGTCCGCCGCCGACGACGATCACATCGGCCGAGCGCTCCGACTCGGCGCTCATCGTCGGCCCGCACGCGGATCGGGGACGCTCGCCATCAGCGCCATCCTTACCGACCGGCTGACCGAGCGCGCGACCGGCGCTCTGAGCGGTGTCCAGAAGTGGACCGTGCGAGGGCCAGAACTGGGTCGCGCCGTACGCGGCGCTGATCGATAGTCGACGTGCACCTATGCCGGAGAGGAGTTGAACATCGTGCAGACGCGCCAGCTCGATCGGACGGAGTGGAGCGAGTACCTCTCGAGGGTGGCGGCCGAGTCCGTACGGGTGACCGTCGAGCCCCGCAGAGAATGCGCAGCGGACAGCTACGGGGTCTGGCGCGCGCTGCGCAGAGTGCGCTACGACAGCGATGAGGACCTGCTGACGGTCGTCGCGAGCGGCCGCTCGGTGGTGCGCTTCTTCGTCAAGGCTCCCCGCCGGATCACGCTCACCGACGAACGGGCCGGCAGCGCGATCACCGTCACCGACCGGGCCGACCTCGACACCGTGATCCGCTTCTCATCGCGGTCACCGGGAAGCCCACCGGCTGCGCGCCCGCGTCTTGGAGGCCGCTCGTCGACGAGGCGGGAAGGACAGCTCGCCGCGAGGTGAGCGCGCGCGATCGTGTTCAAGCGGGACCAGCTCCGGTACTTCGTGACCGTCGTAGAGGAGCAGCAGATCACCCGCGCCTCGCGGCGCCTGCACATCGCCCAGCCGGCCCTGTCGCAGTCGATCTCCAGGCTCGAGGCCCAGCTCGGCGTGCAGCTGCTGCGCCGTCATGCGCGCGGAGTGACTCCGACCGCTGCCGGTGAGCTGTTCCTCGACAAGGCCCAGGCGCTGGTCGCGGCGGAGCGCGAGGCGAGCGAGGCAGCGGCTTGGCTGCACCGCCAGCTGCACGGGAGCATCGTGATCGGAACGATGGGGCTGCCGGCCTGGCAGGTCGACCCGGGCCTGATCGAAGCGTTCGCCTTCACGCACCCGGCGGCGGAGCTGCGGCCGCGGGAACTGCCGTTCCCGTCGGCTCCGGTCGGCTCATGGCTCGCGGAGGTCGACGTGACGATCTCGACGGTGTTGAGCGAGGACGAGGAGACCTGGGTCGAGCCGCTGCGCTCCGAGCCGGCGGTCGCGCTCACGGCCCGAGGCCATCGTCTGGCCGCGCGGCGTCAGCTGACCGTCTCCGAGGTGCTGGATGAGACGTTCATCGATATGGCCGCGGGCGTCGATCCGGTGTGGGCGGCGAGCTGGAGCCTCGACGATCAGCGCGACGGCTGCCGCCCGGCACACACCGTCGCCTCACCGGCAACTCTCCAGGGGATGGTCGCGACGATCGCCGGCGGCTCGGCGATCTCGATAGCACCGGCGCTGCAGGCGCAGACGATCGCCGCGTCGCTTCCCGGGATCGCCGTCATACCGCTGCGCGACGGCCCCTCGCTGCCCGTCTCGCTCGTCGGGCGCAAGGACCGCCTCAGCCCGCAGGTTCTGGCATTGCGGACGCTCGCGAAGGACCTCGCCGACCGGCGCGCGGCGCGCCGCGCCGAGCGCGACGCGATCGCCAGGGAACCGGCCGGCCGCATCGCCTCACCGGGCCGCCATCACCGCCTGGTGGCGCACCGCCCGCTGAGCACTCACCTCGATTGACAGACACTCCGGTCTCGGAGTCGTGCTAGCCCTGCTTGGCCAGCCTGCGCGCCGGGGACACCCCGACGAGGTCCCACGCAAGGCCGCAGCGGGCCAGGCCCCGGATCACCCACCAGGACGGATCGAGTTGCCAGCGGCCCTGGCCGTGGCGTGCCGAGCCGGGGAACGCGTGATGGTTGTTGTGCCAGGCCTCCCCGAGCGTCGGCACCGACAGCCACGCCAGGTTGCGGGACTGATCGCCGGTCTCATACGGCTGGCGGCCGAAGTAGTGACACAGCGAGTTGACCGAGAAGGTGGCGTGGTGCAGCAGGAAGATGCGCACCGCTCCTCCCCAGAGGAGCGCCGTGAGGCCCCCGGCAAGCGTGCCGGTCAGTGCCGCCCCGAGCGCGAAGGGCAGCGCGAGGCCGGCGAGCAGCCAGAGCAGGAACGTGCGGTCGACGAACCTCGCGACGGGGTCGGCGAGCAGGTCCTTGGCGTAGCGCTCGGGGGTAGCGAGCGCGTCGCCGCCGAGGATCCATCCGACATGGGCGTGGAGCAGCCCGCGCAGCGCCCCCATCACGCCCGTGCCGTGATGGTGAGGACTGTGCGGATCGGCCGCCTCGTCTGAGAACTGGTGGTGCTTGCGGTGGTTGGAGACCCACTCGATCAAAGGCCCCTCGATCGCGGCCGACCCGAGCGCGGCGAGCAGAAACCGCACGGCGCGGCCCGTCTTGAAGCTGCGGTGGGTGAACAGGCGGTGAAAGCCGACGGTCACACCGACGCCGGTGAGCGAGTAGACGATCGCCATCACGACAAGATCGCTCCAGCGCAGCGCGCCTCCCCAGGCCCGCCAGGCGGCGAAGCCGAGCAGGGCGAGCGGGAGCGTCATCGCGGCGACGTTCGCGACGCGATCGAGCGTTTCCACCGTGGGGCGTGCTCGGGGGAGCTCGGCTGATGTCTCGGCTGTGGCGATGAGGATGGAGGGTAGGTGGATGCGACGAGCGCCCCACCCGGCGAATCCTCCGCCGCTGCACGTCGCCTGCAAGTCTACCCCGGAGCCGCCCGCCCCGCGCCGGCGATCGAGGGCGGTCGCGCTCACGCCTGGGGTGTGAAGCGATCCTGTGGACGCGCGCTTGACCGCGCCTCAGACAGACGCCAGTGGAGCGCGTGCCGCGGGAGCCTCCGATGAGGCTCCGGCAGGGCTGCCCGCGGGCGGGGCTTCGAGGACCGACTGCAACGCCCGCACCACGTCCGGGTCGAACTGCGTCCCTGCGCAGCGCTTCATCTCGGCGATCGCCTCCTCGAGGCTTTTCCTGCGCGCGTAGGGCCTGTCGCTCGTCATCGCGTTGAATGAGTCGCACGCGAAGATGATCCGCGAGCCGAGCGGGATCTGCTCGGCCTTAAGCCGGTCCGGGTAGCCCTCGCCGTCGAAGCGCTCGTGGCTGGAGCGCACGAGCCCGGCGACCGAGGCCAGGGCGGGAGCGGCTGCGAGGATCCGCTCGCCGAGCAGCGTGTGGCGGTCCATGAAGGCGCGCTCGTCGCCGTTGAGCTTCCCGGGCTTGGCGAGGATCGTGTCGGGGATGGCCATCTTGCCGACGTCGTGGAGCTCGGCCGCGCGCACGATCTCGTCGACCTCTTCGGCTCCGAGCCCGAGCTTGCGACAGACGCCGCGGGCGAGGCTCGCGACTTCCGAGAGATGCTGGTGCAGGCTGGGGTCGCGCTCGCGGAGAGCCTGCAGCAGTGCACTGTGCGTCTCGTCGTGGTGGGCGGGCCTGCGGGAGTCCTTGTGCTCGTAGAGCCTGGCGTCGGCGAGCGTCAGCGCCTCGCTCGACGTGCGGGCCTCGGCTGGAACGAAGACCGTGCCGTAGGAGGGGGCGACAGCGAAACCGTCGCCATCCTCGGCGAGCGCCGCGACGGCTCCCCCGAGGACGCTCTCGAGCTTGCTCTCGCTGCTGGTGATCACCGCGCAGAACTCATCGCCCCCGACTCGATACGCGCTCCCGTACGGGCGCACCGCCGTGTCGAAATGGCCGCCGAGGCGCGCGAGCAGCGAGTCGCCGGCGGGGTGCCCGAAGCGGTCGTTGTAGCGCTTGAAGCCGTCGAGGTCGAACAGGACCAGGTGGAACGAGCCGTCGCGCAGGTCAACGAGATGATCCAGATCGAGCATCAGGCGCCGGCGGTTTCCGAGCCCGGTCAATGCGTCGGTCAGCGCTTCGTCGCGCGTGGCGCGGAGGACGCCGACGCGCTCGCGAAAGGTGATCAGCAGCCGCGCCATCACGGCCACCAGGGCGGCCGTCGCGAGCCCGACGGCGAGCTTGTCCAGGGGTTGCACTGTGGCGAACACGAGCAGGCCGAGTGCGATCAGGGCGAAGCCGATCGGCGCGTAGATCGCGGCGACGCTCTCGCGGCGCTCGCGCCTGGCCATCGCCTTCGTCGGCTGCCACGCGGCGAGCGCGATGAGCACGATTCCAGCCCACCAGCCGACGTCGAAGAATCCACCCTGGGTGTAGGTGTTCTGCGCCACTTCCACCAGGTAGAGGCCGTCGGCGGCCCAGAAGACGACGATCCCGAGGCCGAGCAGCAGGCCGCTGCGATCGGGACGCCAGCGCCGCAGCGAGAACGCGGTCGCGACGATCCCCAGCAGGAGAAGGTCGCCGAGCGGATAGGCGAGATTCGTGGCGACGGAGATCGGCTTGCCGCCGACGGTTTTCAGGACCTCCTCGAACACCACGGCGGCCCCGAGTGCGCCCACAACGAGCGCGGCGATCAGGCCATCGACCCAGAGCGTCACGCTGACGTGCCTCGCGCGCGCCCGCAGCAGCAGGATCAGCCCGGAGAACGCCAGCGGGTAGACCCCGAGGTAGCCGACGTCGGCCGGGGAGGGCACCGGGATCGACTGCGCGGTCCACAGCACGGCCGTGTAGTAGATCTCGCCGAGCGTCCACGACAGCAGCGCGGCGGCGATCAGCCCCCACGCCAGCCGCTCGGTGGCGCCGCGCCACGCACGCAGGCCGCAGAGGATGCTCGCGAGCAGCAGGACACCGTCGTGCACGTATCTGTTGAAGAGGACTCCCGCGTACGGCAGCCCGACGAGCAGGTGAAGCTCATAGCCAGCGAGCCAGACGCCGCTGGCGGCGAATGCGACCTTCACCGCGAGGGGCATGCGCAACGTGGACATGGGAAAACTTCGGCGCCGGCGGACCCCGGCTTGATCTCTGGAGGCGATCGTGGACGCCGCCGACCGGCCCGGTGCAGCGGCCGCGTGGGGCCATAATCCCGGGATGTCCGGAACGCGGCGCACGAAGGCGCCGGCACGTCTCGCTCTCGTTCCGGCGCTCGTCGCGGCGATGGTGGCAGGCGGTTGCGGTGCCGCCGGCCACAGCGCCGGCCCACCGTCGCTCAATGCCTCGGTCGCTGCGGACCCGCCGAAGGTGACGGGCGGCGCCGGGGCGCCCGGCGGTGGAGCGGGTGCGAACGGCCCGACGGCGTCCGATCCGCGGGCGCCGACAGCCCCGGGAAAGATCGCGCCCGCTCATCCGGTCCCGGCCGCCTTCCGCCCCGCGGCCGGCGCCGCGTCGGACGCAGAAGTGCGCAGCCAGCTCGCACAGCTGGACGCCCTCAAGCGCAAGGAACACGAACAGGCGCTCAGCGCCGCTGCCGCCAACCTGGCCGGCCTACTGCCCTGGGCACAGGAGCCCAGATCCGGGATCCAGGTGAGCGTCGCCTCGGTGTTCACCGACTACGGCCTCGGGCTCGCATGCGGTGGAGTGCTCGGCCGCAATCAGCTGGGCGTGGCGCACAAGACGGCTCCGTGCGGCACATTGATCACCTTCGTCTACGGCGGGCGGGCTCTGACAGTGCCCGTGATCGACCGCGGGCCTTACATCGCAGGGCGCGAGTGGGACCTGACCGGCGCGACGGCGGCGGCGCTCGGCTTCCCGGGGCTTGGAAGGATCAAGTGGGCGCTCGCGCGTTGAGACCTCAGCGGCTTCCCGGCTGACGGCGCCAGACGTCGGGTCCTCAGCGCCGGCGGCGCCGGCCCCACTCGCGCATCGTGCAATCGACCTGCTCCTCGTCGAGCGGCGGCACGGGCATCGGCGAGGGGCGGCGGCGATCCGGGCGCAGCCCGTCCATCGTGATGCACAGGATCCGGCGCCACACCTCGGGTGCGACCTCGTGCGTGTACTCCGCCGCTTCGCCGATCGCGTGCTGGAGCAGCAGCAGGTCGGAAAGGTCGAAATCCTCACGGACGACCCCGGCTCGGCGCGCGCGGTCCAGCACGGCCACCACGACCGGCTGGATCTGCCGACGGCCCTGCTCGATGCGGGCGTGCGCGGTGGTCGTGCTGAGCAGCAGCTCCTTCAGCGCGCGGTCGGCGACCTGCAGCTCCATCGAGCGTTCGATGAAGTGCGCGAGGGCATCCCACGGGTCTGACATCTCGAGGCTCGCGTTTGCCGTAGCCAGGATCTCGGCGAGGCGATCCTCGAACAGGGCGTCGATCAGCTGCTCCTTGTCGGGAAAGCGGCGGTAGACGGTCCCGACGCCGACACCCGCGTGCCGCGCGATCTCATCGAGGGAGACGCCGAGCCCGCGTTCGGCGAACAGCGCGCCGGCGGTTTCGAGGATGCGCTGCCGGTTGCGCTCCGCGTCACGTCTCAGGGGCCGCTCGGTGGTCGTGGCCATGCGCCCATCGTAGCGAAGTGGAGGACGGTACTCCAAGTGGAGAAGGTCGCTCCGCTTCTGTGCTACGGTGTCTGAAGTTGAGAACGTCCCTCCACATTGAGAACTGACCTCCACATACGAAATGCGAGAACGAGATGACCACTGAGACCTCCTCCCGTCAACACGATCGCCGGTGGCTGGTCCTGGCGATGGTCGCCGTCGCCCAGCTGATGGTTGTCCTCGACGCGACGATCGTGAACATCGCGCTGCCCTCGGCGCAGCGCGACCTCGGCTTCTCCAACGACAGCCGGCAGTGGGTCGTCACCGGCTACGCGCTCGCGTTCGGGAGCCTGCTCCTGATCGGCGGCCGGATCGGCGACTACTTCGGACGCAAGCGCGCGCTGGTCACCGGCCTGCTCGGGTTCGCGCTCGCCTCGGCGCTGGCGGGGGTGGCGCAGAGCCTCGGGATGCTGGTCGCCGCGCGGGCCCTGCAGGGCGCGTTCGGGGCGCTGCTGGCGCCCTCGGCGCTGTCGATCCTGACGACGTCGTTCACCGACCCGCACGAGCGCGGCACGGCGTTCGGCATCTATGGCGCGATCGCCGGCGGCGGCGGCGCGATCGGCCTGCTGCTCGGCGGCGTGCTCACCCAGTACATCGAATGGCGCTCGACGCTGTTCGTGAACCTGATCTTCGCCGTACCCGCCGCGGCGGCGGCCGTCGTGCTGCTCGTGAACGAGATCCCGGCGACCCGTCCAAAGCTCGACATCCCCGGTGTCGCGAGCGCAACGGCTGGCCTGTTCGCGCTCGTGTACGGCTTCTCCAACGCCCAGACCCACGGCTGGGGGGCATCGCTGACGCTGGGCTCGCTGGCCGCGGCGGTCGTGCTGCTGGTCGCCTTCGTCGTGCTGCAGGCGCGCGGAAAGCACCCGCTGCTGCCGTTGCGGGTGCTGCTCGACCGCGACCGCGGCGCGTCGTTCGGCGCGATGGCGATCGCGGGATCCGGATCGTTCGGGGTGTTCCTGTTCCTCACCTACTACCTGCAGCGCACGCTCGGGTTCAGCCCGATCTCGACCGGCCTCGCGTTCCTGCCGATGATGGCCGCGGTCGTGACGTCGGCGACGCTGATCAGCACGCGGGTCCTGCCCCGTACCGGCCCCCGTCCGCTGGTCCCCACGGGGATGCTCCTGGGCGCGATCTCGATGGTGGCGCTCACGCGGGTCGGCGTGCACACCGGCTACGCGTCGCACGTGCTGCCGGTGCTGATCGTGCTCGGGGTCGGCATGGGGATGATCTTCGCTCCGTCGATGGCGACCGCCACCGGCGGTGTCGATCCGGACGACGCCGGAGTCGCCTCGGCGCTGGTCAACACGATGCAGCAGGTCGGCGGCTCGATCGGAGTCGCGCTGTTGAGCACCTTCTCGGCGACAGCGGCGGCGAGCTTCGTCGCCTCGCACGGCGGCTCCTCCTCGGCCACCCTCGCGGCGGCCGCGGTCCACGGCTACACGACCGCGTTCTGGTGGTCCGCCGGGATCTTCTTCTTCGGGGCGATGTTCAGCGGCCTGTTGCTGCGCTCAGGCAGGCAGATCCAGGAGCAGGCCTTGATGGGCGCCCCGGCGATGGCGCACTGAGCCGCTCGAGGGGGCGCGAAGCTGGTGTTAGGTTGGCCAGACATCCGCGCCCCCTCCCAGGAGAAACAAATGGCAACGACCCCCGCCCTCAGCGCTCCCTCCGCCGGAGCCTCATTCGAGAAGACGACGATCGACCGGCGCGAGCTGCGCGGCGAGGACGTTCAGATCGAGATCTCCTACTGCGGCATCTGCCACAGCGACGTTCACCAGGCGCGCGACGAGTGGGGCGGATCGATCTTCCCGATGGTCCCCGGACACGAGATCGCCGGTGTGGTCACCGCGGTCGGGCCTGAGGTGGGGAGGTTCTCCGTCGGAGACCGCGTGGGCGTCGGCTGCATGGTCGACTCCTGCGGGGAGTGCGAGTACTGCGTCGCCGGCGAGGAGCAGTTCTGCGTCAAGGGCAACGTGCAGACCTACAACGGCCGGGAATACGACGGCACGCCGACGTATGGCGGCTACAGCCGGCAGATCGTCGTGAAGGACCGCTTCGTCGTGGCGATCCCCGAGAGCATCGAGCTGGCGGACGCCGCGCCCCTGCTGTGCGCCGGGATCACGACGTATGTGCCGCTCAAGCACTGGCGGGTCGGAAAGGGCACGAAGGTCGCGGTCGTCGGCATGGGCGGCCTCGGGCACGTCGGCGTGCAGATCGCCGCGGCGATGGGTGCCGAGGTGACCGTCCTCAGCCAGACGCTCAGCAAGAAGGAGGACGGTCTGCGCTTCGGAGCCAAGGAGTACTACGCGACCTCCGAGCGCGAGACGTTCAAGAAGCTCAGGAGCAGCTTCGATTTGATCCTCAACACGGTCTCGGCGAACCTCGATCTCGACGCCTACCTCCGGTTGCTCCGTGTCGACGGGACGCTCGTCACGGTCGGCGCCCCTCCGACGCCGGACAAGGTTCAGGCCTTCTCGCTGATCGCAGGCCGACGCAGCCTGGCCGGCTCGGCGATCGGCGGTCTCCCCGACACGCAGGAGATGCTCGACTTCTGCGCCGAGCACGGCGTCAGGCCGGCGATTGAGCTGATCGCGGCCGAGGCGGTGGACGGGGCCTACGACCGCGTCGTGTCCAGCGACGTGCGCTACCGCTTCGTGATCGACGCCACGACGATCGGGTAGCTCGAAGCGCCTAGCAGCCGCTCGGGCG